>CAMCSH010000083.1 GCA_945877655.1 Lentisphaera araneosa HTCC2155 | reverse complement strand
CAATGTCCGGCGTTCACCCTAGTCGCGATCCTATTTCTCTGGAAAACGACGCTCCCTGCTGCGTTGCTGTCCCGGACATTCCGGCCGCAGTCGCTACGCGGACTGCCGCGCTCCATTCCACCCTCACTTCCCCTTCGGACGGGAGCACCAGAGATAGAGGAAGCGGCGCGAGAAGAGGGCGCGGTGACGGAGATGTCGAGATCACAGATTCCCTTCTCTCTGAGGAAGAAGACAAATCCCAGGAGAGCCTGAATCTTGAGCCTCGTCCGGGCATGAGAAAACCCCGAAGCTTGTGGCTTCGAGGTTCCGTGGGTTTCCGGTATCCGGAGCGGGATTAGCGCTTGGAGAACTGGAAGCGACGACGGGCGCCGGGCTGACCGGGCTTCTTACGTTCCTTGACGCGGGCATCACGGGTAAGCATGGTGGCATCGCGCAAGGGTTTGCGCATTTCCTCTTCCATGGTCACGATGGCGCGGGAGATGCCGAGACGGCAGGCGCCGGCTTGGCCGACTTTGCCGCCACCGTGGCAGGTGATGGTGATGTCGAACAGACCCATCTTGCCGGTGAGGACGAGAGGGCTGCGGACGGCCATTTGCTGGGTGGGGACGGGGAAATAGGTTTCGATCTTCTCGCCGTTGACGACGATGTTACCGGTGCCTTTGATGACCCGAACGCGGGCGACGGCGCATTTGCGGCGGCCGGTCGTCCAGAGAGCTGCTTGTTGAGCCATGATTTACCTCACTTAGCCTTGACGGGGCACTGAGCAGCATGGGGATGCTCGGCGCCTTCGTACACGTGGAGTTTCTTGAAGCAGGCGCGGCCGAGGCGGCCTTTGGGGATCATGCCCTTGACAGCCCAGAGAATCAGGCGGGTCGCGTCTTTTTCACGGACTTCTTCGACAGTGGTGGTCTTCATTGAGCCGACAAAGCGGGAGTGGCTCAGATAGTACTTGTCGGTTTCTTTGCTGCCGGTGAGTTTGACTTTCTTGGCGTTGATCACGATGACGTTTTTACCGCAGTCCCAGAAAGGAACGAAGGTGGGTTCGTCTTTGCCACGGAGGGCATCGGTGATCTTGACAGCCAGGCGGCCGAGCACTTGCTCTTCGGCATCAAACACCACCCACTGGCGCTCGAATTCCTCGCGCTTCGGAAGATAGGTTTTCATTGTGTCTCAGTTCCTGTTGACAGGAGGTTGATTTGTCCCTTCACCTGCGGCCGGAAGCCGGGGCAGGAGGGGCAAGGAGTTTAACGCATGTCGGCAAAGTGGCAAGCTCTTCCGGAGATTTTCCCGGAACTTCAGCCTAAAAACCGCAGCAGAGGAATGGAACCGGGTTGAAAGGTTGAAAGGTTGAAAGGTTGAAAGGTTGAAAGGTTGAAAGGTTGAAAGGTTGAAACGCAAGCACATGAACAACAGCAACAAGAGACGAATCTAAGAGTATCTCCCAAGGTTGGCGAGGGTGACTGCCGAACCTTTCTGAATAGTCGTTAGTTGTTGCTGTTGCTGTTGCAGCCAACCTTTCAACCTTTCAACCTTTCAACTGCGGTTTTCAGGTTCAGCCGCCCTTCAATTTGAAGCCGAGGGCCGTCATCTCCGGGCCGAGCCGGGCTCGCTGGTCGCCCTGCAGCTCGAGCCGTTCGCCGTCGCGGCTGCCGCCGATGGCGAGGCGGCGGCGGAGCTCGGCCAGCAGGCCGTCGAGATGGGGCTTGGCGGCGGGGCTGAAGTCGTAGAGGACGGTGACGCTTTTGCCGCCGCGCCCGGCCTTCTCGATGCGAAGCTTGGAGACGCCGCCGCCGAACTTCGGCGCCGAAGCCGCGGCTTCGGCCTTGCGGGTCTCGAAGTCGCGCATTTCGGCGTCGGAGAATTTCAGCTTGCCAAGGGCGGCAAAGGGGTCGTCCGACATTTCAGCGTCCGAGGGAAGGGATCAGGGCCTTGGCGGGCGAGGCAAGGGCCGGCTGCAGCTTGACCGCGGCGTCGGAGAGACGCAGGGCTTCGCCGTCGAGACCGTACCAGTCGGCCAGGAGGGCGGCGCGGAAGAGGTCTTCACCAGCGGAGGCATCGGCTTTGGCGGCCATCGGGCTACCAGCGGCGGCATCGCGACGGGATTGGGCGAAGCTCTCGAGGATCTTGATGTATTCCGACACGGCAAAGTCCTGCCACTTGCCTTCCATGGTGATGGCGGCGCCGGCGCGGCCGAGGCGGAGGCCGCTGGAGTCGACGCTGAGGAGCAACTTGCTCTGGCCACGCTGGGCATGGACGAGCTCGCCTTCCCACGGCGCCATTTCGAGGGCGTGCTGGAGGTAGGGGCGGATGGCGGCAAGCTGACGCAGGCGCTCGACTTCGCGGGTGCGGGCGGTGCCGGCCGGCAAATCGGAGACGTAGTTAAGGAATTCCGGCCCCATCAGGTCGATCTTGAGATCAGCCGGGCGCGGGCGCTTGCTCAGGACGACGGACAACTGCAGGGGGACGTCAACGCCAGCGGCGGGGACGGGCGCAGGGGTGACGACAACCGGCGTGGGACTGGTCGATTCGACGCACCAGATCTCTGCGGCGGCGCCGACCTTCGAGCCGCCGACGACCTGACCTTGCTCATCGACCAGGCAGACATAGCAGTTGCCCTTGTTGCGGATGATCTGATTCTCACTGCAGCGCAGACCCCAGAAGGCGTGGATCGATTCGGCTGCGCGGACGCGGGTCTCCTGCGATTTCGCCTTGAATTCATCGTTGACAAAGAGATACAGGACGGCGGCTTCCTGCTGTTGCTTGCCGACCAGATCGCTGAAACAGCTCCCGAGCCCCTGCCTCTTGACATAGGACCGCAGCTCCTCGACACTTCCTGAGAGTCTCGGATTGCTGGCCGTCTTCGCGGTGTCGAAATCGCTGAATTTCGTCACCGGCGCAACGACCTTGGGACCGGTGCTGACCGGGACTTTCGCTTTCGGGGGGGGAGTCTCGGCGACTGCTACGGGTTTGGCATCCGAGCCGCCGAAAAGCGCTTTCAGAAGGAGAAGACCGATGAGGCCCGCGGCAAACGCCGTGACGACGACGATCGCCAGGCGGGTGTCTTTGGGGAGATGCGCCATGGCCGCCGGGAGGGGGATTTCCTGGCCCATCAGGATCAGGGGATCGGCTGCGGCAGCCGGCGCGACTGGTGACGGGCTGCCGGCGGCGACCGGTGTCGGAGCTGCGGGTGCCGCAACGACTGGTGCAGGAGCGGGCATGACGGCCGGCGCCTTGCAGTAGGGCTCAAGGAAATCCGCGACTTCGCGGGCGGATGCGGGACGTGCCTCCGGCTCGATCGCCATCATCTTGAGAAGATAGTCGCCGAGCGCGGCGGGAACTTCCGGCCGCGACTTTGACGGCGACGGCGGCAGGCGATCCTGACGTTCGCGGAGGAGCTCTTTGTAAGTGCGACCGAGGAAGGGCTTGTTGCCGGTGAGCAGCTCATAAAAGGTGGCTCCGAGCGCAAAGATGTCGCCACGGACCGGGTCGGGATTGCGTCCCATGCGGGCCATTTCCGGTGACACATACATCGGCTGGACGCAGGCGACGATTTCTTCCGCCCAGGACTCACCGGCCTGGTTGAGGCGGCTGGCGCCGATGGCGAAGTCGGCCAGCTTGGCGGCACCTTCTTTGTCGATCATCAGGTTGGTCGGGCAGATGTTGCCGTGCTGGAGACCGCCGCGCGCAGCAGCCTCGAGGCCGAGGGCCGCCTGGCGGATGAAGCTGCAAGCTTGATACACGGGCAGGGGACCGCGGTTTTTCTGCAGCAGTTGAGCGGCGCTGGAAGTCATCAGTTGGCTGACGATGAAGGCCTGGCCGTCTTCCTCGTTCCAGCCGTAGAGCGGAACGACGGCAGAGTGAGTGATCTGGGCACCCTGGCCGGTAATGCGGGCGAGGGCGTCGACGAGGCGAGGATTCTTCATCAGTTCAGGCGAGAGGATCTTGACGGCGCATTCGCGGGCAAGGGCCAGGTCGGTGGCGCGGTAGATGGTGAAGGAGGCGTTGCGCGAGATCATCTCTTCCAGCAGGAATTTGCCGAAGCGCTTGGGCAGGATGAAGCTCTTGCGGCAGCTGGGACAGTCGACCTTGCGCAAGGGTTCCCAGCCGCTGGCGTCGAGCTTGCTGCTGCAGTGCGGGCAGTTGACCCGGACCTTCGACTGAGCGCCGTCGCTGGCGACCGGCGTCGCCGGCCGGTCCACTTGCGGCACCATCAGCTGCGTCTGGCAGGAGGGGCAAGGGATCTTGGCGCCGCCCTTGTGGCCGGTGAGATCGAGCTTGGAGTTGCAAGAGATGCAGAAAATCTTGAGGCTGGCGTCATTGCCGAGCTGAAGCTGGGGCACCTTGAGGCTGGTCTTGCAGGCCGGGCAATCAACCGAGCTGCCCGGAGGGTGGCCGGTGACCTCGATCTTGGCGCTGCACGAGACGCAGAAGATCTTCACCACCGGAGGCAGGGCGGGAACCTCAGAGCTGGCGGCGGGAACGGCCTGCACCTTGCGGGTCATCTCCGTATCCAGCACGGCGATCGGGCTGCTGCACTTCAGGCAGCTCAGCTGGCTGCCTGGAGTCTTGCCGGCGCAAGGATTGGAGGTGTTGCATTTCCAGCAGATCACGATGTCTTGCGGGGTGCCGTTGCTCATCGCAGTGATTCTCCAGAGTTTTTGAGAAAACCTACATTCGACCGGAATGCCGGTATTTCCATGGAGCTAGAACTCGATGAGACAGTATTTGCCCACAACCCGAATCCTCAAAACTTGCGCCCTGAAAGCTGCGCCCGCTCACGGGCACAAGTGATTTCTCTGCCTATATTGCGCGGTCCCAATTTCTACCGAAAACCTCAGGAGCCTCCAGCCTATGAAACGCACCCACAACTGCGGCGAACTCCGCAGCTCCCACGTCGGCCAAACCGTCCGCCTCGCCGGTTGGATCCGCGCCCGCCGCGACTTCGGCGGCATCATCTTCCTCGACCTGCGCGACCGCGAAGGCCTCACCCAGGTCTACCTCGACCCCGCCGTCTCCGGCGCCGCCGCGATGGAAACCGCCTCGCAAGTCCGCGATGAATACGTCGTCTGCATCGAAGGCACCGTCCGCGCCCGCGAAGGCAAAGTCAACTCCAAGATGGCCACCGGCGATGTCGAAGTCGTCGCCACCAGCTTCGAGATCCTCAACAAGTCGCGCCCCATGCCCTTCACCCTCGAAGACGACAAGGTCTCCGAAGAGCTGCGCATGAAATACCGCTACCTCGACTTCCGCAACGCCTCCATCCTCAACGGCGTCAAGATGCGCCACCGCGTCACCAAATGCATGCGCGACTTCTTCGACAACCAGGGCTTCTACGAAGTCGAAACCCCGATCCTGTCCAAGTCCACCCCCGAAGGCGCCCGCGACTACCTCGTCCCCTCGCGCGTCCACCCCGGCGAATTCTACGCCCTGCCCCAGGCTCCCCAGCAGTACAAGCAGCTCCTCATGGTCGGCGGCATCGAACGCTACTTCCAGATCGCCCGCTGCTTCCGCGATGAAGACCTGCGCGCCGACCGCCAGCCCGAATTCACCCAGGTCGACGTCGAGATGAGCTTCATCGACGCCGAAGACATCTACCTCCTCGTCGAAGGACTAATGAAAAAGGTGATGAAGGAAGTCAAAGGCATCGACATCCAGACCCCCTTCCTGCGCATGACCTACGCCGAAGCCATGCTGCGCTATGGCTCCGATAAGCCCGACCTCCGCTACGACCTCGAACTGGTCGACCTGACCAGCACCGTCGCCCACTGCGGCTTCAAGGTCCTCACCGACGCCGCCACCGCCAAGGACGGCAAGGTCATGGCCCTCAACCTCAAAGGTCTCGCCGACAAAGCCACCGACAAGAAGGTCAAGGAATGGACCGAGACGGTCAAATCCTACGGCCCCAAAGGTCTCATAACCGCCAAGATCAACGACGACCTGACCTGGAAGTCCTCCGCCGCCAAATTCCTCACCGCTGATGAAATGGTCGCGATCAACGGCAAGACCGGCGCCGCCCCCGGCGACATCCTGCTCATCGCCGCCGACAAGTTCCGTACTTCTTGCGAAGCTCTCGGCCGCATCCGCACCGAAGCCGCCGCCGAATTCGGCCTGGTCCCCGACAACGTCTTCAAGTTCCTTTGGGTAGTCGAATTCCCGCTCCTCGAGCAGGATGCCGAGACCGGTCACTGGGCCGCCATGCACCACCCCTTCACCTCGCCCATGCCGGCGCATCGCCACCTGCTCAAGCAGGATCCCGGCGTCGTCAACGCCCAGGCCTACGACGTCGTCCTCAACGGCACCGAGCTTGGCGGCGGTTCCATCCGCATCCACGACAGCGCCCTCCAGGCTGACATGTTCGACGTCCTCGGCATTTCTGCCGACGAGCAGCAGCTCAAATTCGGCCACATCCTCGACGCCCTCAGCTACGGAGCCCCTCCCCACGGCGGCCTCGCCCTCGGCCTCGACCGCGTCGTCATGCTCCTCGCCGGCGCCAAATCGCTGCGCGAAGTCATCGCCTTCCCCAAGACCTCCAAGGCCACCTGCCTGATGACCCAATCGCCTTCTCTGGTCGACGCCAAACAGCTCAAGGATCTTTGCATCGCCAGCACCGCTCCCGAAGTCAAAGGCTGAACGTAGCGAGATGCGCAAAAGCACTGCCGCTTCCCGGAAGGGGAGCGGCAGTGGTGCATCTAAAACCCGGAGTGTCATGGCACCTGCTTTGATGCTCAACTCCAACGGGGTTTCGGCCTGCAGCCTAGGGTTGGCGCCTCGCCTACCCTAGGTACGAGATGATTGGATTCCATACCCTGCCGACGGAGTGATCTCAGGCGGCCTGCCACCAGCGGCGGAATTTGCGGCGTAGACGCTGGATGAGATTGGGTGGCGGGAGCTGGCTTTCGATCCACTCGGTCAAGGCCGTGGGAGTCGCTTCCTGATCCTCCGTTTTCGCGGGGTTTTTCGACAGTTCCAAGACGCTTTCACCCGAAGCAGTTTCGGAGCTCAAATCAGCGCCGTGGGCGATGAGGAACTGCAAGACCGGAATTTTGGACGACGCCATTCTGCCGCTCGGAAGGGGTCCGGAGTACCGCCCGAAATGCACCGCGTAATGGATGGCTTGTAGTCCATGTACATTTCGTGCATGGATGTCGGCGCCACGAGCCAGAAGCAAGGGCAAGGGATCGAATTTCGTTTCCTCAACACTTGAGACGATGGCAATTGACATGGCAGCCAGATGGATTGCTTGTGTGCCTCCGTGTGTCGCTGCATCGACACGGACGCCGTGATCCAAGAGATGAGTGAGCAAGGAGATGTTTTTGGCGCTGTCTGAACCCGTAGATAGCCCGTGAATGAGCTGATGGCCAGTTGCGTCCGACGCATCAAGTTTTGCGCCACCCGCGACGAGAAGGTCAAGGATCTCTTTTTGCTTGCCAAAGCGCTCTTCGCTTGAACTACAATAAATTGAAGAGATGCGATGAATCGGCTGCTCGCCCTGATCGTTGCAAGCATCCGCAGCCGCCCCGTTCTTGAGCAGGAATTCGATGCACTCCCGATTGCCATCAGCGACCGCAAAATGAATCAACTGATCGCCGTTGCTGGTCCGGGCTTCCCACGTGGCGCCGGCCTCGACGAGGAAGTTCATGGTCTCCAGCGACCGGGCGGCTTTGTGGATCGGCTGTTCGCCGTTTGCGTTCACCGCATCGACACAAGCGCCGTGGGCGAGGAGAAAACGCAGGTTGTCGATCTTGCCAGAACGCGCGGCTGAGTGAATGGCTTGATTGCCCTCTTTGTCGGCAGCGTCGATATTGGCGCCTAGGGAAAGCAGGAAGGCTACGGTTTCGGTGGTGCCATTTGCGGCGGCCGCATGAATCGGCTGTTCGCCATCGTGGATGATGTCTTGAGATCTGGCGTCTACGGCGGCGCCCTGATCGAGCAGGAATTGAATCGCCTCAATGTGGCTTCGGGATGCAGCACGATGAATGGCTTGTTCGCCAACCATCTTCGAGCGGCTATCAATCCTGATGCCTTGTTGCAGCAAGTACTCCAGGATATCACACTTGCCGGCATCTGCGGCGTCATGGATGGGCTGCTGATGGAATGAGTCGGCATCCAGCTTGGCTCCGGCGGCGTGCAGGATCTTGACCGATTCCAGGCTGGTCCCAGCTGCCATGTGGATGGCTTGCCCCTGAAGCGAGGAGGCGTCCACTTGGGCTCCGGCGGCAAGCAGGAGCTTGACCATCTCGGGATGAGGAGCGCCGAAGTAAAGAGCGGTATATCCGTATTGGCAGGTGCGATTGACATCGGCGCCCGCCGAGATCAAAAGAGTCGCGATTTCGACAAAGCCTCCTGAGCTGGCCAAGTTCAGAGGAGTGTCATAGGTGGTGACCTGATTTGGGTCTTGTCCTTCAGCTAGCAGGCGGCGGACGGCTTCGATATCGCCGTCTTTGGCGGCGAGGCAGAGAGGAGTGTATTCGTCGTTCATGTCGGGGCCTTCATGGGTGTTGCACCATTATAGACCCAGGAAGAAGCGGCTGGCAAGTTTTGGTCCTCAAATACCCAATCAGCCCTTCAGAACCAAGGCGCCCCGCCGTAGGGAATGAAGAGAATGTGGCCGGAATGGCCCTCGGGGCCGCGGCGGAAATGAAGCAGGCGCCGCAGGATCTGGATCTCGCTGCTCTTGCTGTCGTCGTGAGCATCCCAGAGGAGGCCCCAGAAGAGTTCGGAATCGCCGGAACTGAGATGACGGACCCGTTGCCAGAAGACGATTTCGATCAGGGGGAAATGAATGTCGTCCTGACGGGTGGTGCAGAGGGTTTCGCTGCGGCCCGCCGCCCAGGTCAACAGAGTCTGCTGGAGATCGGCCCGGGAGTGTCCGGAAGGGTGGACGCCGTGCCGGAGGAGGAGGCGCTCGACGCTGTCATCACTCGGAACAAAAGGCTTGCCGCCGTCCTCGGGCTGGAGACTGCGTTCGGCCCACCATGCGGCGAGCAGGCGCTCTTCGTCGCGATGAAGATGGCCGGGCAGCCAGAAGAGGGAGTAGTAGTTCTTGTGATCCCAAAGGAGGGTGTCGATTTCGAGGCCGCCGCAATCGGCGCCGTTCCAGGTCGGCAGGAAGCTGTCGCCATGGCCGCCGGGGAGCGGCTTTTCGACCGGAGTGGTGTTGCGGAATTTCATCAGCGGGAAGAGGTGCCAGCCGGACTTGTCGCCGTTGACCCAGGTTTTGCCGAAGTTGAAGAGATAGGAGGTCTCGTTGTCGTCGTCGCCGCCGTCGCGACGCCAGAAGAGGGGGTGGAGGTGGCAGGCGGTCTCGTCGCCGCGCTGCTGCCAGCCGAAGAGGTGGAAGGCGTGCCAGTCGGAGACATGGCTTTCTCCTCGGCCCCAGGCGATCAGGGGAGTGAGGCGCCAGTCGCAGCCGCTGTCATCGCTGCGCCGCTCGTACATCGGCGAGACGGCGACGTGCCCGGGGCTCCATTTGACGATCGGCCAGAGGACTTCGTGCTGGTCTTTCTGGCGTGCGGCGAGGGGGCGCAGGGCCCAGCCCAGATCATCCCAGTCGAGGAGCGGCCATAGCACCGATCCGCCGTGCTGGCTGGTGTAGACGAGGGGGAAGAGCGGGACGCCGGCTTTCTGCTCCGGGCGTTTCGACCACGGCGTCTGGCTCGACAACCGCGCGCCGGCGGCGCAGGAGCTGAGGAGGAGAAGGGCGAGCGCGGCGGCGGTCTTCATGGTCGGAGCCGGGGTAGGAGGTGGAGGCGGGCGGGCCGGAAGGAGTCACCGGCCGTGACGGCGGGTCTCTTCGATCAGCCAGGCATCGAAGCGTTCGTCGGCTTCTCTGGCGTATTGGCCGAGGGATTCGACCCGTTTCGCCCGGGGGCTCGGAGCGGCTTCCTCCTTCGGCGGCGGCGGGGGCGGCAGGAATTTCCACGGGGCGATGATCGAGTCGAAGTGGAAGAAGGGCACGGTGATGCGGCTAGCGTGATTGACTTCGTAGTGATGACGGGCGGCGAGGGTGAAGACAAAGGCCAGTGCTATGGCGAGCACCGTGGCCAGGGCTTGAATCGAGGTCCGCGCTTGAAAGCTATGGCAGAGGATGGCCGGGAGAACCGGAGCCAGCCCGAGAAGCTCGCCGGGAAAGAGGCGCCAGCGGTCCAAGGTCGCTTCCCACAAGGACGGCGGGGGCGACACCGCGGCCTTCTCCGTGCTCTGCCGGACGGCGAGGGCGAATCCGAGTGCGGCGATGAACAGGAGCAGATCAAAGCCGCGTGGCGCGAGCTGGGCCAGGCCGAGAGCGGCGATGGCCAGCCAGAAAATCAGGTCGATGGTGGCCGGCGCTGCGGTGCCTTTCTCTAGCACCTTGGGAGCTGCCTCCGGCACGCTGGCGATGGCAGGGATTTCCAGCAGCCGGCCGCAGCTCAGGCAGTTGACCTGGCGGTCGATCTCGCCGGGCTTTTCGTCGCATGCGGCGCCGCAACCGGGACATTTGTCGTGCAAGAGTTTCATTTTTCTCTCCCTCGCCTGACGGCGTCTTTGTCGATCATGCTGCGCTCGATGTCGGTGATGCCGAGCTTGCGCGATGTGCTCTCGAGGACGGCGCGGTCGCTGTCTCCCAGTTCGCCGTCACCGGCGAGCAGACGCACCGCGGTTTCGTAGGCTTCGATGGTGTCGAGAGAGGGCAGGCCCATCTCGCGGCGAATCTTCGCTTCGAGTTCTCGGGCGACCTCCGGCAAGACGCCGAGGCGGGTGGCGCGGCGCATGATTTCGCGGCGTTCGGGTGGCGACATCATGCCGTCGACCAAGAGGAGCCGCATGACGTCTTCAAGCAGGCTCACCGGCGAGGTGATGATCTGGTCCGGGAAGGCGCTCGGCGGCGGCTGGTTGATCCGGCTGATCAGGGGCTCGAGGAAGCGCAGTGCTTCCTGAGACGACTGGAAGCGGCGCTCCGGCAGGCGGGCGAGGAGCCGCTCGAGCAGCTCGACGGTGGCGGGATCAAGTTCGGGCCGGCTGAGGAGGGGATTGCCTGGATCATGGGTCATCACCACCTGGAGGGCCTCTTCCACCGTCGACTTCGACTTATAGACGAAGGGCAGCGAACCACAGAGCATTTCATGGAGAATGACCCCGCAGGACCACAGGTCGCTGCGGCCATCGAGATTGGGGTCGCCGACGAGCTGTTCGGGCGACATGTAGACCGGAGTGCCGACCGGCTTGAACTCAGTATCGCCGCTGACGCCGCCTTCTTCGCGGGGCAGGTGGGCGACGCCGAAGTCGGAGACCTTGGGGCGCCCCTTGGGATCGAAAAGGATGTTGCCCGGCTTGATGTCGCGGTGGGTGACCTTGATCTGGTGGGCGGCGGAGAGGCCGGAGAGGACGCCGTGGAGGATGCGGAGAGCTTCGATTTCGGCCAGGCAGCCGCGTTCGGCGAGGCGCGAGGCCAGGCTGCCCTCGGGCAGATATTCCATCACGATGCCGGTGCAATCGGCATCGGTTTCGACGGTGTAGATGACGACGATGTTTTCGTGATCGAGCTGGCCGGCGATGCGGGCTTCCTGGATGAAGTGGCGATGGACGATGCCGCCGGGGCGGAGGCCGTGATGCAGGAGCTTGAGGGCGACAAGGCGGCCGATGACGAGATCGCGGACGAGGAAGACCGTGCCGTAGCCGCCGCTGCCGAGGATGCGCTGGACCTGGTAGCGTTCGCCCAGGCGGGCTGGCAGGATGGTGCGTCCGGGCACCTGCGGGCGAGACGCCATCGCCAGGGTGCCGGCGGAGCTCAAATCGTCAGGTGTTTCCGGCCTATTCTCTTGGCGGAAGTCCATACCCAGCAAGGAGAGGAGGCGGAAGCCGAAGGGGCGCCGCTTCTGCTCGGGTTTGGCATCTTTCCCCATGGGGTCCGATCAGCTCCTGTATTGACGCTCGACGATGTCGCGAATGTTCTTGTAGTTGATGTTGGTCTGGTAGATCAGGGTGTAGAGGTCGCGGCTCTCCTGTTCACGGTTGAGGCGGGCGAGGGAGCCGGCCATTTCGAACATGATGTCGAGCTTTTCCACCGCTTCCGGGTTCTCGGCCAGGGCGGCCTGGAATTCCCGCACGGCGATGTCGTGCTGGCTCTTCTGGGCGAAGCAGCGGCCCTTGTAGAAGAGGGCGCTGCGGCGGTGGCGGGGCGAATTCTGGGCCTTCTGGAAGCCGGCGAGGGCTTCATCCAGCTCGTGGCGGTCGAAGAGGATGAGGGCGAGATCCATGTGCACGGTCGGGTCATTGGCGTAAAGCGACACCCGTTCGCGGGCTTTTTCGAGCATGAAGTCGGACTTCTGGCGCTGCAGCTCTTCGATCTCGTTTTCGGCCTGGGCCTTTTCCGCCTGGCCCTTGCGGCCATATTCTTCCCATGCGTTGATGGCGTGGTCGAAGCGGGCTTCCGCGGCTTGATAGACCATTTTCTGAAGAGCCGGATCGATGGCTCCGCTCATGCCCAAGGCTTTTTGCAGCACTTCCACGGCTTCGTCGTAGCGCTCGAGCTTGAGCAAGGCGCGTGCAAGTTTTTTGCGGATGTCGATGTTGTCGCGACCGGCGTTGATCTGAGCAAAATACTGTTCGACCAGCTTGTCGGCCGACTCATCGTCGCGAGGACCGTTGTCGCGCATCTCCTGCTGAGCTGCCTGGGTGCCCTGGACTTTCTGCTGCTGTTCCCAGCCGGTGTTGTCCATCGCCGATTTTGCCTCGGCGTTTTTCAGAAGCGACAGGTAAACGCCGTTGTCGGGGTAGGCGCGGACCAGTTTCTGAGCCAGGTCCACGGCTTTTTTGCCGAGACCGTTGTTGGTGTAGAGATCAATCAGCTGCTCGGCGTTGTCGGCGTTTTTGGGATTAAGCTTGAGGGAGAATTCCAGCATCTCCATGGCGATCCAGTTCATGTCGCCGGCGAGAGCGGCATCGATGAGAAGTTTTTGCGCCGTGCTGTTGTTGGGGTCTTTGGCCAAGATCTCTTCGGCCAGGTCCATCGCTTCGGCGTATTGCTCTTTTTTGAGCATGCCGGGAGCCTTCATCAAGGCGAGAGTGTATTTGGTTTGAACCAGGGCCTGGGTCATGCCGCCGATCTTGCCGCCGCCGGTCTTTTCGTAAACGGCGTTGCGCAGGTCGCGTCGGGCGTCGGCGAATTCCGGACAATCCTTCAGGCAGGTGCGGAAGAGCTCGATGGCATAATCGTAGTTGCTTTGTTTCAGGGCATCGGCCCCCCGGGTGTAGAGGCTTTTCAGCGTCTGCTTGACTTCCTTAAGCGACTTCGGCTCCATATGCATCAATCTCCCTAGCTGGGTTGCTGGATTCGACCCTAACATAACGGCAGCCTCTGCAGGCGCCACCCGGACGCAGGAGAATGGGTCAACATCCTTGCAGCTTCAGTCCCACCGCCAGAGCGCCCCACATTTCCCGCAGCTTCTCCCTTGCGCGGAACCCGTTCGCCGCTAAGTTGCGGATCAGCCGGGCCTGTAGCTCAGTTGGCTAGAGCGCCTGCTTCGCATGTAGGAGGTCTGGGATTCGAGTTCCCACAGGTCCACTCCCCGGAAGCCCCTCAATTTGAGGGGCTTCCGGCTTTTATGAAAGTCGCCTCGGCGTCCACATAACGATTCCATTCACCGCTCAGATGAGCTTAAGGAAAAAAGATGAAAAACCAAGATTTCGGCGATAGCAACGACTATCTCAAATACGTCATTCTGCGCACCCTTCTGTCCGGCGGCTCGCTCCGCCTCAGCGTCAACTGGATGCGCACCGCCGCCATCGAAGCTGCCGCCAGCCCGCGCACTTACCTGGATGACAATGATAAATGGAAGAAGCTCGACCCCGAATTGTATGTCGGTTTGCAGTCCATCCTGCCCCCCGGCGCGACGCCGAAGCTGGCCTTGATCGAATCCTCCGGCCTCCTCCCCCGCGCCAGCTTCTTCTCCAAACTGTGCCCCGATGGCTCCCGCGATCGCGTCAACTGGGGCGATGAAATGATCGGCTGCTGCTCCGGCGCGGATCTGGTCTTCATCGATCCCGATAACGGCATCGAGACCCCGGCCAAAATCCCAGGCAGCAAAAACTCATCCAAATACGTCCTCTGGTCGGAGATCGAGCGCCTGTGGCTCAAGGGCTCCTCGCTGCTCATCCAACAGCACTTCCCCCGCGAAGACCGCGACCTGTTTGCGACCCGCATCGCGGCTGAACTGAAACAGCGCACCGGAGCAACCGACGTGCTCGTCTTCAGGACCAGCCAGGTCATGTTCCTCCTGGCCATCCAGAACCGCCACCAGGCGGCGATTCGCCGCGGCCTCTCGACCCAAGGGACTCGCTGGGGCACCCGCATCACCACCCACTAAGGCCGAACCCGATCAGGAAACGCTCTCATGCCTCGATCAACCCTTCTCGCCCTCAGCCTCCTTCTCGCCTCCTGCGGCGGCATCAAAACCCCGCCGAGCGCCAGGGAATGCGCCGAAAGCTTCGTCGCGGAAATGAAGTCCGGCGACGGCGACAGTGCCTTCCGCCGCATCGTCCGGCTGCCCGACGTGCCGGAAGATTTCTATCTCGCCGGACGCCAAGCGACGCTCGACAAGGCCCGCGATTGCGCTGCCGGCAAGGTCAAGCTTGAGATCGTTGACTTCCACCAACACGCCGGCGGACTGAGCGCCTGTCTCCTGCTGCGCCAGACAAAGGAAGGCCAGACGCGCCTGCTGCCGATCTACCTCCTCGGAGGCCGCAAGGGCTGGGGCATCGCCCCCGGACTTTCCGACATCCGTATCCTGATCAATCACCCCAAAATTTCCGCCGCCGAAAAACAATCGCTT
>CAMCSH010000082.1 GCA_945877655.1 Lentisphaera araneosa HTCC2155 | reverse complement strand
TCTTCCTTGGCAAGAAACGCGAGCCAATCGCCCGAAGCTACTCAGACAACCACAAACGACTGCTTGAGATTGTCGATGAGATGACTATCCTGCACATGGAGCTTCTCAAAGCCAATGTGCTGGACGGGGAGAACTCTTGACTCTCGAGGGAGTTTGTAGCTTTTGCTTCTGGACTTGCGGGTGGTTCGTTCCTCATAACCGGTGGCAATTCCGATCCCTGGTATCCCGCTTTTCAGAAGTTCATCATTCTGGTTGTGGCTGATCATGGTGCTGATTGCGGCGCTAAGAGAGCTAAAGAAGAAAAGGGCCAAAATGAGAGGGATCAAAAGCATGCTTTTGAGACTTTTCTCGGGGGGATTCCAGCCGATGAAACGGCGCCACGCAGCAGGTTCTTCATGAATTTTTTGCCCGATCTTGGCGTTGGTGCGGCTGTCGTAACCACATCGGATGCAGAGAATCGCATCGCTCTCCATCGGGGCTTGGCAGTCCGGGCAGCTTGATACCGCTTCAGTTGTCGCGGCATCCGGTGCGGAGGCAGCAACAGGAGGATCACGTCGAAGTCGAAGTTTAGGCGGTTCTGCTTGGGTCATTGTCGTTTCCTCTGGGATCTTGATTGAAACCGAAAACCTCTTGGTAACTCGGCGGTCATCTATTGTATAACTGATCGGGGCGAGAAACCAGTCATACCATGTCATAATCTAGAACTTCATTTACGTGTCTTCCGTGTCCTCCGTGTTTTCCGTGGTGGATTCGCTGAAACTTGCGACCCCGCCTAGGAATTCCGCTTCTGCGGGTCTTATATTGGGACAAAGGAATCCCGCCCATGTCTGGAAATTTTGCCCGCAACACTCTCGAAATCCGCCTCGACATCATCGAGGCCAATGTGCGCCGCTTGCTTCTCGCGGTGGCGCCGTTGAAGTTGATCGCGGTGCTGAAGGCGGACGCCTACGGCTTGGGCGCCGGTCCGATCGCACGAGCCTGCGAACGGGCGGGAGCCAACAGCATCGCCGTGGCCGATCTCGCCGAAGCGATGGCGATCCGTCCCTACACTTCGCTTCCGATCCTGATCAACGGCGACATCCTCGCCGAAGAGATTCCAGGCGCTGTCGCGGCTGGCTTCATCATTCCGGTCAGCTCGGACTCGAAGGCGAAATTGGTGAGCGAGGAAAGCGCTCGCCAAGGCCGCACCGCCCATTGTCATTTTGAAGTCGACACCGGCATGGGTCGCCTCGGCGTCCGCCTCGACAAGGCCGAATCGATCCTCGAATGGGCCAACTTGCCCGGGATCGAATTTGCCGGCCTGTATTCCCATTTTCCCCACGCTTACGGCGATGCCGACTTCTCATCCGCTCAGGTCCGCACTTTGATCGCCCTGCATGCTTCGCTGAGCTCCTTCGGACTGAAGGCGCCGATGCTGCACATCGCCAACTCCGACGGCATTCATAACATTCCCGAGGCGATCCGCCCGCCGATGACCCATGTCCGCAGCGGCATCAACCTGTACGGCTGCTTCGACGAAGAAGGCCGCCGCACTTTCGATCTGGAAGAAGTGCTGGTGTTGAAATCCCGCCTCCTTGCCGTCCGCGAACTTCCCTGGGGCGCCTCGCTCGGCTACGGCCGCACCTGCCGTCTCAAACAGCCGACCCGGGTCGGCACCGTGCCCATCGGGTATGCCGACGGCTTGCCCTTGGCCTTGTCCTCGGGTCACGGGCGTTTTCTCGTCGGCGGTCGCTCCTGTTCGATCCTCGGGCGCATCTCGATGGATTACACCACGATCAATCTCGACGGCGTGCCGGAAGCCCGGGAAGGCGACGAAGTGATCTGCCTCGGCAACGGCATTCCGATCGGCGAATGGGCCCGCGCGAAGAAGTCGATTTCCTACGAGATCCTCTGCGGCATCGGCGGCCGGGTGAAGCGGCAATATCTGGATTTGTGAGCACAGAAACCCAGGACTGCCGTCCCGGATGAGTGATGACTGCCAAGCATTTTTCATCTCCTCCGTGCCTTTCATCCATCCTCGCGCTAAACTGAGGCTAGACACGGAGGACTTCTCATGCGCGAACTGGTGGCCGAGCTGAAACGCGAGATGCGCGGCGAAGTGTGGAGCGATGAGCTCAGCAAACGGGTCTACTCGATCGATGCCTCGATCTACCAGATCCCGCCCGTCGCCATCGCCTGTCCTCGCGATGCCGAGGATGTCTACGCCGCGCTGCACATCGCGCAACGCTGCGGCGTGCCGGTAATCCCGCGCGGCGGCGGCACCGGCATCGCTGGCGGTTGCCTCGGGGCCGGACTGGTGCTCGATATGTCGCGCCACATGAAGAAGATCCGCGAGCTCAATGTCGAAGAAGGCTGGGCCCTCTGCGAGCCGGGCGTGGTCCAGGATCAGCTCAACCTCGCCGCCTCGCCGCACGGACTGCGACTCGGTCCCGACACCTCGACCGGCAACCGCGCCACCATCGGCGGCATGTGCGCCAACAACTCCGCCGGCTCCAACTCGCTACGCTATGGCAAAATGGTCGACCACGTGCTCGAATGGCACGCTGCCTTCGCCGATGCCTCGCATCAAGTCGTCAGTAGTGTCGATGCCGACGGCTTCCGCCATCTCACCGAACAGGCGACGAGTTTCGCCGGCGCCTTGCGCGAGCTGGAGAAGATCATCCACCACGGTGGCCCCGCCATCCGCGCCGCTTTCCCGACCCTGCAGCGCCGAGTCAGTGGCTACAATCTCGATGAAATGGTCAAGGGTTTCCCCCTCGATCTGCCGCGTCTGCTGGTCGGTTCGGAAGGCTCGCTCGCCCTCGGCACCCTGTTCAAAGTGCGCTTGTCGCAAAAGCCGAAGCACACCGTGCTCACCGTCGTTCCCTTTGCCGACTTCCGTGCCGGTCTCGAACTGGTGCCGGAGCTGCTGCTCACCGCGCCCTTCGCCTTCGAGATGATCGACGGCACGGTGATCAATCTCGGCCGCGCCTCGCCGATGATGCGCGGTCAACTGGGTTGGCTCAAGGGCAATCCCAATCTCCTCCTCTGCCTCGAATACGATGGCGCCACACCCGGCGAAGCCCTCGCTAAACAAGCAGCGCTGCACGCAGTGCTGAAGCGCCTGCCGGGCGTCGGCGAATGGGTCGACCTGAATGAATCGCGCCTCGCAGCCCAGGTGTGGAAGCTGCGTAAATCGGGCCTCGGCATCCTGATGTCGAAACGCGGCGAAGAACGGGCCCAGGCCTTCCTTGAAGACGTCGCGGTGCCGCCCGAACGCCTGCCGGAATTCCTCACCCGTTTCCGCTCCGTCATCGAAGATTCCGGCCGCGTCGCCGGCTTCTACGGCCACGCCGGCGTCGGTTGCATCCATGTCCGCCCGATGATCAATCTGCGTCAGGAGGAAGACCGCCGCTGGATGGTCAAAACCATGGAAGAAGTCACCGAAGTGGTGCGCGAATTCCGCGGCTCGGTGAGCGGCGAACACGGCGACGGCCTGATCCGTTCCTGGCTCAACCCGCGACTCTTCGGCCCGGAAGTCGACGGCCTCTTCCGGCAACTCAAACACGCCTTTGATCCGGAGAACCGCCTCAACCCCGGCAAGATCGTCAACGGCCCGCCGCCGCTGGAGAATCTCCGGGTCGACGCCAATGTCGTCCGTGCCCCCTTTGAAACGGCTTTCGACTGGAGCCGCGAAGGTGGCATCCATCTCGCCCTCGACATGTGCAACGGCAACGGCGAATGCACCCGTTTCAACGGCGGTCTGATGTGCCCCTCCTTCCAGGCTTCCGGCGATGAATTCCACTCCACCCGGGCTCGCGCCCAGGCGCTCAACGCGGTGATCAACGGCGGTGCCGACCCGAAGGAACTGACCTCGCCGCGGATGATGGAGATCCTCGATCTTTGCGTCGAGTGCAAAGGCTGCAAGACCGAATGCCCCTCGCAGGTCGATTTGGCCAAGCTCAAATCGGAAGTGCTGCATCGCCATCACCAAGAGCACGGCGTCCCGGCCCGCGCCCGCTTCTTTGCGGACGCCGCAAAAAGCGCCGCCCTCGGGTCGAAATTCCCGCGCCTCGCCAATGCTCTGATCGGCAATCGCTTCTCCCGCCGCCTGCTCGACAAATACCTCGGGGTCAGTGCCAAACGAACTCTGCCGCAACTGGCCCTGAAACGGGCGAGTCAGCTGCTGCCCAATTACGTCCCGCAAGACTCGCTTGATCCGGTCACGGGCCAGCCGCGTCACCCGAAGCCGGTCGTTGCCCTCTTCCTCGACACTTTCACCGAGTACTACCATCCCGAGATTGCGCTGGCCGCAAACAAGGTGCTTCAAGGCATGGGTTTTGTCGTCGAAGTGCCGCCGCCGGTGTGTTGCGGTCGACCCAAGATCTCGAAGGGCCTGCTCGACGAGGCGAAGGAATCGGCTCGCGCCACCGCCGCGGTCCTCGCGACCTGGGCCGAACGCGAAGTGCCGATCCTCGTCCTCGAACCCGGTTGCCTATCGGCTTTGATCGACGACCATTTGTCGCTCTTGCCGGGGAATGCGGCGAGCGCAAAAATCGCTCAACGGGCGATCAGTTTCGACGCCTTTGTCGCCGAACACTCGGACAAACTGTTGCCCTTGTTGCGCGACGACAGTGCCGAGGTTTTGGTGCATGGCCACTGCCACCAAAAGGCCTTGCTTGGCACGGCGCACATCGCTGCTCTCCTCGGCAAATTACCCGGACTCCGCGCCAAGGAAATCGACTCCGGCTGCTGCGGCATGGCCGGCTCCTTCGGCTACGAATCCGAGCACCACGATTTCTCTCTCGCCATCGGCGAAACCCGCCTCTTCCCCGCCCTACGTTCGGCACCGCAAGCGCAGGTCATCGCCACCGGCTCCTCCTGCCGCAGCCAGATCGCCGATGGAGTGCAGAGGAACGCCGAGCACCTAGCGGTGTTCTTGGCGGCGAGGATGAAGGGGTGAACGAGGATCTACCACGGAAGGCACGGATGGACACGGAAAGGAAAAAGAGGTAAACATGTCGAGCACAAGACGAAAGCAAGGGCATCAGGAGCACTATGCGGTTTAAATTCAGAGTTACAAAATACGATCCAAGCCTAAGAAATCATCTAGGTCATTTTATGCATGATGATTGGACGTCAATTTCTCAGATTGGAAAAAATATCCAGGGAAAAACACTTAAGAAATCTGAATATGAACGAGTGGAAGATGCCTACCTAAATGCGATTGACGCCTTTCTGTCTGAGTCCAAAGTTGATACCATGATCATCGACAAGATTGAGATGCATCGTGAGAAATTTGCGTATAGAGTAGGTCAAAAACTCCAAGCCTTCGAGATCCGGCAAATATCACAGTTGGCTTTAAGAGAGAAGTTATGGTGTCAACTCAGATCTCCGAGAAAGGCTTATCTTCATTTCGGTTGGGATTATTACATGTATCTTGGTGTCTCGCGTTCTTGTCCATCTGCCATCACCTTAGCCCACAGTACAGGGCTATTTGTTGAGCCGTTTTTGTCACCCTATCTCCAGCGGTCGCGGACTCATGTTAGCCCAAAAGAACGCGGCTGAAGTGACGGTCGAGCCCGCCTTTCAAATCCACGGGACCCGCCCCTGTCGCAAGGCTGCGGGCCCGACGAGTTGCGGTGTCTGGGTGAACTGGCGTAAACGCAGGGATTCGTCGATGCGGCTCATCAAGGTAGGGAAGTCGGGGGAGGGGAGTTTTTCGGCCTTCATGGCGTTGAGGGTTTCGACCAGGGTGAAGGTGAAGGCGCCGTAGCTGAGGGCGCCGTGATCGTATTCGCTGGCGAGCTGGCTTTCGGCGGCGGCGTAGAGGAGGCGGGGCATGTAGGGGCCTTGGTGGCCGTAACGTCGTTCGAGGCGATGGCGCTCCTGACGGTCGAGGATGCGGCAGTCAGCCGATTGCCCTTGGCGGGAGCGGTAGGGATTGGGCGACTTGTTGGTGTCGCCGGTGAATTCGCGCTGCTCGTAAATGCGGGCGTAGGGGCGCCCCTGCCAGCTGCGGCTGGGCTCGTCCCATCGCATCATGCGGTGGCGGATGTCGTGCGGCGGATTGATGCCGCGGATGCGACCGGCGCCACGGGTCATGCCGCCGGCGTGGCAGCAGTCGAGGATGATGCTGAGCTGGGCGCTGCCGGCGGGCTCGTCACCAAAGGGCAGGCGGCTGTAGAACTGGCGGAATTCCTTGTCGGTGATGTGGGTTTCCGGGCGGTCCCAGTTGAAGTCCCAGGGCACCAGGGTTTCATCGAGGCGATCGGGTTCGCCGGACTCGCCGTAGACCGGCAATTGGGCGCCGTGGCCGGAGTAGTAGAAGACGCGTTCATCACCGGGACCGGCGCCTTCCACCAGCCATTGCAGACGCGACAGGATTTCGTCGCGGGTGGCACGATCGTCGAGGAGGATACGGATGTCGCTGGCTTCATAGCCGTTTTGCTGCAGGGTCTGGCTGATCAGGAAGACGTCGTTGACGCAGCCATTGAGCTGCATCGAGGCTTCGGGGTAGAGGTTGATGCCGACCAGCAGGGCTCGTTTGCGGCGCCGGCTGAGGCATGGCGGCAGGGCGGCGAGACTGGGGGCGGCGCCGGTGAGTTGGGTCCGGAGCTGCGGCCAGAGCTGGGCCAAGGAGGCGGGATGGCTCAAGGCCTCGCCGATGGCTGAGCCGGCGAGCTCAATCTGGCAGCGATCGGCATCGTAGCCGGGGAGCGGAGGACGGACGAGACCGCTGCTGGAATTGTGCAGATGGAACCAAGTGCGGAGTCCGCGTTGCGCCTGCCGCAAAGGCCGGAGCGCGGAGCCGAGGGTGCGGATCACGGCGTGATGGCCGAGAAGGGAGTCGTGCGTGACGAGGCAAATACCGTCGATCGCCGAGCGTGTCGCGGAGTCGATCTTCAGGCGCAGCGGATCTTTGCCGCGTCCGGTTTTGACCAGGGCCTGGCGAAGGGCGTCGTAGGCGATGAGACTGCTCAGTTCCCCGGCCAGGATCAAAGCCGGACGGAAGTCGCGGATTTCCTCGAGAAGAAGGCGGTTGGCCTGCTGACGGAGTTCTTCATCTTCGAGCCAGAGGACGGCAGGTGCGAGCTGCGCTTCGTCGTTTGCGGTGAGCGCATCCTTGCCGCCGAAGAGATGACGTCCGCGGATGCGACGGAAGGACTGAAGAGGGTCGTCCGGGGCGTCGATGAGCTCGGCGGCGGGTTGGAATTTCAGCTCCAGCGATGACTCCGGCAGGCCGAGATTTTTGCTGAAGAAGGCGAGCTTGTCGGCGGCTTGCTCGGGGCGCTCAAGGCAGAGGATGCGGAGCTTGTCTTTTGCGGCGGGCGCAAGGCCGCGTTGCGCCTGGGATTTCTCCAGGCTGGCCATGACTTGTTTGATCTCGAGCGCCATCTCGTCGAGACGTTGCTGCGAATGCGGCAGATTGCGGGCATCGCGGCCGGGTCCAGCGAGATCGCGTTGGGCGGCGGCGACATCGCCGCCGAAGAGATAGGCGTGTTGAGCCTGAATGAGTCGGCGGAGTTCACTGGCGAAGCCGGCTTCCTGTTCGATCGCCTTGAGATTTCGTTTCGCCGGGGAGGGGCTGAGTTCCGGCAAGTCGCGCCGCGCTTGTGAGAGCCAGATGTCGGCGTTGCCGAAGTGCTGCGCCGCTTCCACCCGGAGGCCGAGCTTTTTGCGTTTTTTGCCGAACAGGTCGCAGAGGAAGGCGAGCAGGCTGGTGTGGTCGTAGACGGGGGCATGGCCAGTGGCGTCGAGGACTCTTCCGGGCTTGATCCAGGGCGAGATCAGCAGCGTCGGAACTCGAGGTCCGAGGCGAGAGAAATCGAAGGGCTTGCCGGTGGCGGGGTCGATCTCGTCGGCGCTGCTGTCGTCGGGAGCGACGCAGCGCGGCGGTGCGACGTGGTCGTAGAAGCCGCCGTGTTCGTCGTAGGTGACAACGAAGAGGGTTTTGGCGAAGACTTCGGGGGACTTGCGCAGGGTGTTGTAGATGCGGGCGATGAAGTTGTCGCCGAGGCGGACATCCTGGGCCGGGTGCTGGTTGTTGATTTCGCCGCTGCGGTGATTGGGTTCGACCCAGGACAATTGTGGCAGGGTGTCGGTGGCGACGGCTTGGTCAAATTCCGACAAAGGCGTGGCGCTGAAGCCGGTGCCGTTGACCATCTGGGCGGCGGTCTGCGACTCCTGCGAGTAGATCCGGGCGTCGGAGCCGAGGAGCGAGAAGATGCTTTCCTTGAAGTAGAAGTGCAGGGTTTTGCTGACCGCATCGAGCTTGGCGTTTTCGGCTTCCATCGAGATGCTGCCGTGGCAGCTGCCCATCATGGCGAAGAAGCGGTTGGGCCAGGTCGGGCCGGGGAGGGAGCAGAACCAGTGGTCCGAGACGGCGAAGTTTGCGGCGAGGGTGTGGATGGCCGGCACCAGATCTGGCCCGCAAGTGTTCATCACGATTTGCGGCGAGGCTTGCGGATAGGCGGTTTCGTGTTGGTCGACAAAGCCCGACATGTCGGGATCGGCGGTGCCGCCGAGTTGCTGAACGGCATTGTTGAATTCGTGTGTCGGGTCTTCGTGTTCGGCGTAATCGGCGGCGTTGCGATCTTGTGAGTAGGTCTTGCCGTTTTTGCGGCTGCGGTTGAAGTGCTCGGGAGAGGCGCCGTCGACACCGGGGAGATCACCGAGCAGATGATCGAAGGAGCGGTTTTCCATCATCAGGACGACGACGTGCTGGATGCGTGGGCGGATCAGAAGATCCATCGGGTCGGGGATTTTCGGCATCGAAGGTCTCCTGAGCTCGGTGTGGGAAAGCATCGTGAAGTTATGGCCAGTTTCAAAGTTCTGTCCAATCTTCAGATTGCAATGGGTAGAATCTTATGGGAGTACCGCACAAGAACTCGGGGTGATTTTTCTTCGAAAAACTCTCGCATCGTCGCGCTCCTGCCGGAGATCCGCCAGCAGTCACCGCTGGCCGCTGATGAAAGCCAGCGACTGAGGCTCTTTGCCGAGCAGTTGACTTCCGGGGAGTCCTGAAAGGGATGATTTCCGCTTTTTTTCTTGGTTTAGAACAGGGATTCAGCTCCCCGGCACTCGTGGATATTTTGCCGAGTCCCGTTAGGTTGCGTGGATTTTGAACAAAACCACCACAAGAGGCCCCCCAAGTGAGCAACTGGAACTGGAAACAACAGCGTGAAAAACGGGCCTTCCTGGCTCTCGAAGACGGCAGCATCTTCCGCGGCTACTCGGTCGGCGCCCCTGTCGACAAGCTCGGCGAAACCGTCTTCAACACCGGCATGGCTGGCTACCAAGAGATCCTCTCCGACCCATCTTACGCCGGCCAGTTCATCAACATGACCTACACCGAGATGGGCTCTTACGGCACCTCGGCTTGGGACATGGAAGCTCGCGGCACCTTCTGCAACGGTTTCCTCATCCACAACCTCAATGACGCCTCCAACTGGCGCGACGACCAAGGCCTCTCCGCCTTCCTGGTCAAAAACGGCATCCCCGCCCTCGCCGGCATCGACACCCGCGCCATCACCCTCAAGCTTCGCACCCAGGGCGCCCTCAAAGGCTACCTCAGCGTCAGCGGCACCGTCTCCGAAGACGAAGCCGTGAAGCGCGCCAAGGGCTGGGAAGGTCTGGTCGGCCAGGACTACGCCGCCAAGGTCAGCACCGACAAGGTCTACGAATGGGACCCCGATGACAGCCACTCCGGCTCCTGGGGCACCGGCGGCGAACTGCCCGCCAAAGACCTCCACGTCGTCGCCTACGACTTCGGCATCAAGTGGAACATCCTGCGCTCGCTCCGCCGCCACGGCATGAAGGTCACCGTCGTCCCCGCCAAAACCCCGGCCAAAGACGTCCTCGCCCTCAATCCCGACGGAGTCTTCCTCTCCAACGGCCCGGCCGACCCGGAAGCGGTCACCTACGCCATCGAAGCCGGCCGCGAACTCCTCGGCAAAAAACCGATCATGGGTATCTGCCTCGGCCACCAACTTCTCGGCCTCGCCTGCGGCGCCAAGACCTACAAGATGAAGTTCGGCCACCACGGCTGCAACCACCCGGTGCAGGACCTCGAAACCGGCCGCATCGAAATCACCTCGCAGAACCACAACTTCGCCATCGATGAGAAATCGACCCAGGGCACCGACCTGATCGTCACTCACATGAACCTGAACGACAACACTGTCGCCGGCATCCGTCACAAGACCCTGCCGATGTTCGCCGTCCAGTACCACCCCGAAGCCGCTCCCGGTCCGCACGACCCCTTCTACCTCTTCCAGCGCTTCCGCGACATGATCCTGGCCAGCAAAAAAGCCTGATCCGGCTCCGCCTGATCACAAGCCCGGGCTTCTCGCCCGGGCTTGTTCATTTCGCTTCATTCGAGTGCGCTGGATCAGCTCATCTCACTGGCGCGACCGCCCTTGGCGTGCTAATCTCCGGCATCAACCCAAGTCCATCTCATGCGCATCGCCAACCCCCTCTACGACAGCGTCTTCAAGTTCCTCATGGAAGATCCCGATTGCGCCCGCACGGTGATCGCCACGATCACCGGCCTGGAGATCATCAGGGTCGATCCCCGCCCGACCGAGCTGCTTGCCGAAGTCGGCGCCGGACTGCTCGTTTACCGCCTCGACTTCTGCGCCCATGTCAAGCTCGCGCATGGCGGCTTTCATCTCGTCCTGATCGAAATTCAGAAAGCCAAGGAATCGGAAGACATCATGCGCTTCCGTCGTTATCTCGGCGAACAGTATTCCAGCGCCGCCAACATCGTCCCCGACCTTCCTCCTGAACTGCCGCCAGTGCCGATGCCGGTGCTGTCGATCTACCTCCTCGGACACAAACTCAGCGGCCTGCCTGAGGTTCCGGTGATCAAGGTCGAGCGGCAGCAGCGCGACGCCATCACCGGGGACATCCTGCCGGGGCGCAGCCGCTTCATCGAATGCCTGACTCACGACAGCTTCATTATCCAGATTCCCAACCTCCATGAATCCGCCCGCAACTCCCTCGAACGCCTGCTCGGCTTCTTCGATCAGCATCGCAAGGATCCCCGCGATAATCACACCTTGATCATCGACGAAAGCCAGGTTCCGACCGAATTCCGCCCCGTCCTTCGCCGCCTCAGCCGCGCCGGGGAATCCGAGGAGATTCGCCAGAAGATGACGGTGGAAGACGAGGTGCTCTCCAGTCTCCTGCGAGAGGAGCGCGCCAAACTCGCCGCCATCGAACGCGCCGACAAGGCCGAAGCTGACAAGCTCAAGGCCGAAGCCGACAAGCTCAAGGCCGAAGCCGATAAGCAGCGCATCGCCTTCAACTCCGCCGAGATGCTGCGTTCCGCGCAAGTGTCGGAAGACCGGATCCGCCAAGCCACTGGCATCGACTTCGCCCAGCTCGAAGACTGGATCCGTGCGGGTCGTCCCTGATGGGCTGATCCTTGATCTGCCGCATTTTTCGCCGGCACAACGGCATTTTCTGGAAGCCTTGGCCGCCACCGCCCGCCGCAAAAACTGTCCAGAGGGAGTATTCTACCACCTCTCTTGTTCCACCTTCTTCACCCCCTCACCCCCTTACCCACTGGTTTTTATGATTCCCGACAACTCCTTGATGCAGCAAGTTCTGCACACACTCCGTCCAGCTGGTGAATATCAGCTGAGCCTCTTCCGTAAGCTCAGTGTTGGTCGTGAAAAAGGCCCTAACGATGTGGTTACAGAGGTTGATTGCCACACCGAGGAAATGCTGCGTGCCGCCTTGCTCAAGGCCCTGCCCGGCTCGTCCTTCTGGGGCGAGGAAAGCGGACGCGACACCGCGGCCGAGTTCGAATGGGTGGTCGATCCTCTCGACGGCACCACCAACTTCCTCAATGGCCTCGATCAATTTTCGATCAGCATCGCCCTGCTTCATCAAGGCCGCTCCGTACTTGGCGTCGTCCATCGTCCTGCCTCCGGCGAAACCTTCGCCGCCCGACGCGGCGGCGGCTTGTTGTACAACGGTTCGCCGTTGGCGCCACCGAGCTGGGAGCCAGCCGGATTGCAGCAGGCCTTGCTTGGCACCGGGTTCCCCTATCGCTCGGTCGATTTGCAGCCTGCCTTCTTCCGCACCGCCGCGGCCTTGATGGGACGCAGCCGCGACATCCGCCGCATGGGCTCCGCCGCGCTCGATCTTTCCTATGTCGCCGCCGGTTGGCTGCAAGGCTTTTGGGAGTCTGATTTGCAGCCCTACGATGTCGCCGCCACCCTGCTCCTCCTCGAAGAGAGCGGCTGCCGCGTCAGCGACGGCCAGGGTAATCCTTATCGCATCGGCGAATCGCGCCTGATCGTCGCCGCCCGTCCGCAGGTTTTTGACGAATTGCTGGAGCTGGTGTCGAGCTGCTACCGGGACGACGTGCCGAAGGGCTGAGGCTTATTTCTTTTGCGTTGATTCCGGCCACGATTTCCAACCGTGGCAGACCGGGCACTCATGCTCGGGAGGGGGATGCTCCGGGGATGAAGATCACATGCTGAAGGTATGGAATGGAAGACGGTGAAAAGCAAAGTGGCTCACAGGAAACAAGCCAGTAACGAGAAAGGCTGCCAGCCCAAGACTCAATCCCCAAGTAAGGCGCGGACCGTAGACTTCAAAACTCCAAAGAGAGATTGCCATCAAAGCTATTGCGGTCAAAATGATATAGTCGCTGAAGATCACGAGTAATGCGGTCAAGCAAGGGAGGGGGTTCTCCCTTGGTGACATCGTCCAACATGAATTTGCTGTTTGTCACTAATTCATGTTCCTGCCAGCCGAGCACCAGAATGAGCCCAAGACAGAAGGGCGCGACGAGCCTCAGCACCCACTTCATTCCCTTGCCTTGATCTGTCGCTACTTCGTTCATCTCGCTCATTCCCCAGTCGTGTCCCAGTCGTGTCCCAGTCGTGTCCCAGTTCTTCACACCCAATCCCGCTTCACCAAGTATTTGCTGTAGAGCTCGGCTTCGGCGCTGCCGGGCTCTTCCTGGCGCATGTATTGCCAGCGGACCTTGGAGGGCAGGGACATCAGGATAGACTCGGTGCGGCCGCCGCTTTGCAGGCCGAAGAGAGTGCCGCGGTCGTAGACCAGGTTGAACTCGACGTAGCGGCCGCGGCGGCATTCCTGGAATTCCTTTTCGCGTTCGCCGAAAGGCGTGTTTTTGCGTCGTTCGACCAGGGGCAGGTAGGCGGGCAGGAAGCTGTCGCCGACGCTGCGCATGAAGGCGAAGGATTTGTCAAAGCCCCATTCATTGAGGTCGTCGTAGAAGAGGCCGCCGATGCCGCGCGGCTCGCCGCGGTGCTTGAGGAAGAAGTATTCGTCGCACCAGTTTTTGAACTTCGGGTAGACTTCGGCGCCGAAGGGATCGCAGGCGTTTTTGGCGGTGGCGTGCCAGTGTTGGCAGTCTTCGTCGAAGCCGTAGTAGGGGGTGAGGTCGTAGCCGCCGCCGAACCACCAGATGGTCTTTTCGCCGGGGGCCTCGGCGCAGAAGACGCGGACATTGGCGTGGGTGGTGGGGACGTAGGGGTTTTCCGGGTGCATGACCAGCGAGATGCCGGCGGCGCGGTAGCTGCGGCCGGCGAGTTCGGGGCGGTGCGCGGTGGCGGAGGACGGCAGCGAATCGCCGGCGACTTCGGAGTAGTTGACGCCGCCTTTTTCGAAGACGGCGCCGCCTTCGAGGACCGAGCTGATACCGAGGCCGCGGAGCTTGCCTTCGCGCTGCCAGGAGTCGCGCAGGAAGAGCTTTTGGCCGTCGGCCTTTTCGAGGCCGGAGATGATGCGGTCCTGTTGATCCTTGAGCCAGGTGCAGACGGCGGCGAAATCGAACTGGTCGTCCATGGAGAATCCTTTTGAGTTGAAGCTTGCGTGTTCCGCAAATTACGATCGCGCCCCGGGACGCCAAACCTGCCAAGGGCGAATTCCGCCGCTTTCTCGGGATTAAGCTCGAAAACTTGACAGCCGCCCGCCTAACTCTGTACAATGGCGGGCAAGTCAATGCCGTGCGTCCGTAGTGCGTTCGGCGGCGCTCCCCCATCGTTTATCCGGAGAAGCTCCATGTACGAAGAGTTCGACCACGAAGGTTTTGTCCGCAAATGCAAGTTCGGCTGCACCGGACTCCTGCTGCTCTTCATCGGCGGCGGTTATGCCTACCTGCATTACCAGTCCAACCAGAAGCCCGATGAGATCACCCTGCTGGCGCGGGAAATCCGTGAATACGCCGGAGAGGAGCATCTGAAGCGCTGCCGCGAGCTGTCGTCCAAAGAGTGGAGCAGCAAGGACAGCGAGCGCCTTCGCGGCATCTATGGCGACGTCATTGAAAGCTGTTTCCGCGATGCCTGCAGCCGCAGCGATGCGGTCGCGGCCGACCGCATTCTTGCCGAGATGGAAAAGACCTTCCCCGGCGAAGCCTTCACGGAGCGAGCCCGCCAGAACATCGGCAAGCACCGCGAAGGCTTCTTCCGCGACGCCGTCAATCAAAAACATTGGGACAAGGCCGAGGCTCTTGCCAAAAGCGCCCTCGACAATCCCAAAGAGACTTTTCTGCCACAGCCGCACCCTTTCTTTAAACTGTTGCGCCACCAATGGCAGGAGCTGCTGAGCAAGAACCAGGGCGCCGCCGCCGAGGCGCTTTTCTCGCCGCTGCAGGCTCATCCTCGACTCAAGGACAACCCCGAGCTGAAACGCGAATTTTTCGACTGCCAGCTCGTCCTCGTCGCCGGAGAACTCCGCCAGGAACATTGGAACGAAGCCCGGCGACGCTTGGCGCCGGTGCTTGCCGCCAAGCATATTTTCGGACCTTCAGGAATTAAAGTGGCTAGGATTTGTCAAATCGGCATTTTGAGGGCTTTTTGAGGCGTCCCCAGACTTTACCTCCAAAAAAGGCCCAACAATGTCCATTCCTGCCGTGATTACACCCTGTGAATTCTACCGTCGCCT
>CAMCSH010000081.1 GCA_945877655.1 Lentisphaera araneosa HTCC2155 | reverse complement strand
TTTCAACCTTTCAACCCGGTTCCATTCCTCTGCTGCGGTTTTTAGGATGAAGTTCAGTATCAGGAGCGGAAGCGTCGCCACAGAGCCGCGACGGGGACGAGGGCGCCGAGGAGGAGGACGGAGAGGTGGGCTTGCGGCATGTCCCAGTGAACGCCGAGGATGAAGGCGGGAATGACTGCGGCGAGGGAGATGAGGGGCGCCAACCAGAAACGGGGCGCGAAATCACGGCTGAAACGGCGGGCGGCGAGAGCGGGCAGGATGAGGCAGCCGAAGGTGTAGAGAACGCCGGCGCTGACCAGTGAGACACCGATCATCAAGCCCGCAAAAAAGGCGAAGGTGGCTTCGAGGCGGCGCACCGGCAAACCCTGCGCCAGGGCCTGGCTGCGATCGGCGAGGATGAGGCAGAGGGGGCGGCGCCAGCAGAAGCAGAAGCTCAGGCAGAAGGCGACGAGCAGCAAGTGGCAGAGCATTTCGCGGTGACTGCTGCCAAGGACGGTGGAGGCGAGGACGGCGGCAATCTGATTCGTCGCTTCCGTACTGCGGCTCAGACAGAGGGCAGTTCCCGCCGCGCCGATGAGATAGATCCAGCCGGTGACGCCCTCAGGATGGCGTCGGCCACACTCGCTGCAAAAAGCCCAGAGGCAGCACGGCAAGGCGGCCAGACAGGCGAGGAGCATGGGCAGCCAGCGCAGGTCGATGCAATCGGCACAGCCGCCGGCAATGCCGAGGGCGCCCGCCGCAGCGACGCCGAAGGTCGCGGCTTGAGTGCAGGCGACGCCGATGAAAATCTGGGCTCGCGCCACGAGACCGAGGCCGATCAGGGCCAGGCCAAGGGCGAGCAGCCAGGCCGAAAGATAGGTGTCGCGGAACAGGTCCCAGGTGTCGAGAAATGAGCGGATCAGGTCAATCATGTGAGGATTCCTGTTTGCCGATGACAAGGCGGCGCCAGGCAGTATCTGGGTAATCTTTGTGGTAATGGCTCACCAGCGCCAGACTGATACCTTGGCTCCGCAGGGTTTCGAAGAGCAGATGCAAGCTGCGGCGCGCGGCGGCATCGAGCCCGGCTTCGGGTTCATCGAGGAGGAGCAGCTCGGGACGGCGGATCAGGGCCCGGGCAATGAGGACGCGGCGGAGTTGTCCGCCGGAGAGCTGGTGGCAGTCGCGCTTGAGAAGATCGCTGGCTTCGACGTGCGCCAGGGCTTCCTCGGTCCGGCTGCGGAGATCCTTCGACGAGGAGGATCCCATCAGACCGAGGCCGACGAATTCGGCGACGCTGCTCGGGGTGTCGGTGTCCCAAGTCGATTGCTGCGGCACGAAGGCGCTGCGGCTGCGGTCGAGGTGGCATCGTCCTGCAAGCGGCGCGACTTGTCCAGCGAGGGTTTTCAGGAGGGTGCTTTTGCCGCAGCCATTGCCGCCAAGAATGAGCCAGGACTCGCCGCGACGGAGAGTCCAGTCCAAAGGTCCGAAAACCGGCTGGCGATAGCCAAGAACCAGGCCGGTGCATTCCACAAGGATGTCGCTCATCGTCGTCGAAGTCCCGAGTTGTTGAAGGCGGAGAAGCTAGCTTCGGCTTGTCTTTCCGCCTCGCGCCGTGGCTTTATTTCGCCAGGACTTTGGCCAGTGACTCGAGATTGTGCTTGAGGCTGCCGAGGTAGCTGTCACAGCCGGGGCGGCTACCGCATTGGTGGCACATGGAGACAGCCGGGATGCCGGCTTTTTCAGTGACCAGCTGGGTGATCTTCTCGGGGAAGTAGGGGCCGACGAGGAGGGCTTTGGCCTTGCCGCCTTGATAAGCGTCGATAAGCTTCTGCAGATGGCCGGTGCTCGGAGGGACGCCGGGTTCCGATTCGAGGGTGTCGACGATCTTCAGGCCGAAGCGTTCGGCGAGGTAGAGGTAGTCATTGTGGTCGACAAGTAGAGCAGCTCCTTCCGACTTGGCCAAGGCGCCGATCCAGCCGCCGACGGCCGGGTCGTGGCGGAGCTCGGTGTCGCGGTTGGCGAGCAGGATGAGTGCGGCCGCGTCATCGCCGCGGGCGGCGCAAAGTTTTTCGCCGATCATGGCGACGAGCATTTCATGTCGCCAGGTTTTCAAGTTGGCGTCGAAGGCGGCTCTTTGCGCCGGGCGCAGTTCGCCGAGGCGATTGCGGATGCCCGCGGCGACGCGGAGGCCGTTGACCGGGTCGAGCAGGTAGTGCGGATTGCCGGTGCCGTGGATGTGGCCCTGGCGGGTGAGGCCGGCTTTGCCGTCAGCTTTAGCTTCGATCAAGCTGGAGGCGTCGAGGCAGCCGGGCTTGCCGCTCTGCACCGAGGCGTTGCGGCAATTTTCCTGCAGCACCGGCAGCCAGCCGATCTCGAGTTCGAGACCGTTGTGAATGAGCAGCTCGGCTTTGCGGAGCTCGACGGTGAAGGAGGGTTTGGCCTGAATGAAGTGCGGGTTTTGTGGTCCTTTGACGAAGCTGGTCACTTTGACCTCTTTGCCGCCGATGGCCTGGGCGATATCGGCGAGATCAGGAGTGGTGGCGCAGATGCGGAGCGGCTTTTCCTCGTCGGCATGGAGGAGGCTGCTGGCCAGGAGGAGGACGCTGAGGAGTTTTTTCATGGGTTTTCTCGATTAAAAGCGGTGGGCGGGGTGAGAGCCGAGCGTCATGTCGAAGCCGATCCAGACGGAGTGGGCGTTGTCCTCGAGGTGCGACGCCTGGTCGTAGTTGTATTGCAGGCGGAGGCGGGTCTGTTCGTTGAAGTGATAGTCGAGGAGCGGGCTGACGCGGATTCGATCATCGCGGGATGCGTCGTCGTTGCGATCATAGGCGAGGGCCTCCTCGAAGCTGTCGCCACTGCCTCGGAGGATTTCGCCGCGGAGACCGACTCCCCAGCTGTTGTCGATGCTGTGGAGCACTTGCGAGTAGGCACCCCAGTCGCGGAGGGTTTGTGCTCCGAGAGTGAGGGGGTCGCCGTTTTCATCTTCGCCGGAGAAGCCGTCGCCGCGGTAGTGGCGCTGCATGATTTCCGATTGCCAGACCCAGGCCGGGCGTTGCAGGCCTTCGCCTTCCCATTTCATCACCAGGTCGATTCCGCTGAGGGCGGTCAGGCCGCCGCTGTGGTTTTTGCCGAAGGCGCCGGAGAGGCCGACTTGAGTTTCGGCGTTGAGCGAGTCGAGATGGCCGCCGTTGACCCAGCGGGTACTGAGCATGGTGTCGCCGAGACTGCGGGTTTCGCCGGACTGGTAGGGGTAGCCGCCGATGCCTTCCTCGAAGGAGTGCTCGGCGTGTTCTTCTTCCTCGTGAACGTGGCCGGCGCCGCGGAAGCTGGGGGAGTGGTCGCCGCCGCTGTTTTGCAGGCCGATGATGACTTCGCTGTACCAGTCGACCGGGGCGAGCCAGGAGAGCTGAGCTCCGACGGCGCGCATGCCGTCGGCTCCGAGGAAGCGGCTGACGATGAGGCTTTGGTCGATGAAGGCCCAGTCGTGCGGGTGGCGGCTGTTTGCGTAGCCGAACTCGGTGAGGTAGTAGCCGATTTTGAGTTGCAGGTCAGCGGGCATCTCGCGGGTCTTGACGTAGGCTTCTTCGAGTTCGATTTCATCTTCGAGGAAGACGATGTTGGCCTGGGCGTCGAAAAGACCGAGAGTGCCGCCGATGCCGAGTTCGACTCCTTGCAAGGTGAAGCCGCGGCGTTTCGGGTCGTGGCCGCCGGCATTGACATCTTCGAGTTGGCTGTCGGTGGCGGTGGAGACGCCGCCGATGATGCTGGTGCTGAGGGAAAAGCGGAGGCCTTCGGTGGCTTTTTTGAGATCGCCGAGGGGGCCATTGCCGGCCAGTGAAAGGCGCTGCGCTTCGCCGCGCCGGTATTGCGACACCGCCTCTGCGGTTTCGGCTTGTTTGGTCTCCATGTCCTTGACCTGGCCGCGGAGCTCCTTGACTTCGCCGTCGCGCTGCTCGAGCTGGCTTTGCATCTTTTTCATTTGTGCTTCCATCCGCTCTAGGCGAGCTTCGGCGGATTCCTGGGCGCTGGCGCTGAGGCCGATCAGGATGATGGTCAGAAAGGCGGGTTTGATCGTCATTTTGGATTCCCTTGGGCTTGGCTTGCGTGTTTGGTTTCTTCGTTGTCTGGAGCGGGTGGTAGGAGCGTTTCTTTCAGTTCAAGTGCGCTTTTCAGTCGTGGTTCTTTTTTTAGGACTTCCTCGACTTGCGTCAAGGCCAAGGTTTTTTTGCCTTGTTGAGCGAAGGCCTGGGCGAGAACGAGGCGAGACTCGGACGAATCTCGGATTTTCAAGGAACGCGCGGCAAGAAGGGATGATTTCGCCGGTTCACCGAGGCCAAGATAGGCGATGGATCCGTGATACAGCGCATAGGTGTTGTTTGGGTCGGCGGCGATGATCTTTTCGCATTCTGCGGCAGCACCTGCGGGATCGTGTTCAAGGGCGAAGTGGATCATCGCCTCGGTGGCAGCCGGGGTGGGATTTCCCTTGAGGGCCGCTTGGTATTTTTCGAGGCGGGCCTGGATCTGTTCGTCACTCAGTTCCTTCTGCGGTTTTTTTGACTGGGATTGCCGAGTCTGTTCGCGAGCGTGAATGGTTTCGAGGACGAGTGCGGCCTGGCTCGGAGTCGTCGGCTGCGGGCGGCTTGCCAGGCTGGTAAAGACGAACCAGCCTAGTAGCAGGATGCCGACGAAGATGATCGACAGCTTTTTCATGGTGCGGCCGGGCTTTGCGGTTCGGCATCGGGCCAGGGAAGGGAATCGGCGGAATGAGCGGTGACGTGGCCGTCGCGGAAGAACACGTTGGCTTTGCCAAGGTGTCGATTGAAAGCGATGTCGTTTGGAACGGTGATCATGTTCGAATCCGAGCAGGCGAGATACCACTCCTGAGCGGGATCTTGGAAGACGACGATGCTGTCGTTGCGAATGCCGAAGGAAAGTTCTTTCTCTGCGGCCGGGTCAAACTCTGCCAAAGGGTTGGGGATCGCTTTGGTGCAGCCGGTGAGGTTGAGGTTGGCGAGGATTTTTGTTGTGACCGTGGTTCTCGTGACTCTCATCCTGCAGCCACAGGGAAGACGGATCCATTCTACTTCGACAGACTCGTCGCGGTTCGCGATCTTCTGTGTCTCTTCCAATTGCGCAGTAAGCAGAAGCCCCGCTTGCCGAAGTTGCCCTTTGCAACGCGATTCCAAGCCTCTTTCGCGAGACTTGCTCAAAGATGAGGCCAGCAAAGAGACTAAAATCCCGATCACAGCGATGATGATCAGGAGTTCAAGAAGAGTCATTTTTCTGGGCTGCATAAGGGCGTCCAAGGCTGTCGCGGGAAAAAAAAGGGCGGACATACAAGTCCGCCCCGTGAGAGAGGCATTCGGAAGGTTTTACTTCATCATGCGTTCTTTTCCGGACACTTGAGCGCCTTGAAGGCCGCTTCGGTGATGAAACGGGTGACGTTGCTGCCTTCCGACAGACCTTTCACTGCATAGCGGGTGGTGGCTTTGCCGGTGGAGCTTTCTTTGTGGTACTTGACCTTCCAGCAGGCGGAGACCGGCAGTTCGATCGTACTGCGTTTTTTGACTGAGTAGAAGCTGACTTTGCTCATTTCATTCTTCCTTTGTGGGTTTGCTTTGGGGGAGGGGCATTGTGATGATAGTGTATTATCGTTACCGTTTGGAGTCAAGTCTTGCTCGGCAGGAATTGAATCATTTACGTGTTTCTTCGAGTTCATCCTCGTTTTCTGCGGCCATGTGGGCTGCAAAATCAGCGAGGAAGCCGAAGGGATCCTCGAACTCGATCCAGGCTTCGCAACCCAGAGCCATCTCGGCATTTGTGAGGAGGCATGAGTCGAGACGAGAAGTGATGTCGGCGCGATTGGGATCGAAGCCGATGAAGACGAGTTCCTGGCGGCGGTCGCCCCAGGGTTCCTGCCAGGTTTTAGCGATGTAGGCTTCCTGGCCTTCGCGGACGGATTCACCATCTTTTTCGATGGCGGCGGCGAGCCAGAAGCCGCCGACGCCGAGGTTGACCATTTCGCCGGCCTGGCCGAGGGTGCAGGCGAAGTCGTTGCCGTTGGCGAGCCAGAAGTGACCCTTGGCGCGGACGATGCCGGGGAAGCCTTCATTGAGAGCGGCGTGAAGTCGTTCGGGGTGGAAGGGGCGGCGGGCGCGGTAGACGAAGCTGGAGATGCCGTATTCATCGGCTTCGGAATGGCCGGGGTTTTCTAGGCTTTTGAGCCAGCGCGGTTGCTGACGGGCCTTGTCAAAGTTGAAGCGTCCGGTGGCGAGGACTTCTTTGAGCTCGACGCGTCCTTGGTCGACTTCAAGGATTTGGGCTTCAGGGTTGAGAGCGCGAACGATGGCGCGGGTGCGAGCGAGCTCTTCGGGGCTGGCGGTGGAGATCTTGTTGATCACCACGACGTCGGCGAATTCGAGCTGCTCGGTGAGAAGGGCTGAGAGGCTGCGTTCGTCGTCCTCTCCGGCGGTTTCGCCGCGTTCGGCGAGCTGATCTGGGCTGACGAAGTCGCGGGCGAAGTTGACGGCGTCGATGACGGTGACCATGGTGTCAAGGCGGGCTTTGTCGCCGAGGCAGCGGCCTTCTTCGTCGGCGAACTCGAAGGTCTCGGCGACCGGCATGGGTTCGGAAATGCCGGTGGTTTCGATCAGCAGGTAGTCGAAGCGGCCTTCGTCGGCGAGGCGGCCGACTTCGATGAGCAGGTCTTCGCGGAGGGTGCAGCAGATGCAGCCGTTGCTCATCTCGACCAGCTTCTCCTGCTGGCGGTGCAGTTCGGTGCCTTGTTGGACGAGCGCGGCGTCGATGTTCACCTCGCTCATGTCGTTGACGATGACCGCGACGCGCAGGCCTTCGCGGTTGTTCAGGACGTGGTTGAGGAGGGTGGTTTTGCCGGCGCCGAGGAAGCCGGATAGGACGGTGACGGGGAGTTTTTTCATGGGTTTCTTGCTTGTTTGGGGCTTGGGTGGATTTACTTCAGTGACAGTGCGGCGAGGCCGCCGCTGGCGGTGCCGGCAAAGAGGATCGAGTCGTTGGCGGTCCAGAGGAGCTGGCTGATCGGGGTTTCGAGATGGCATTCCGCCTGGGCGTCTTGCTTTCTGGAGGGATCCCAGAGGAAGACCCGGCCGTCACTGCCGCCGGAGGCTAGGAGCTCGCCGGAACGTTGGAAACTCAGGGCGGTGACTTTGGACTCGGGATCATGGCCGATGAGTGAGAGAGGGGTGCTTCCTTGCGGCCCTTTCTCGCCGCAGTTCCAGACGGTGACGTCGGCGCCGCCGCCAGAGGCGAGGAGTCGGCTTTGCCGGTGCCAGGAAAGCTGATCGACTTGGGAGGCGTAGCCCGACATCATTGAGTCGTCGTTTTTCAGAGTGTCGAAGAAATGGATGCATTCGTCTTTGCGGCCGGAGGCGAGGAAGCGGCCATCGGGCGACCAGGAGAGCAGGAGAATGGCTCCCTGTTTGTCGAGCCCGCCGAGGGTAGCTTCCTGTTTCGGGGAGTAGAAGCGGAGGCCGGCGAAAGTGGCGGTGGTCAACTGCGACTTCGATTGCTTCCAGATCATTGCGGAGATGACGGCGGGGTGCTCGGCGTGTTCGCGCAGGATCTGTCCGGATGGGCTCCAGATCTTGAGTTTCTTGCCGGCGGCTGTGGCGAGGAATTTTCCGCAGGGGCTGAGGTCGATGGACTGGCCCCACTGGGCACCGGCATCGAGATCTTGTTTAAGGGCGGCGGTGCTCCGATCCCAGAAACGCAGGCGGCCATCGTGACCGAGGCTGGCGAGGGTTTCCGCTTCTGTCCACACCAGGCCGGCGAGGCCGATTTTGTGGGCTTGGAAACTGTGCAGAACCTCGCCGTTGGAGCCGTCGATGAGGGCGATCTGGCCGGAGATGCTGGCGGCGGCTAAGCAGCGCCCATCGGGCGAGACTTGCAGGGCGATGACGTGGTCGTCCAGCTCCTGGCGCCAGAGCGACTTGAGCTGGCGCGTGGTGCTCAGGCCAAACATGAGAGGAATCCTTTGGTCAAGCTGGCGCGATTGAGATTGCGGCCGATGAAGATGATTTTGTTGATCCTTTCCGCCTCGCCCCAGGGGCGTTCCGGCGAGCCGTCGAAGAGCATGTGTACGGCCTGGAAGACGAAGCGGTCGGGGACGCCTTTGAGGGCGAGAACGCCTTTCGATCGGTAGATGTCCTGCCCCTGAGATTGCAGCAGCGAGCCGAGCCACTTGTGGATCTCCCCTGGATCGAGGTCGCCTTTGATGCTGATGCCGACGGAGGAGACTTCCGAATCGTGTTCGTGGTCGGGTCGGTAGAGATGTTCTTCAATCGGCTTGAGGATCTTGCCATCAGGAGCCAAGAATTCTGTCTGGAATTCATCCGGGTGGTGCTCGGTGAAGAGGACGTAACCGCCAGCGATCTGAATGTCGAACTTGAGTGTGGTCGAAGAGCCATTGATCTTGGGGTTCCAGAGCTTGGGTCCTGCTTCGATGCGGCTCAGGCCTTTTGCTGACTGGCGCTCGCTGAAGACAGGCAGTGCGGCATGAGCGCTGGCCTCGAGAGAGCCCGCAAGAGGCATCAGGATCAGCTTGATGCTGGCGTCCGGACCTTCGTGGAGAACGAGTTTGTGTTCGCCTTTGGCGAGTGAGAAGACGCCACCCCATTCGAAGGGGTATTCGGCCTCGAGGAATTGCGGGTTGTATTCGATGGCGCGGTCGAGGGCGAAGCCGCCGATGTTCAGGATGGCGTCGAGGTCGACGATGCTGTTGTGGGTGCGGTAGAGCTTGGCGGCACCGTTGCTGTCGCGGATCGACTTCTCAAGCAGATTCAAGGTCTCGGGGCTTACCAAGTCGGTCTTGTTGAGAAGGATGACGTCGGCGAAGGCGATCTGTTCTTGCACTTCGCTTGAGCTCCAGTGCTGCTGCACGTGTTTCGAGTCGATCAGGGTGACGAGGCCGTCGAGGCGAGTTTTCGATTTGATTTCTTCGTCGGCGAAGAAGGTCTGGGCGACTGGACCGGGGTTGGCCATGCCGGTGGTTTCGATGATGATGTGATCGAAGCGGTCGCGACGTTTCATCAGGTTGCCGAGGATGCGGATGAGATCACCGCGGACGGTGCAGCAGAAGCAGCCGTTTTTCATCTCGAAGATCTCTTCTTCGGCGTTGATGACTAAGTCCTGGTCAACACCGATTTCGCCGAATTCATTTTCGATGACGGCGATGCGTTTGCCGTGATGGGCGCTGAGGATGTGGTTGAGGAGTGTGGTCTTGCCGGAGCCGAGGAAGCCGGTGAGGACGGTGACGGGGATGCGAGGGTCGGAAGAGATTGCAGTTGTGGTCATTGGGTTTCCTGTTGCTTTTTGGTTCTTCAAGATTTCCGGAGTCGGTAACGGTGGATCCAAGCTTGCAGAGCTGGGCCGGGGCAGGTGGTTTTGCCGAGTTGGCCGTGGCCGAAGACATGGCGGGGCTGAAGTGCATATTTCTGCCTGAGCCTGGCGAGGAGCTGTTCGAGACTTGCCAGCTGAGCTTGCGGAGGCAATTCTTTCGTGAAGTCCCCCAAGAGGGCTATGCCGAGATTGCCGGCATTGTGCTTGTGGACATGAGCCCCCAGGGCGCTTTCGGGGCGGCCCTCATAGATTTGGCCATTGCGGCCGATAAGGAAGTGATAGCCGATGCAAGCCCACTTGCGGGTGTCGCGGTGGTGGTTTTCGATCGCACGGAGGAAGTCGACGTCGCCGAGTTTCATCAGTGCAGACTCCTCGTCAGTGTGGTGAATACTGAGAATCCGGACCTTCCCTAGCGGCTCGAGATCTTGCTCAATTCCTCTTCGGCTCCACATCCTTCGGGTGATGATTTTGAGCTTGGGAGAAGAAGATGCCGTCCCCGCATCAGCAGCCAAGGGCGTGGCCAGCCAGAGCAGGGGAAGGGCGGCGATGAGGCGCCGGCGGGTGAAGTCGTTATGGCTCATGGAGCGAGTCCGGCGGCGATGGTGCGGATGTTGTAGCGGTAGAGGTCGAGAAAGTTATCGCCGGGCATTCCTGGCGGCGCCAGGCTTTCGGCGAGAAGCGGGGGGGAAAGCCGAAGGCCGCTTTCTTTGGCGAAAGCTTCGGCGAGGCGGGAGCCCGAGCTGGCTTCCAGGAAAACGGCCGGAGCTCCGGACGCCTTCACTTCTGCGACCATCTTGGCCATCTGCCCGAGAGAGGGCTCGGCGGCCTCTGTGCTGAGAGAGTTCAGGAGTGCGCCGCTGACGTGCAGATCGAGGTCATCGCCCAGGTAGGACAGACAGTCGTGAGTGGAGACCAGTTGGCGACGGCCCTTCGGGATGCTCTCCAGCTCCATTCGTGCCCAGCTTTGCAGGTCGGCCAACTGAATCAGGTATATTTTGGCGCGGCGGCGGTAATGCTCGGCTCCTGCGGGGTCTTCCTTGCATAAAATTTCCGTGATAGATTTGCAGCAATCGATGGCGCAATCCAAGTCATGCCAGATATGGGGGTCGACTTCCAGTTTTCGATTTTGCAGGTCTCCAAGAGTCCCGTAAATCGAGCTGCCGTCGGCGGAGACGCCGCGCAGACGGCAGGATTCTCCGACAGCAATGGCGGGTCGGCCAAGCGCGCTGACACTGAGTTTGTCCAGCCAGTTGTCGAAACCGCAGCCGAGGCAAAGTGAGAGACGGGCCTTACTTAGCTGATGCAAGGTGGTGGCTGAGGGCTCGAAGAGGTGGGGATCCATGCCGGCGTCGACCAAGGTCATCACCTCCACCCGGTCTGCTCCAATTTGCTTCACCCAGTCGGCAAGAATAGAGAAGCTCGCGGCGACTTTGATCTTAGAAATTTCTGGTGTGGCGACTTTGATCTCGGGTTCCTCACCGCACGAAGCAAGGAGGAGACAAAGCAGAAAAATGGCGCGATTCATGATTCCCCCCGGCAAAGCTTGCTGAAATTGAAAGGATCCGAGTAATCCGCCCAAGCTTGCGGGCCGGCGGCCATCTCCTTGTCCGTCAACAGGCAGTGATCCAGACGTTCGCGAAGTGTGTCAAAGTCGAGCTCAGGGCCGACGAAGAGGAGTTCCTGGCGGCGGTCACCCCAGCGGCCGGCGATGGCCGAAGCAGCGTAATCCTGAGTGCGGGGATCGAAGTGATGTCCAGAGCTGCGGGCGGCGACGAGCCAAAGCCCGCCATCGACGATGTGCATGTCGGGGCCGCGTATATGGAGCTCGGCGGCATGGTCAATGCCAGGGGCCAGCCAGAGGTAGCCTGCTGCGCGCAGGAGGCCGTGAGGGAGATCCATCAGCAGGTCTTCCAGGCGCTCGGGATGGAAGGGGCGGCGAGCCAGGTAGATGTGCCGGCCAGGGCCGGGAGGTCCTGGGAGCTCGAGGTCAGGACGAGCCACGGCAGCCGCGAGCCGTGCCAAGGGCCAGCCATCCACCTGAAGCAAAGTGTCGAAACTGAGTATCTCAGCCCAAGGAGCCAAGGATTTCAGCATCAGCAGTGCCTGGCGGCGCGAGGCTGCATCGCCATGGAGTATGATCAAATGCGCATCTTCAACCCAGTCGATCACTTCTGCGGCGGCGCTTTCTTCATCCTCATGGGCCAGACTTGTGCATTCCAGCACGGAAAGAAATGTCGCAGCTTCGATGGCGACAATGGCGGTGGAATCTTCCTCTTCACTTGTGCCTTCGGCAAGAAGCCATGAGCTGATCTTCTCAGCATCTTCATAAGGCAGCGATTTGAGTCGCAAGGTAGCAGTATTCATGGGGCAGTCTCCTACTTGTGTTCTGATGCGCAAAGATCGGCGACGAGCAAAAGGCGAGGGGAGCTAGGACTGGCGCGCGGCGAAGCGTGCTCCAAGCCGGGAGCGTAGTCGGAGTGCAGCTTGCCTTTCAGCCAAAGTGCTTTTCCCGGACTGGCTTGCCATTCTTCGATCTGCTCAGGATGACGCAGGCGGGTGGGTGGTCCGGCCAATATCAGAAGGAAGCGACACACAAGGGTGTCGACATGGAACTTCGAACATCCAAGGCCAACTTGCACTTCGAGGCGGAGATTGAGCTCTGTGGCGTGATGCGCGACGGCGAAATCGCGCAATGCCTGAAGCCAGTTCTCTTGCTCCGCTGGGCTGCACTCGAGGCCGATTTCTTCGGCGGCGAGAGTCAGGAATTTCGGCCATTTTTCCGCCTGACAGCAGCGGGCTGTCAAGGCCAGATCGTCCTTGCGCAATGGGATCCGATGCAGGGCTATGGGCGGAAGGCTCGGGCCGCTTTCGATTGCTCCGATCTCCGCACGGTGAAGATCTAGGGGGCAATAGCCGATGCCGGGATGCTGAAGTGTTTCCATCGATGATTTCCTCTGAGTGCCTCAGTCGAGGTGCTGGCTTGGCGAATCTTTGCCTAGTATATAATGATAATCCATTATCAACAACCGCAAAAAGGTTTTTTCCGGAAAGTTTTCAAGCTGAGGGAAGAGGGGAATCAGGAGCTGCGATCAGCTCAAATCGGAATCAAGACCGGTGGGTGGCTCTGCCGCCCTCCAAGTCTTCACCGCAGCGGAGGATGCGAGCGCTGTTGCCGACAATGAAGGCGGCATCAAGGAGGTGAGCAAAGGCGGCAGCAGTGGGCGAGAGGTAGCCGCTGAACGCGAGAATCGAGCCGATGATGGAAAAGCAGAGGCCGACGGCGATGTTGAGCCAGATGAGCTGCCGGGCGCGGCGAGATAGGTTCCAGAGAAAGCCGACGCGGTCGAAGCGCTCGCTGAGAATAACGGCGCTGGATTGGAGAAGGGTGAGGTCATTGCCGGCGCTGCGGAAGCAAATACCTGCGTCGGCGGCAGCGATGGCCGGAGCGTCATTCATGCCGTCGCCGGCAAACAGGACCTTGCCGTTTTGGCGGGCCCCCTGCAGCTCTTGCCATTTTTCGCCGGGTAGGCATTCGCCACGGGCCTCGAGATCGAGGCGCTTGGCGAGCGATTGTACCGCTGCATCCCGGTCGCCGGAGAGGATGCGGATTTTAAGATATGGGCGGAGTTCCTCGATGGTGTCGACCAATCCGGGGCGGAGTCCATCGTCGAGGCGGAAGGCGAGGCGAAGCCCGTCGTTCCGGCAGAGGACCACCGATGCCTCCGAAAAGAGCTTGTCGGGGGTCAATTCAGGGGAGATCTCAGCGGCCCAAATCGGGCGACCAAGCCGCCAGGACTGATGCCCGAGGCGGCCTTCCAGACCCAGCCCGGGGAATTCCTGGATGTCTTCGAGAGCGGCCTTGCGATCGCCGCAAAAGTCTTGCAGGGCCCGGGAGACAGGATGGTGGCTGGCGTCGGCGAGGGCAGCGGCGATGGCGAGATCTTCCTCTGCGGCCTCGGGTTCGGATTTCTGGCATTCCAGGACTTGCGGTCTGCCTCGGGTGAGGGTGCCGGTCTTGTCAAGAAGCAGGGTGCGGCAATGAGCGATATCGAGGAATCGTTGCGGTTCGCGGATGATGACGCCGACGCGGGAGGCAGAGGCCAAGGCTCCGAGCATGACCAGAGGCGATGCCATCACCAGCGCATCAGGAAAGCCGATGATGATGAAGGCAATGGCCTTGTCCAAATCATGTGTGAAGTAATAGGTCGCCAGGGCGATGCCGAGGACGAGCAGGGCATAGGAGCCTGCGTAGCGGTCTAGCAATGAAGCAATCCCGCTGCGGGATTCCCTGGCGTTGATCACTAGATCACGCATCTTCGAGACGGTGGAATCCTTGCTGGTGGAGCTCAGCAAGACGATGATCGGGGCGCTGAGATTGAGGGTTCCGGCAAAGATCTCGTCGCCGGGATTTTTTGTCACCGGTTCCGCCTCGCCGGTGACCAGAGATTGCTCGATCTGGCTTTGTCCCTTGTAGAGGGTGCCGTCGACTGGGATCCGTTCCCCAGGAAGAATGCGGATGAAATCGCCGGGCTTGACCGATTCGATAGCGACTTCGGTTTCGACTTCGCCGCTGACCAGGCGCACAAGGGACTTGTCTTGATCGAGAGCTTGCAGCACACCGATACTGGCGCCGCTTGGAGTCCAATGTTCGATCAATTCATGCAGGCTCATCACCGTGCCGATGAGTGCGGCTTCGAGAAGCCTTTGATTGATCAGGCATGCGCTCATGGCGACCAGGACGAGCTCGTTCATGCCGAAGCGGCGCTCGTGGCAGTTTTCGATGAACTCGGCAAAGACCGGGACGATTGCGGCGATGAAAGCCAGCATCGCGGCCAGACCTGCGGCAAAATCCTCCTCGCCCCGGAAAGTCGCGAGAATGACGTGGTTGATCATGAAAATCAAGGAGAGGGCAAGGCAGATCAAAGTCCGCTTGCGCTCAAGTTCAGCATTATCTATGTGAGGGGATGACAGGAGGCACCTCGGTTCACTCTTGGGAAAAATAGAGAAGGGGCGGACATACGGGTCCGCCCCCGAGAGAGAACAACTAGAAGGGTTTCACTTGATCATGCGTTTTTTTCCGGGCATTTCAGGGTTTTGAAGTTGGCTTCGGTGATGAAACGAGTGAGGTTGCTGCCTTCGGCTTGGCCCTTCACTGCGTAGCGAGTGGTGGCTTTGCCGGTGGCGCTTTCTTGGTGGTACTTGACCTTCCAGCAGGCCGAGACCGGCAGCTCTATAGTGCTGCGTTTCTTGACGGAGTAAAAACTGACTTTCGACATGTCCTTGGGGCTCCTTTGTGCTTGCTTCTGGTGGCGCTCTGTAATAATAGTGTATTCTCATTATTATCTGAGTCAAGGGTCGCGAGGCGATTTTTTTTCGACCTGTATCACTCCAAATCACCCAGCCTTTAGCTCAATCGAGCTTGAATCCAGCCAGGATTTGATCCAGCCGCTGATGATGGTGGCGCGAATGACGGCCAAGGCGTAGGAGCCGTCCGCCGACCAAGCCATGCCGCGGCCCTTCTGGCGCTGGCTGGCGCAAAGGTCGCAGGCCTTCTCGGCCGGATTGCTCGACAGAG
>CAMCSH010000080.1 GCA_945877655.1 Lentisphaera araneosa HTCC2155 | reverse complement strand
CCCAACAATTTAGAGGCTGGTGGCCATAGCCGGGACGCAACACCCGATCCCATTCCGAACTCGGAAGTAAAGGGCCCTGGCGCCGATGGTACTGCGTGAAGATCGTGGAAGAGTAGGTAGCCGCCAGCCTTTATTTTTAGCCCCTGACGAAAGTCAGGGGCTTTTTTAATTGCTGTCAAGCAGGCTGTTCCAATAGGCCAAATCAAGATAGCTTCGCCAGGCCAGGGGGGGATTGCAATGGTTGAGTTCGTGGATTTCACTCCACAAAGGTTTGACCGGAATCCGCAAAAGCGGCATACGCGCTTCATCGGGAGTTCTATCTGCCTTGCGAGTGTTGCAAGGGAAACAGGAGAGCACCAGATTTTCCCAAGTATTTTTCCCTCCACGACTGCGGGGATAAACATGGTCAATGTTAAGTTCCCGAGAAGAGAAGATATGGCCGCAATATTGACAAGTACTTTGATCGCGCAAGAAAATATTGCGTCGCGAAAGCCGGACTTGCTTGGCTTTTTCGCCGCAGTAGGAGCTGACCACGATGACGTCAGGGACGGGAATGGAAAAATATTGAGAGTGAACCACGAGACATTGATCAATTCGCGCCAACAGAGACGCATTTTGCCAACTCAAGACCCAAGAATCAAAGTCATAAACCTTAAAATCAGAGCTGACGATGAGCGCTTGGCCGGTGAAAACCTTGCCAATGGCTTCTTGACCACTAACGGTATTCACCGCTTGAAGTTTTCGGTTTAAAACCAGAGTTCTTCGCGTAAGAGCTTGAAGCGACATGGCTTTGATCTCCTAGGGATAAGCTACGCGATTCCAAGAAATTGGCAAATCAAAAGAAAAAACTAGTACGAATAAGATTGAATGAAGTTGGAGTTAAAAGAGAGATCAAGTCACTTCATCGCTTTCAATTGCTGCAATTCCGCTAGCAAAGTACGGGCATCGGCACCGGGAGCTTTGAGGGCGTTCATGATGTCGCGAGCGCGGCGATCACGGGTCAGGCTGAGGCGTTTGGCCAGGCAGTCGGAGGCAGCTTTACGGAGGATTTCCGGAGTAGATGAGGCTGAGTATTCCGGCATCGCCAAGGCTTTCATCACCGAAGGGGATTGCTTGAAGCGAGCAAGAGCTGCCTGGGCTGCGGCGGCCCAGTCGCCGGCGTGAACCAAGGACAGGACGAAATTGAGGGCGGCACCCGAGGGATTCGAACTCAGGCCGCCAGCTGGCAAGGCCTCGGCCAATTCATGGGCGAGATCTTCGTTGGCGACGGCGATCTGAAGGAGAATGAGTTCGACATTGGACTCAGCGTCGGGAGTGGCTTCCTGCACTGGCGCTAAGGGGCTTGGTAACGGCGCGGTGGCCTGGGTTTCACCCAGAGTCGGCGATGGCTCTGCCGGAGCGGCCTGTTGCTGTTGGCGGCGCTCACGGCTGCGCTGTTGGGCGTGGCGGTTGCGCAGGCCATCCTGCAAGGCGCGGGGATCTAGGTGGAGACGCTCGGCGATGTCTTGCAACATGCTGGAAAGCAGGATTGGGTCGGGAATAGAGCTGAGCAGTTCCATCGCTTCGCTGCCGGCGGCGGCGCGGCCGGTGGTGCTGTCGCCGTGTTCCTTGCGCAGCTGCTCGGCGAGGAAGTCGAGGCAATCGCGGCTGTTTTTGATCGCTTCTCGGAGGGCTTCGGGGCCCTGTTTGCGGATGATTTCATCGGGGTCTTTGCCGGCGGGAATGGTGATCACCCGGGCTGGCAGGCCGGCGGCAAGAAGCAGGCCGAGGGAGCGCTTGGCGGCGCGCAGACCGGCGGGGTCGGCATCGAAGCAAAGCGTCGCGGCCTTGGCGGCGCGGCGAAGCTTGCGGACGTGTTCCTCGGTGAGGGCGGTGCCAAGCGGCGCTACGGCGTGGCTGAGTCCGGCGCGATGGCAGGCGATGACGTCCATTTGCCCTTCGCAGATGAGCGCGCCCTGTTCGCCCTGCATGTTTTTGCGCGCCAGATTGAAGCCGTAGAGCAGTAGGCTCTTGGTGAAGACCGGCGATTCCGGACTGTTGATGTATTTGCCGACATTTTTGTCTTCGATGATGATGCGACCGCTGAAGGCGACGACGCGTCCTTCATCGTCCCAAATTGGGAACATCAAGCGGGCGCGGAAGAGGTCATAGACGCTGTTTTTCTCGTTCAGCTTGAGCAGGCCGGCCTTGACCAGAAGTTCCCGTGGGTGTTTGAGCGCATCGGCCCAGCGCAAGATATTGTCGAAGCCGTCAGGAGCCCAGCCGACGCGGAACTTCTTCAGCGCGTCGTCGTCGAGTCCACGCGAGCTGGCGTAAGCAAGCGCGCCGGCGTGTTCAGGGCGGCGCAGTTGTCCTTCGAAGAAGCGGCAGGCGTCTTCCAGCAACTCCAAAATCTTCTGCTTTTCGCTACGTGCAGCCTGGGCCGCAGCGGCCTCTTGCGGCGAGTTGTGCCGTTCGGGAATGGAGATGCCGGCGCGGCGGGCGAGGAAGTGCAGGGCACCAAGAAAATCCATGTTTTCATGGCGCATGACGAAGTCGATCTGGGTGCCTGAGGCTTGGCAGCCGAAACAGTGGAAAAAGCCCTTGCCCGGGTTGAGGCTGAAGGAGGGGGATTTCTCTTTGTGGAAGGGGCAGAGACAGGTGTAATTCTGGCCCGACTTGCGGACTTGAACGCCAAAAGAACGAACCAGGTCGACGATGTCAGTTCGTTCGAGGACCTGGTTCTTGAAGCCGTCGTCCATCATTGGCGACGCAGAGTCAAATTAGCGAGCGGCAGGTTTGGCAGCCGGCTTGGTTGGCTTGGTCGCGGCCTTGGCGGCGGGCTTGGTTGGCTTGGTCGCGGGCTTGGTCGCGGGCTTGATCGCGGGCTTGATCGGGGGGAGGGGCTTGACGGCTTTTTTCAGAGTGGCGAGCTTGACCAGTCGGGCATCGATCTTGGCCTTCAAATCGGGCGATATGCTGTTGCCGGTGGCGGCAAGGTATTCTTTGTAGTAGCGTTCGGCCGATTCATAGCGCTTGTTGGCGGCATCTTCGACGACGGCGAGGTTGAGGATGGTTTCCAAGTGATCAGCGGCGGCGCTTTTGGCGCGAAGAAGATTGAGAATCGCGGTCTTGTTGCTTTGATCGTTGTAGAAGCCGTCGATGGCGACCAGGTTGAGGTATTCGGCGGAGCGGGGGGTCGAGTTCTTCAGGATTTTCAGGCCTTCGCTATTGCTCTTGACGAAGCTTTCGATGTCGGAATTGCTGCGCATGTATTCCGACAGGATGAGCATTTTCAGCGCGTCGCTGCTGGCGTTGATGTGGTAGATGTTGTTGTAGTATGAGGCGGCGGTGGGGAAGTCTTTCTGATCGAAATAATTGCGGGCGAGGAAGGCGAGGATGACCGGGTCGTCGGAACCTTTGATGTCGTTGAGGAAGAGCTCGGCATCGGCGGCGCCGGTTTTCGACTTGATCAGATAGGCCAGGGCTTTCAGGCGGGGCTGAGCATCCATGATCTTCTTATCATCGAGCACGGGCTTCATGGTGAGCTCAGCTTCGGCCCATTTGCTGGAGTCCGTCTTGGCGGCGTCGGTCTGGACCTTGATCTGGTTGATGGTCTCATCCAACTGGACTTTCTTGCAGGAGGCGGCAAAAACCAGGGAAAGGGCGGCGGCGAGGACACGGATTTGCATGGTGGGACCTTGAGGTGTTGACTTGAATGGCCGCAACTTAGCGTCCAAGCAATCATTTCCAAGGGGCTAGTCCATGACGATTCTTGGCCTTAGTGTGAGGAAAAGCCATTCCGGCCCGGAGAAAATGCATGAATGAGTCCCATTGGTTGCTCCCCCTTCTCGAACTTCAAGAAGCCGAAATGCGACTGGCCCGTCTGCGGACGAGGATCGCCGAAGCGCCGAAACGCCGCAAGGATCTGCAAGAGCGCCTGCTCCTGCCGCGTGAACAAATCCTCCTCAAAACTCGTGAGGAACTGCGCCATGCCGAAATCGCCCTCAACACCGCCAACATGGACGCCGACCAGGGACGCGCCGCCAGAGTCAAATACCTCAACGACTCCAGCAAGGTGAAGGACGTCCAGGCCTACAACGCCCTCTTGAGCGAAGCCGCAGCTTGCGACGCCCGCATCTCCACCGCAGAGACTTCGGCGCTCGAAAACATGGACAAGATCGACGCTCTCAAAGCTGCCGAGAGCGAAGCAAAAAGCTCGCTCAAATCGGCCATCGCCCAGGTCGAAACCGGCAACATTGAAATCAAGGACGCCCTCGTCGCCGCCACTGCTGCGCTGAAGGATGAGGAGTCTCATTGTGCTCAGCTGCGCAGCAAGATCACCCCAGAGATTCTTGAGCATTACCAGGCCCTGCGCCAGGGCAAAGACGCGCAGCGTCCTGTCGTCGTTCCGCTCGAAGGAGAAAACTGCGGCGGTTGCCACCTCAAGGTCACCAGCGGCGATCTTCAGCAAGCCCGCCGCGGCGCCGTCGATTCGTGCTGTTCCAACTGCGGCATGATCCTCTATATCCCGCATTGAGCTGCTCCCATGGCCGAAATCCGCACCTGGAAACTCCGCATTGCCTTTGACGGCACCCAGCTCAACGGCTGGCAGATCCAGGACGATGTCCCGAGCGTCCAGGAAGAAATCCAAAAGGCCCTGGCCCGTCTTTACGATGTGCCGGAGACCCATGTCAACGGCAGCGGCCGCACCGATGCCGGAGTGCATGCCCTTGGCCTCTGTGCCAGTTTCGAGGAACCCAAGCCCTCGCGCTTTCAAGGCGATGGCCTGCGCAAGGGCATCAACGCCCTCCTTCCAGCCAGCATCCGGGTCCTCGATGCAGATGAAGCCGCGCCGAAGTTCCATGGCCGCTACAACTGCATCGGCAAAACCTATTGCTACATCGTCGACAATGCCGCCGTGCCCAATCCACTCTTCTCGCGCTACGCTTGGCATCACCGCATGTTACTCGATGTGGAAAAGATGAATCAGGCCGCGTCCTGCCTCGAGGGGACTCACGATTACTCCGCCTTCACAGTGAAGCGCGCAGAGCTCAAAGGCGATGCCATCCGGACGATCCTGCGCGCCGGTGTGGTGCCGATGGGCTCCTTCCTGATTTTCCACTTCACCGGTACCGGCTTCCTCTACAAGCAGGTGCGCTCGATGACCGGCGAACTGATCGAGATCGGCCTTGGCAAAGCGCCGCCATCGCGCACCGCAGAAGTCCTCGCCGGCTGTCAGCGCGCCCTCGCCGGCCAGACCGCTCCCGCCCACGGTCTGATCCTGCTCGAATGCTGCTACTCCGGCGAAGCCCTCGCCGACGCCGCCTGCTGCGACATCAAATCGCGATTGCTCGATAAGCTCTTCAATTTCTCCGCGCCTCCGCTTTGATTTTACTGCAGGTGGCCTTACTATGCGGCTCCTTCACCGGATTTAGGCGAGTAGCTCAGTTGGCAGAGCGTCGGTCTCCAAAACCGTAGGTCGCAGGTTCGACCCCTGTCTCGCCTGCCAGTCCGTGAAGGTTTTTTTGTGCCCGGATGGCACTGGCCGATGTCTTGCGCAGTGAAGAGAATTTAATTTGGCGTGAGCAGCCGCTCAGCTTGCTAGTCTGCGGAATTTTGTTGCGGAAAACACTCGGCGGGTTATCTTGCGGCCCCTTTCTCTCACAGCCACCGGAAACATCGTCCATGAAGCACTTCATCGCCCTCACACTTGCACTTGCCTGCGCCGCCCGCGGCGAATCGCTCCAGGAAGCGATGGCCAAGGGCTTACAGGCTCACCCCGCTGTGAAGGCGGCGGACAAGAAGGCGGAAGCGGCGGATGCGCGCATCGGCACGGCTCGCGGCGAACTGCTGCCCTCTCTCGACTGGAAGGGCGAATATGGCCACAGCGACGAGCGCAGCACCCTGTTCCAAGACCCCGCTCCCGGCCGCGCCGCCGAGGTGAATACCAACAGCTCGGCCTTGCGCCGCACCGGCACTTTGACCATGACCCAGCTGCTCTACAAATGGGGCATGCTCGAAGGAGTCGAAGGCGCCCGCTCGACCAAGGCGCAGAAGGAAATGGAGGCCCGCGCCTCCCGCGAAGACCTCGCCAGCCGCATCGTCAAAACCTACCTCGACGTCGATAAGAACCGCGAGTTCATCCGACTCGCCGAGGAAAATGTGATCAAGCACCAGGAGATCCTGAAGACGGTGCAGACCCGTTTCCAGCAGAAGCTTGCCAACGGTGCCGACGTCTCCCAGGTTGAAGGCCGTCTCGCCCTCGCTCAAGCGCAGCTCGAGCGCGAAAAAGCCCTCACCCATGCCTATGAAGCCGCCTATCAAGAGGCGGTGTGCACGCCGCCGCCGGCCGCGATGGAGCTGCCGGTTTTCCCTCCCAACATCTTCCCCGCCGATCTCGGCCTTGCCTTCGAATCGGCCAAGACCAGCCACCCGCTGCTCCTTGCCGACGGCCACGCCATCGACGCCGCCAACCACAGCCTGAGCAGCAGCGACGGCCGCTTTCTGCCGCAGTTCAGCTTGCAGCTCAGCGCCAGCGCCAGCGACAGATCTCGCGGCGATGACACCGAAAGCAAATCCGCCTCGGCCTTCCTGGTGATGGACTGGAATCTCTTCCGCGGCGGCGCCCACCACCACGACCGGATCAGCCAGCTCTGCGAAATCGACGCCTTGGATGACACCCGCCGCGACCACGTCGAACAGATCCGCCGTGACCTCGCCGGTGTCTGGCACCAGCGCCGCGCCATCACCATCGAATACGGCTTCTACGAGAAAAGCGTGGTCTCGTCGCAACAGACCGCCGACGCCTTCGCCGAGCAGTATCGCCTCGGCCAGCGCACCCTTTTCGACCTGCTTAACGCCAAGGCCGAAGTCTTCCAAGCCAAGCTGCGGATCAGCGAATCGAACCACGCCCGAATCCAAGCGGAAATGGACGTTCTCTACCGCATGGGATCCTTGGTCCAAACCATCGCTCCCGCCGCCGTCAAACCTGTTCAGCCCTGAATCCCCCCGGAGCTTAATCTTCTCATGAAAAGCCTCGCCTTGACCCTCGGCCTCTTCTGCATCGCCGCCGACACCGCGCCCAGCCCCACCTACGAGGGCATCACCCGCCCGAGCTCGGACATCAGCATGGCTTTCGCCCGGCCCGGCATCATTTCCGAGATCAATGTCAAGGAAGGCGACACCGTCACCAAAGGCCAGATCCTGGCCAAACAGAACAGCTCGGTGGAAGCCGCCAAACTGCTGCAATACCAGAAGGCCCAGAGCAGCACCAGCCTGCTCGACAAGGCCAACGCCGAACTTGAGCAGAAGAAGAAGGACGTCATCCACGTGGAAGACGCCCTGAAGCAGAAAGCCGTCACCGAAAAAGAACTCGAATACGCCCGCCTCGACGTCCGCAAGGCCGAGCTCGAAGCTCAGAAGGCGCAGCAGGATCTCGACATGGCCGGTCTGCAGGCGAAAGAAGTCGAAGCGACGATCAAGCAGATGAGCCTGATCGCCACTGTCGACGGCATCGTCGAACATGTCGACATCGACTCCGGCGAATCGCCTGAATCGGGCAAGGAAGCGGTGCGCCTGGTGTGCATCAATCCGCTCTGGGTCGAAGTGCCGATCCCGGCCCGCATCGCCGCCAAATTGAAAACCGGCGCCAAGCTGAAAGTGCTTTTTGGCGACGGCAAAACGGTCCGCGAAGCCACCGTCATCTTCGTCTCCCCGGTCGCCGACTCCGCCTCGGAATTGGTCCGGGTCAAGGCCCAGATCGACAACAAAGAGCTTCGCCCGGTCGGTGAACGGGTCCGCGTCGAGGTTTTGCCGTGAGCTCAAGCACGCCGTCGCCGGAGCCGAAAGCTCAGATCAAGGCAAGCCCCGCCCCGACTCCGCCCAAGCCGGAAGGCCCCAAGGCCGCGCCGAAGGTCGAGGCCGGCAGCACTCTCAGCGCCCCCGCGCCTGCCGCCGCCGTCGTGGTGCCCGCTCCGGTCACCGCCTACCCCCAGTTGGAAGCGCTGCGCCAGTTCGCCGGCAATCCCAAGGACTACCTCGGCATCTTGCTGGAATTCGTCGCCGCGGTCCGCAAGGTCGATGGCGCCCTCTTCATCAAGATCGGCGCGGAAGGCGCCACCGTCGCCCACCGTTGGACCGGCGGCGGAACCTCCTGGCTCATGCCTCTCGAACCGGCCGTCCTCGAAAAAGCCATGCAAGTGATGAAGATGCGCCGCCCGGTGCAGCTCGCCATCGGCGACGGCCAGGCCCGTTCCTACGCCGACATCCGCGGCTTCGCCGACCCCCGCCGCGGCATCGTCCTCGCCCTGATCAGCCGCAACCCCTTCCTCGGTCCCCAGGACGGCGGCGACTGGCTCCTCGACTACGCCTCCGGCCTGCTCGACCACTACGAAGCGCGCATGACCCTCGCCAACCGGACTCAGGCGATGGAGCGGATGAAACACGTCTTCAACACCTTCGTCGAAGTCAACCGCCAGGAACACTTCGCCGGCCTGTCGCTCGCCTTCTGCAACAAGATCGCGGTCGAGTGGAACTGCGAAAGGGTCAGCCTCGGCCTCGCCAAGGGCCGCAACGTCCAGGTCAAGTCGATCAGCATGACCGAGAACTTCACCCGCAAAATGAAGCTCGTCCTCGACCTCGAATCGGCGATGGAAGAGGCCTTCGACCAGGACCGCGAAGTGATCTTCCCGGCCCTCCGCGACGCCCCTTACTCGTCGCGTTTCCACGAAGAATTCTCGAAGGCCCACGGCCATGTCTCGGTACTTACCCTGCCCCTTCGCGATCGCGACAAGGTGCTCGGTGTCGTCCTCCTCGAACGCTCGAAGGACAACCCGATCACCCCCAAAGACGTCGAAACCCTCCGCCTCGCCTGTGACTTGGTGACGCCGCGCCTGGTCGACCTGAAGCGCACCGACGGCTTCCTCCGCCGCCGCTGGGCCGAGCTCCGCGACCGCCCCCTCGAAACCCTTCTCGGCCCGAAATATTCCGCCGTCAAATTCACCATCATCGTCGTTGCCCTGGTGCTCGGCTTCTTCGCCTTCTACAGAACCACCTTCCAGCCGGAAGCCAATTTCCGCATCGACGTCAGCGACCGCATCGACATCGTGTCGCCGGAAAAAGGCGTGCTCCAGAAAGTCTACTTCAAGCCTGGCGACAAGGTCAAGAAAGGCGATCTGCTGGTCGAGCTCGACGGCCGCGAGATCTTCGAGAAAGTGCAATCGCTGCGCTACGAGATGATCTCCTACGAGAAAGAAGCCAGCGTCGCCCGCGAGAAGGGCAAGTTTGCCGAGATCCAACTCGCCGAAGCCAAGCTCGAGAAGAGCCGCCATGAATACCAGCTCAACCAGCTCAAGCTCAATCGCCTGAAAATCTACGCTCCGATCGACGGCGTCATCATCTCCGAAGAAGACCTCAGCCGCCTCTCCAACCCCTCGGTGGATGTCGGCCAATCCCTCTTCACCCTCGGCTCACCCGCCAAGATGGAGGCCATTCTCGAGGTCAACGAAGGCGAAATCACTTACCTGAAACTGGGCCAGAAAGGCGAGCTGTCGACCATGGCCTACCCCGATCGCCACATCGCCTTCGAGGTCACCTCGATCAGCCCGATCGCGGCGGTGAAAAATCAGGACAACAGCTTCCGCGTCAAAGGCAAGATCGACTCGACGATGACCGACGCCGGCTCCATCACCTGGCTCAAGCCGGGTATGGAAGGTGTCGCCCGCGTCGACGCCAGCGAAGAGCTGCTGATCTGGATCTGGACCCGCAAAGGGATCAACTGGCTGCGCAGCAAGTTGTGGATCTGAGCGGGAGGAGGTTGAAAGGTTGAAAGGTTGAAAGGCGAGCAAATCAGCAGCCGAGCAGCCGAGCAGCCGAAGCAGAGACTCAGTTCACCTGCCAACCTCTTCGTTCGCCTTTCAACCTTTCAACCTTTCAACCTCTTAAGTGGCCCCATGCGTGAAAACACCTACCACGAGTCCTGGTACAAGGTCGAGGCGATGCGCGTCCGCCTGTCTCCAGGGCTTGAAGTCGTTCGCCAGAAATACCGCAAGCAGATCTGGTTCGTCATTCAGGACCGCGGCAATAACAGCTTCTTCCGGGTCAACAGCAGCGGCTGGTACTTCGTTTCGCTGCTTGACGGACGCCGCAGCATCGGCGAAGCGTGGAACCTGGCCTCCGAATGCCTCGGCGATGCCGCACCGACCCAGCCCGAGGCGATCCGCATCCTCGGCCAGCTCTTCAATAACAACCTGCTGCTTTCCGACATCCCGCCCGACGTCGCGGAACTGCTTCGCCGCTACGATTCCCGCGTCTCGCGTCAAATCCAGACTTACCTGAAGAACATCCTCTTCGCTAAGATTCCGCTCTTCGATCCGGACGAAGTGCTCGAGCGCGGCGCCGGCCTCGCCCGGATCTTCTTCTCCAAAACCTGGGTGATCGCCGCCAGCCTTTTTGCCTTCATCACGGTTTTCCTTTTGCTTGAACACAGCGACAAGTTGATGAGCGAAAGCGAGGGGATGTTCTCCCCCGGCAACATCTTCATCATGTACATCATCTTCACCGTTTCCAAACTGCTTCACGAGTTCAGCCACGGCTTCGCCTGCAAGATCCTCGGCCAGGCCAACGGCCGCCAAGGCGAAGTCCACTCGATGGGCGTCAACCTGATGATGCTCACCCCGATCCCCTATGTCGACTGCTCCAGTTCCTGGGCGCTCAAGTCGAAATTTCAACGCGCCTTCATTGCCGGCGCCGGCATGTACGCCGAATTGCACCTGGCGATGATCGCCGCCTTCGTCTGGATGGGCAGTCCCGACCAGTCACTCGCTCACAGCATCGCCTACAACGTCATGTTCGTCTGCTCGGTCACTACCGTCCTCTTCAACGTCAACCCCTTGATGCGCTTCGACGGATATTTCATCCTCGCCGACTTGATGGAGACGCCCAACCTCGCGACCCGCTCCAACAAGTTCTTTTTCGACACCCTGAAGCGGACTGTCCTCGGCTGCACCAAGCTGCCGCCACCCACCGGCGACCGAGTCGAAAAAACCTTGTTCTTGACCTACCCGCCGGCGGCCTTCTTGATGCGTCTGACGATTTTCGGCAGCATCTTCTTCACTCTCTACACCGTCCTGCCTCTGCTAGGCCTCTTCATGGGCTGCTGCTGGCTCTTCGGCATGCTGATCAAACCACTTTGGAGCTACTTCAGCTACCTGCGTAAATCGCCGGAATTGCGCGACTGCCGCGGACGTGCCTGGCTGGTCACCGCAGTCGCCGTCCTCGGTCTCACCTTCCTTCTCGGCGGCATCAATGTCCCCGACCGGATCCGCGTCGACGCCGTCGCCGAACCACTTGACTACGCCGAAATCCACATGCTCAGCGACGGCTTTGTCGACGGCTTCCAGACCGACGCCAGCCCGGTCAGTGCCGGTGCCTCCCTCCTGCGCGCCTCCAACCCCGATCTCGAAGCCGAGCTGAAGAGCACCGAAGCCAAGGTCTCCGAGCTGAAAGTGGAGCGCAACATCGCTTTCGAAAAAGACCTGTCGAAAGCCCAGATCCTCGATGACCAGATCGCCTTCTACCAAGGCCGCTGCGGCGAGCTCAAAAGCCGCCTCAAGGACCTCGTCATCGCCGCCCCCTTCAATGGCGTCTGGATGCTGCCGGAAGACACCGTCAACCTGCAAGGCCGCTACTTCCAACAAGGCCAGAAAGTCGGTGCCGTTTCGTCGCGTCAGATCCTCATCCGCGGCGTCGCCACCCAGGAACAAGCTGGCCGCCTCAATGATGAATTCCAGGTCAACGGCACCTGTAAATTCCGGGTCCGCGGCGCCCCTGATCTGCACAGCGAAGGCAAGGTGGTCAAGATCCTCCCTGCCGGGGTCGAGAAACTCCCCTCCGCCGCCCTCGGCTTTGGCGGTGGCGGCGACGTCGAGGTCGACCAGCAGGAGAAATCCGGCACCAAGACGAAGGAACGTCACTTCGAAATCCATGTCGCTCCGGGCGAATCCCCGGCTTGGTTGATGTCCGGCCAGCGCATCAGCGTGCAGCTCGACATGGAGAAAAAACCCGCCGCCCAGCTGCTCTACCTCTGGGTTCGCCAGATCTTCCTGAAGAACTTCCATAGCTGAGCGCCAGCTTCAGCCAACTCCTTCCCTTCCCCCTCAGCTGAGGGGCTTTTTTTCGAAAAGTTCGGGAACTGCCAGATCCTCAAGCCGTCAATGGTGTTATCAATTGACGACAAAATAAAGATGACTTGAGGACTTTTCCATGAAAAAAATACTATTGCTCTGCCTTTTCAGCTTAAGCTTGATGGCGGCGACTCCGGAAGAGATCATCGACCGGGCGGAGAAGCGGGTCAATGAGCTGGCCAAGACGAAGACGGAATTCCAGGAAGCCGAGATCACCTGGGGTGAAGATCCGGCGCGAGTGATGCTCAAGCGCGGCACCGAATGGGAGTTCTTGGACTTGCGTGACGGCAGCCTCCACCCGCTTCATCCGGCGAAACAGCTGGAGAGCTTATTCCCTTCAGGCAAGGCCGACATCTTCCTCAATCGCTGTCTGCCGGGAGGGGTGCAGGCGATGACCGAAAAAGGCGGGTTGTGGATTCCCGCCGATGGCAGTCCGGCGCGATGGCTGAAGGACGAGGAGAGGCTGGCGTTTGAAGCTGCGCTAGCGCCTCGATTCGAGAAAAGAACCCGAAGCAAAAATGCCGGTGGCGAAGCCGTCCTGCACATCCGCAACACCAGCGGCTCGGCCTGGAAACTGGCGTGGATTGACTTTCGCGGGAAGGCCAACGATTATGGCCAGGTCGCCCCTGGTTCCTGGGCCCACTACGGCAGCTTCAAGGGCCACGCCTGGCAGATCCAAGGAGAACGTGGCGAGATCATCTGGAGCGGCAAGCTCCCGGGCGACTGTCTGGTCACCGGAAAGATTGCGGAAAGCGCCAAGAAAAACGAAGCGGCACACGCCGCCGCCTGGCGCGACATCAGCTGGAATGGCGGCAATCCGACGGACCGCGGCCGGGCGCTCTCCAGCGACGCCTCGAAAAAGATCGGCTACTGGGTGGTCGACTTCAGCGACAAGGAGAATTACCTCGGCTTCATCCGCACCGAATACGTCGACAAATACCAGCTCAGCGTCATCGACACACGCCCCAACAACGGCGGCAAATCCAACTCCCGGACGACCGACTACAACCGTGCCGGCGAAGCCATCGACAAGCCAGCCCCCTTCATCGTGGAACGCAGCAGCGGCCGGCGCCTCGAAGTGCCCGCCGAACGCCTGCAAAACCTCTGGGAAACCAGGATCCTCGGCATCGATGAAGGCCTTGGCAAAGCCTGGATCTACCTCCACTACCGCGGCCACCAGAAAAGCTCGGTTATCGGCCTGGATCTGAAGACCGGCGCGGTGCAAGATTTGATCGATGAACAATCCCAGACCTTCATCGACTATTCGCAGAAAAACCTTTGCCAGATCCTCCCCGGCGGCCGCGAACTCTTGTGGATGAGCGAGCGCGACGGCTGGAATCATCTCTATCTCTACGACCTCGTTTCCGGCTCCTGCCGACAGATCACCAAAGGCTCCTTCGTGGTCAAAAAACTCGACCATTACGATGCCGCCGGCGACTGGCTCTACCTGAAGCTTGTTGGCGCCGATCCCAAGCTCGATCCCTACTTCGAACAGCTCGCCCGTTGCCACCGCGACGGCTCCGGCTTTGCGATTCTGACCCCGGAAAACGGCGAGCATGATTGGAGCTTTTCGCCGGACGGGAAATTCATCGTCGACACCTGGTCGCGGGTGGACGAGCCCCGCCACCAAGTTCTGCGCAGTGTCGACGGCCGACTCATCCGCGAACTCGCTGTGGAAAACGACGCGGCCCGTCGCAAGCTCGGCTGGGAACCGCCGAAGGCTTTCGCCTTTCCCGGGCGGGACGGCAAGACACTGATCTACGGCATTGTCTACTTGCCGTACCCGAACTCAGTACAGGGTCAATCCCCGATTCTCGAAGAGATTTACGCCGGCCCGCCGGGCACGAATTGCCCTAAAAATTATCACTTCGCCCACAACTTGGAACAACTCCGCGCCATGGGTTTTGCCGTCGTCATCATCGACGGCATGGGCACCAACTGGCGCTCGAAAGCCTTCCACGATGTCTGCTGGCACAATCTCAAAGACGCCGGCCTGCCCGACCGGATTCTGTGGATCCGGCAGATGGCGAAGCAATTCCCGTCTCTTGATCCCACCCGCGTCGGCATCTACGGCGGTTCCGCTGGCGGCCAGAATGCCGCCGGAGCCCTGATCTTCCACCCGGAATTCTACTCCGCCGCCTTCGCCGACTGCGGCTGCCACGACAACCGGATGGACAAGATCTGGTGGAACGAAGCCTGGATGGGCTGGCCCGTCGGTCCCTGGTACTCGGAAAGCTCGAACATCGACCAGGCCGCCAAGCTGCAAGGCAGCCTCTTCCTCACCGGCGGCGTGTGCGACACCAATGTCGACCCCTTGTCGACGAGCAAGTTTGCCGAAGCCTTGCGCCAAGCCGGCAAGAGCTTTGATTACACCATGCTCCCCGGCGGCACCCACTGCGTCGGCGGCTGGCCCGAAATCGAACCTCGTTGGAAGGCCTTTTTCATCGAGAAACTCCTCCTTGGCGGCAGCGACGCTGAGATTGCCAAATTTCGCGATTCACGGGCTGAACTGGTGAAGAAACTGGCACCGCTCGACCCGCCACCACCCGCACCTGTTGCGAGCGTCGAGGTCCCGGCTACGCCAGCCCCTCAGGACAATCGCCGGCTTCTCGCCGCCACTGCCAGCTTGATCGTGGCTCTCATCGGCGTCATCTACCTCCTCATTCGCAAGCTCAAACCCAAGACAAAAACTCCGTCGAGAAAAGGCCGGGCCCCCGGGAGCTGAAATCAGCTTGAAAATTCCCGGAGTTTTTCTTAGAAAGGCCTTGACGGGA
>CAMCSH010000079.1 GCA_945877655.1 Lentisphaera araneosa HTCC2155 | reverse complement strand
ATCTATAGCGGGAGTCGCCAGGGCTCGAGGGGCATCGATGAGTGGCTCTTCAGGTGCCAGCAGAAAATGGCCAGTGCCAAGGCGAGGGGGTTTTGCAGGGGGGAGCCGGAGCAGGAACTCAGTCGATATCTGTCGATGTCTATCGATGTCTATCGATATCTATCGATATCACGATAGCTATCGAGGGTATCGACAGACATCGACAGATATCGACAATCGCTGCAAAATCTGCGCCCCCCGCAAATCTCTTTGCGGGGGGCGCGAATTTTGGGCTTCTTGGTTGTTGGGCCTTTCAACCTTTCAACCTTTCAACCTCGTTCAGAAAGCGATCACTCGCCGCCGCCGCCTTCTTTGATCGGCTCTTCGAAGAGCGAGGCGTACATGAACTCGCGGTTCATTTTGGCGATGCCTTCGATCGAGATCGACTTGGGGCAGGCGGCTTCGCATTCGCCTTCGTTGGTGCAGTGACCGAAGCCTTCGGCGTCCATGGTGCGGACCATCGAGAGGACGCGCTCGCGGGCTTCGACCTTGCCCTGGGGCAGGAGCGACAGGTGCGAGATCTTGGCGGAGGTGAAGAGAGAAGCCGAGGCGTTCTTGCAGGCGGCGACGCAGGCGCCGCAGCCGATGCAGGTGGCGAAGTCCATCGCCTTGTCGGCGTCGGCCTTGCGGACGGGCATCGAGTTGGCTTCGGGGGCGGTACCGGCGCGGACGCTGATGTAGCCGCCGGACTGGATGATGCGGTCGAAGGCGGAGCGGTCGACGGCGAGGTCGCGGATCACCGGGAAGGAGGCGGCGCGCCAGGGCTCGATGGTGATGGTGTCGCCATCTTTGAACGAGCGCATGTGGAGCTGGCAAGTGGTGGTCGCCTTCTGGCCGCCGTGGGGCTTGCCGTTGATGTAGAGCGAGCACATGCCGCAGATGCCTTCACGGCAGTCGTGGTCGAAGGCGACGGGGTCTTTGCCGGCGCGCTCGAGCTCGTCGTTGAGCTGGTCGAGCATCTCGAGGAAGGAGACGGTGGTGGGGACGCCTTTGAGGGGGTAGGTCTCGAAGGAGCCGGAGCTGGCGGTGTTTTTCTGGCGCCAGATCTTGAGGGAGAGATTGAGGGTGCTCATTATTTGTAGTTCCTCTTCATGTCAGCTTCTTTGAACGAGGGGAAGAGCAAGGGCTCTTTGTGCAGGGTGGGTTTGGCATCGACGCCGTTGAACTGCCAGGCTCCGACGAAGGAGAAGTTGGCGTCGTCGCGCTTGGTTTCGCCGTCATCGTTGTGCTCGGCGCGGAAGTGGCCGCCGCAGGATTCTTCGCGCATCAGGGCGTCGAGAGCGAGGAGCTCGGCGAATTCCATGAAGTCGGCGACGCGGCCGGCGCGCTCAAGGCAGGTGTTGAACTCTTCGCCGGAACCGACGACGGAGACGCCTTCGCCGGGGGTCCAGAATTCCTTGCGGAGCTTGCGGATGTAGGCGATCAGCTCTTTCAGGCCGGCTTCGGTGCGCTCCATGCCGCAGAGGTCCCAGACCTTGTTGCCGAGGTCGCGGTGGAAGTCGTCGACGGAGCGCTTGCCCTTGACGTCGAGGAGCCTCTTGGTGGCGGCCTGGGTTTCTTCGAGGGCTTTCTTGAACTCGGGGTGGTCGATGGTGACCTTGCCATCGGCGAGGGCCTTGGTGTTGGCACCGAGGTAGGCGGCGACGGTGTAAGGCGCGACGAAGTAGCCGTCGGCGAGGCCTTGCATCAGGGCGGAGGCGCCGAGGCGGTTGGCTCCGTGGTCGGAGAAGTTGGCTTCACCGAGGCAGAAGCAGCCGGGGATGGAGGTCTGGAGGTTGTAGTCGACCCAGAGGCCGCCCATGACGTAGTGGATGGCGGGGTAGATGCGCATCGGCGTCTTGTAGGGGTTCTCGTCGGTGATGCGCTGGTACATGTCGAAGAGGTTGCCGTACTTGAGGCGGATGTTGTCTTCGCCGTCGCGCTTGATGGCATCGCGGAAGTCGAGGTAGACCTGTTCCTTGCCGCCGACGCCGCGGCCTTCATCGAAGGCGTATTTGGCGTTGCGCGAAGCGATGTCGCGGGGGACCATGTTGCCGAAGGCGGGGTATTTGCGTTCGAGGTAGTAATCGCGCTCGGTTTCGGGGATGTCGGCGGGAGCACGGGTGTCGCCCTTCTTGAGGGGGACCCAGACGCGGCCGACGTTGCGCAGCGACTCGCTCATCAGGGTGAGTTTCGACTGGTAGTCGGAGCCGGTGAGGGGGATGCAGGTGGGGTGGATCTGGGTGTAGCAGGGGTTGGCGAAGAGGGCGCCTTTTTTGTGGGCGCGCCAGGTGGCGGTGACGTTCGAGCCTTTGGCGTTGGTCGAGCGGTAGTAGACGTTGCCGTAGCCGCCGGAGGCGAGGATGACGGCGTCGGCGGCGTGGGCGGTGATTTTACCGGTGACCAGGTTGCGGACGATGATGCCGCGGGCGCGGCCGTCGACGATGACGACGTCGAGCATTTCGCTGCGGACGTTCATCTTGACGCGGCCTTGGGCGATCTGGCGGCTGAGCGACGAGTAGGCGCCGATGAGGAGCTGCTGGCCGGTCTGGCCTTTGGCGTAGAAGGTCCGGGAGACCTGGGTGCCGCCGAAGGTGCGGTTGTCGAGGTAGCCGGAGTATTCGCGGCCGAAGGGGACGCCTTGAGCGACGCACTGGTCGATGATGTTCACCGATTCCTCGGCGAGGCGGGCGACGTTGGCTTCACGGGCGCGGAAGTCGCCGCCCTTGATGGTTTCTTTGAAGAGGCGATAGATCGAGTCGCCGTCGTTCTGGTAGTTTTTCGCGGCGTTGATACCGCCCTGGGCGGCGATCGAGTGAGCGCGGCGGGGAGTGTCCTGGAAGCAGAAGCAATCGACGCTGTAGCCTTGTTCACCGAGGCTGGCAGCGACGGAGGCGCCGGCGAGGCCGGAGCCGACGACAATGACCTTGAATTTGCGGCGGTTGGCGGGCGAGACGAGGGGCAGGGTGTTTTTGTATTTACTCCAGGCGGAGAGGGCGTCGCCGTTGGAGGGGGGGCACTTGCCGTCGAGGGCGGCTTCAGCGAGATTGAAATATTCTTGGTGTTTCATGAGGGCCTCACTTAGTCACGGCGGAAGGGGTGGTGGGAATGGCAGGAGCCTTGGGGGCTTCAGGAAGCTGGGCGCCGGCGGGAAGATTGATGTCGGTCTTGCCGGAGCAGCAGGGGCAGTCATCGTCCTTCTTGCTGCCACAGGGATTGCAGGAGCTGCCGCAGTTCATGCCGCAGGCTTTTTCCGGCTTGATGAAGCCGAAGTAGATCGGGAAGCTGGAGTAGCCGACGGCGAAGAAGAAGGCAAGGCCGACGCTGATGCGGGCGAAGAGGTTGTTCCACTTGGCGTGGAAGAGGCCGAGGGTTTGGCAGGCCGACTTGAAGGCGTGCATGAGGTGCAGTCCCATGACCAGCATGGCGACGATGTAGAAGGCGGAGTAGGCTTTGTTGCTGAAGAGCTCGACCACAGTGCGATAAAGATCGCGCTTGCCCATGTCTTCAACCGAGCCAGCATTGAGGACCTCGACGGTCTTCATTTCCATCTTGCCTTCGGCATTGAGAGCGGCGACCTCGGTGCTGTGAGTGCCGCTGACCGGGTATTCGGTGCCGAACTTGAAGGTGACGAGGTGGACGACGAGGAAGACCAGGACGGTGAGGCCGGTGTGGAGCATGCCACGCGAGTAGGCGTTGGATTTGCCGAAGGTGTTGCGGACTTCATAGGCGACCGGGCGGGCGGCCTTGTTGCGGAGCGACACCTGGATGGCTGCGACGATGTGGATCAGGAAGATCGCCAAGAGCAGAGCTTCGGCGCCGTAGATCAGCGGGGTGGAGCTGAGCAAATGGGCGTAATCATTGAACTTCTCTTTGCCGCCGAAAGCGGGGAAGAGGGTCAAGTTGCCGATCAGGTGAACGACGAGGAAGCCGATCAGCAGAAGACCTGTGACCGCCATGGTCACCTTCTTGCCGAGCGTGCTTGTGAAGAAGCATGCGCACTTGTTCATTTCTTTTCTAGTCCTTTGTTTTTCTCTGGGAAAGTGTAGTCCGGGACGGACGGCCCGGAATATGCACCCGAAGACGCGGATAGGCAAAGAATTCGGCCGGATTTTTGCGGGATTTGGCCATGATTGTGTCATAGTTGCAACGAGGAATAGACTGGGAACTTCGGCTGGAACGGACAGATTGCGGCGCAAACAAGCGGAGCCAGAGTGGCGGAGAATGACGACAGGGCGGATCTCGACGCGGCGGCGCAAGGCGACGAAGCGTCGCTCACCCGTCTCTACGAGCGCCATCGCAGCTTTGTCTTCAATCTCTCCCGTCGCTTCACTGGCAATCGCGCTCTCCGCACTTGGCTCTACGCGGTGACCCGCAACCGCAGCGTCGACCGCCTGCGTTTCAGCGACGAGATGAGTCTGGAAGAGATCTCCCGTCGCTTGGAAATCTCCTTGGGCACGGTGAAGTCGCGGCTGCACTACGCCTTGGCGCTTCTCCGCCGCCGCAATCCCGTTGGCTTCCTGCTCCTGAGTGACGAGGTGGAGTGACGTGGTTCGACCATCCTGGTCGAGGGGTGAAATCTCGGGATTCCTGACCCGCATGGAGTTGCTGAGAACTCATTGGGACTTTCTGCTTTACCCTGAAGGGGTTGCAGCCCAAAGCCCAGGGTTGCGCCGAGCATCGAGGCGCTACCCTGGGGACCGGCCAATTCCCTGGTACCCCAAAGGGGTTTCATCTTGCTTGTCTTCTCTGCGCATGGAACGAGACGAAACCCCTTCGGGGTATGCAATCAAAATGTCTTACCCAGGGTAGGCGATGCGCCAACCCTGGGCTTTGGGCTGAAACCCCCTTGGGGTTAAGCATCAAGCATCAAAGAAGGCGCCATCAACATTCTTTGCCGTTGCGTGTGAGGCATTTGGAAGCTCGAACCACGGCACGAAAAACCCGCGGCGAATCTCTTCGCCGCGGGTGTGAAGTTCATGGCCAGATCAGACTTGTTTGGACAGCTGGTGGCGGCGGGCGACGCCGCTTTTGATCGCCGCGTCGCGGACGGCGCTGGCGACGGCTTGGAAGACGTTGCGGTCGAAGACCGAGGGGATGATGTAGTCTTCGCAGAGCTGGTCTTCGGGGATGCTGCGGGCGATGGCCATGGCGGCGGCGACTTTCATCTCTTCGTTGATGTCGCGCGCCTGGCAGTCGAGGGCGCCGCGGAAGATGCCGGGGAAGGCGAGGACGTTGTTGATCTGGTTGGGAAAGTCGCTGCGGCCGGTGGCCATGATCCGGACGTGCGGCTGGGCCAGCTCGGGGCGGATCTCGGGCTCGGGGTTGGCCATGGCGAAGACGACGGCGTCCTGGGCCATGCTCTTGACGTCGTCGACGCTGAGGACGCCAGGGGCGGAGAGGCCGATGAAGAAGTCGGCGCCGGGGATGACGTCGCTGACTTTTTCGCCCTTGAGGTTGCCCGGGTTGGTGTCGGCGGCGAGGCGGCTGCGGGCTTCGTCCATGCCGGGGTTGCCGCGGTAGAGGACGCCGCAGCGGTCGACGGCGATGAGGTTTTTGACGCCGAAGCACATCAGCATGCGGGCACAGGCGGTGCCGGCGGCGCCGGCGCCGCAGAGGACGACCTTGACCTCCTCGGCTTTTTTGCCGGTGACGATGAGGGCGTTGAGGAAGGCGGCGGAGATGACCACGGCGGTGCCGTGCTGGTCGTCGTGGAAGACCGGGATGTCGAGCTCGGCCTTGAGGCGGCGCTCAATCTCGAAACAACGCGGTGCCGAGATGTCTTCGAGGTTGACCCCGCCGAAGCCGGGCGAGATCGCCTTGACGATGCGGATGATCTCTTCCGTATCCTTGGTGTCGAGACAGATCGGGAAGGCGTCGACGCCGGCGAATTCCTTGAAGAGCATCGCCTTGCCTTCCATCACCGGCATGCCGGCCTTGGGTCCGATGTCGCCGAGACCGAGCACTGCAGTGCCGTCGGTGACGATGGCGACGGTGTTGCGCTTGATGGTCAGGTTCCACGCATTTTCGGGGTTTTCGGCGATCGCCATGCAGACGCGGGCGACGCCGGGAGTGTAGGCCATGGAGAGGTCGTCGCGAGTCTTGATCGGCACTTTCGAGACGACTTCGATCTTGCCGCCGAGGTGCATGCGGAAGACGCGGTCGGAGACGTGCAGGATGGTCAGGCCCTCGATGTCTTTCAGAGCGTTGGCGACCTCTTTGGCTTGAGCTTCGCTGGCGGTGTCGACGGTGATGTCGCGGATGATGGTTTTGCCTTCGACCCGGACGATGTCGATGGCGCCGATGTTGCCACCCTTCTCGGCGATCGCGGTGGTCGCCTTGGCGAGCAGGCCGGGACGGTGATCAAGGCGAAGTCGAATGGTGATCGAGTTGGCGCTGGTGGTGTTCATCGCGGCTTTAGTCATGGAGCTCTCCTGATTCTGAATTTGCGCAGGGCAAGTATAGTGTCATAGAGCTTTTCGTCTTGCGAGAGGTTCGTTGGAGTGTTTCAGTTCTGAGTTGGCGGCGCTTCTTTGCCATCGTGAATCAGCTTGAGCATCCGGTCGAAGTCGCTCTCAAAGAGGCGGTCTTGGACGATGCGGTAGCGTTCGAACTCGCTCTCGGCATGGGCATGGGCGATCTCCGCCGTCACCTTGCCGCTATCCTGGAGGATGTCGCGGTCCCAAAGCTTGAGAAAGCCACTCAGTCGGGTTTCCCAGTCTGCCATGGTCATCGGCATCTTCCGCATCGCCTGCAGCTCGGCCATATCGAGATAGGCGGAGACGATGCGCTGCATCTGTGCCATTTCGAATTCGTTGAGATAGTTCTTGGCAATGACGACATCATACTTATGGATCTTGCTGCTTGGTGCTCCGTCCCAGGAGGTCAAGCCCATGTTGGCTTTCCGATGATCTGCACGATCGACAATGACCTCTGCAGCAGTCTGACCGTGAATAGCATAGTGGATCTTGTTCTGCACGGCGGCGAAGAAACGACGGGTCGCCGCGGCCGTAGGATCGTAGTCGATCGAGGTTGCATAGATGTCGGTGATCTTCTGGTAGAACTTGCGCTCGGAGAGGCGGATCTCCCGGATCTTTTCGAGTTGGCGCTCAAAAAATTCATTGGTCAGGATGCTGCCGCCGCTTTTCAGGCGCTCCACGTCCATGATCCACCCTTGAATGGTGTAATCCTTGACGATCTGCGTCGCCCATTTTCGAAACTGCACGGCTCGCTCGTTCTCAATCTTGAAGCCTACGGAGATGATCGCCTGCAAGTTGTAGTGCTCGACTTCGCGTTTCACCTGACGCTCACCCTCGGTCTGAACTATTAAGTACTGCTTAACAGTTGCCTCGCGCTCCAATTCATGGTCGCTGTAAATTCGCTTCAAATGTTGATTGATCGCCGACACCGTGACATCATAGAGGGTCGCCATCATCTTCTGGGTCAGCCAGATGTTTTCATCTTCGTAGCGCATCTCGACGCTGGTTTCCGAGCCGCCGCTGGCGGCGACGAAGGTGAGGTATTCCGCCGCCGAGGAACGGATCAACGCGGCGGCGGTTTTGGCGGTGGGCTTGGGTTTAGCGGGCATGAGGCGAGTCCTCTTGATGTATGGCGTTCGACCCTCCCGCGATTTTTCGACCCCTTGCGGGTCGCACAGAGTTCGCGCTGGACGCTGTGCGACCCGCAAGGGGTCGGGAACTCAATTTATCCATTGACCCAGGGTCGAAGCGACCCTGGGCTACCATGTGCGACCCGCAAGGGGTCGAAGACAGAACGGCAATGTGGAAAGGCATCAAAGTTTGCTTCCTTCATCCAGCTGTCTAAGTATCCCGCCGGCTAATTTGAATCCTTTGGCGGCTGATTCTTTCAGCCAATATCTAGCTTTTTCCGGAGATTCATCTATCAATAATTCGCCAAGTCTAAACATCATATGAGGGTTCCCCTGATCGGCTCGATAGTTCCTTTTTTCATGCGTAGATAGATCCATTGAAACTTTTATATAAAAATCGGAATGGTTATCCTCATTGATATGAATGGATCCATCAATTGTCTTCGGTTTGATCCTCGAGTCCAGCGCAAACTTAAAACACGTCTGCTTTCTATTTATATTAATCTTATTGCCATCCTTCGAGGTGATTATTAATGATAATACCCCAATCTCACAATTGTAACTGTACACGGCCATATAGCCGTCAAACTTAAATTTTTTTATAGCTAGATCATCCGGGTACCAAGGTGCATTCTGCATCTTTGTCAATTCAACGGAATCGACCGACAACTTAGCGTTGATTAAACTCTTGAAAATCCCATCATAATAAATTTTAATTTTTGATTTAAAATGAATTTCCTCTGGAGCCGACTCAAGATTAACCTCTAAATAGTTGGAGTCCCAAAAATAAACCTTAAATCTCTTTAGATTAAACTCAATTGCTTCTTGCGCTAAATTCAGGCAGTGATCATTGAATTTATTTCTAAAATCAACGCGTGTAACTCTAAATTTTGGCCTCGGCAAACCTGTGTCGAATGGAGTTTCCTCTTCCAACTTCTCCCACTCAGCCTCAGTTATTCCAAAATGGTCTTTCCCGAGAGTCTCACAAAGATCACACATGAACTCCGCCCACACATCATCATACTTAGAGATCCTCTTCGGATTTTTAAGCATCCCATCGAAAGACTTTTTTCCACTTAAAACTACTGAGTTTCGAACATATAGAAAGGCGTCATCAGAATTTCCTGAAAGAGGTAAATTCATAGCGTATTCATCACTTTCGAGCATGCTTTCGAAAGTTTGGAAGGCCACTGAAAATCCCGCCAGTTGAGGAAGTGTTAGCTGACTCAATCTCTCCGCAACACCAACACGAGCACAATCAGAGATCTCATCAATGATTTTCCAGAATTCCTCGGCCGAAAGCTGATTGCTCATGTGATCATTCCTTTAGTTTCGCGCCCCCCGCAAATCTCTTCGCGGGGGGCGCAATATTCAGCTTCATCCGATCAGTCTGATCCAACGGATCGGACCGATCTTCACGTTACCGAAGACAGCCTCACCCCTGCTTAGCAGCAGCCGCGAGCTTGTGGAGCGCGGCGACGTCGTCGAGGGTGGAGGTGTCCTGGGTGATGTCCTTGCCGACGGCGACGTCGCGGAGGAGGCGGCGCATGATCTTGCCGGAGCGGGTCTTGGGGAGGGCTTCGGTAATGAAGAGTTTGTCGGGGCGGCAGGTCGGGCCGAGCTGCTTGGAGACGTGGGCGACGAGCTCTTTCTTGAGAGCTTCGGCCTCGGCTCCCTGCGGGTAGGCGCCGCGGAGGATGCAGAAGGCGGCGATGCCGTTGCCCTTGATGTCGTGCGGGAAGCCGACGACGGCGGCTTCGGCGCAGCGGGGGTGGGCGACGAGCGAGGATTCGACTTCGGCGGTGCCGACGTTGTGGCCGGCGACGAGGATGATGTCGTCGATGCGTCCGAGGATCCAGAAGTTGCCGTTTTCGTCGATCTTGGCGCCGTCGCCGGCGGTGTAGAGACCGGGGACCTTGGTCCAGTAGGTTTCGATGAAGCGCTCGCGGTTGCCGTAGACGCCGCGGAGCATCGAGGGCCAGGGTTTGCGGACGACGAGGATGCCGGCTTCGCCTTGGGGGACTTCCTTGCCGGCTTCGTCGACGACGGCCATGTCGATGCCGAGCATGGGGCGGGTGCAGGAGCCGGGGTCGGTGGGGGTGGCGCCGGGGAGCGGGGTGAGCATGTGGCCGCCGGTCTCGGTCTGCCACCAGGTGTCTACGATCGGGCAGTTGTTGCCGCCGATGACGCGGTGGTACCAGAGCCAGGCTTCGGGGTTGATCGGTTCACCGACGGTGCCGAGCACTTTCAGCGAGCTGAGGTCGTGCTTGGTGACCAGCTCTTCGCCCCATTTCATGAAGGTGCGGATGGCGGTGGGAGCGGTGTAGAACTTGCTGACCTTGTGGCGGGCGATGATGTCCCAGAAGCGGTCCTGGGCGGGAGCGTCGGGGGCGCCTTCGTAGATCAGGCAGGGGACGCGGTTGGGGAGCATGCCGTAGACGACGTAGGAATGGCCGGTGATCCAGCCGACGTCGGCGGTGCACCAGTACATTTCGGAGGGGTCTTCGGGTTTCAGGTCGAAGGTGAGCTTGGCGGTCATGGTGGTGTGGACCATGTAGCCGCCGACGCTGTGCATGATGCCTTTGGGCTTGCCGGTGGAGCCGGAGGTGTAGAGGATGAAGGCGAGGTCTTCGGAGTCCATCTCTTCGGGCGCGCACTCGGCCGAGGCGGCGGCGAGGAGCGGGGCGACTTTTTCGTCGCGGCCGGCGGCGTAAGTGGCGCAATCGCCGCCGATGCGTTCATAGACGAGGACGGTTTTGACCAGGTCTTTGGCGGCGCCTTCGGCGATGCCTTCATCGACGTTGGTCTTGAGCGGGACGACCTTGCCGCGGCGCCAGCCTCCGTCGGTGGTGATGACCAGCTTGGATTTGCAGTCTTCGATGCGGTCGCGGATGGCGGAGGCGGAGAAGCCGCCGAAGATGACCGAGTGGACGGCGCCGATGCGGGCGCAGGCGAGCATGGCGACGACGATGTCGAGGGTCATGGGCATGTAGATGGTGACGACGTCGCCCTTCTTGACGCCTTTGGCCTTGAGGACGTTGCCGAGTTTGGAGACTTCGACGAGGAGTTGCGAGTAGGTGAGTTTCTTGATTTCGGGCTTGCCTTCGGGCATCGGCTCGCCTTCCCAGACCAGGGCGACCTTGTCGCCGAAGCCGGCCTTGACCTGGGCATCGACGGCGTGGGCGCAGAGGTTGGTTTTGCCGCCGACGAACCATTTGGCGTCGGGGCAGGAGTATTCGACGACCTTGTTCCACTTCTTCATCCAGAAGCATTTTTCAGCTTGTTCCGACCAGAAGGCCTCGGGGTTTTCGACCGAGAACTTGTGCAGCTTTTCGTATTCCGCGAGGGATTTGATATGGGCGGTTTTGGCGAAGGCGGCGGGCGGCTGGAAGAGCTGGCTCATGCGGGGGTCTCCAGGGGGGTTCGTAAGGTGCGGTTGAGCAATTTGCCGGAGCGTGACACTTTGCCAAGCGGCGGTGACGAGGAAATGGAATTTTTGCGACCTGTGCAAGTCGACATCACGATTAACAAGCTAGGGAGTAAGGGAGTGAGCTGCAGGAAGCTACTCCCTCCTCCCTCACTCCCCGGTCGCCGAGCTATGCAGGGGCATAAAGATCAAACCGGAGTTGCGCAGGCCGGCGGAATCTAGAGCTACTTGCCCGCTTTCATCAGCTCGATCATCGCCTGGCCCATGGCTTCGCCGATGTCCATGTAAACCTTGGCATTGCCGCCGTAATGACCGTTGCCGCTGCCGCCGCGGGCCAGGTCGTGGGTGTAGACGGTCGCCACATTGTCCTTGAACTCGGGGTACTTGCCGGTCTTGCCGTCCACGGCCATGTGGGCGTTCATCACGATTTCGGTGTTGCCGCCGCAGCCTTTGGTCGCTTCACCTAGGGTCGCGATGACGAATTTCGCCTTGGGCGCGTTGAAATCTTTACGCAGCGACTTGATCAGCTGGACGAGGTTTTTCTCGTAGCGCGTCGCCAGCTCGCTGCCGCAATCCCGCTCGCCCTGCCACCACAGGAAGCCGGCCACTTCGTAGCCCTTGGCGCCAGGGTAATACTTGTCGAGTTCGGACAGGACCTTCTTGGCATTGGCGACGTCATCGTCGTACTGCTTTCCCGCATACCATGCGATGGGTTTCGGCTCGGTTCCTTTTTCCCAGCGCTCGGGCGATCCCTTGTATCCGGGGTGAACGTAGGTGACTTCCTTGCCCGTATTCGCGTCCTTGGTGGTGTGCTCGAAGCCCTCGCTGCCAGGCGGCAGAAGATCCCACCCAAGGGCGCGATTGCCGATGCAACTCTTCAAGATCATCACGGGTTCGCCCATGAAGTCGCCGATCTGATGGCCAAAGCCAAACTCCACGCCAATCTTGCTCTTGCCAACCTTCATCGCTTCGTTGTGAAGGACGTTCATGCCGCCGCCCCTGCCCACCATGACTTGAACGTTCCGGACGTCATTGCGCTCCGCCCAGTCGCCGGTAGCATCAAGCAGGTAGGGATAGAGCTTCTCCGTCTTGACGGCATGTTCCAAAGTGCCGTCCTTGACCCCGGCGACATTGCCCATGCCCACCGCATTGGATTGTCCCATAATCAGGAAGACCTGAACCGGTTTGCTCATGTCAGCTGATTGCGCGTCTGGCTTGGGGATCGGCTTGGCCTCGTCGGCGGCAAGGGTCGGTGACACTGCCAGCGCCAGTGCCATCAGGATCGCCACCGCCGTTTTGAGCTTGCTGTTTTGCATCATTTAAACTCCTTCATTAGTGTGCAATGAACAAGATGGAAGCGTGACTTCAGCAGCAACAGTGAGCAAGAGAAACCCAGGACTGCCGTCCCGGACCCTGCTTGGGGACAAGTCCCCAAACCCCGTATGACTTGGCGTCGCTGCGCTCCTGCTGAGTGAACCCGTAGCGCCGGGTTCCCCCAGACCCCTTCCTGACTTTTCCGACAAGCTCGGACCCAGTTGTGTCCCAGTGGTTTCCCAATGGTGTCCTAGTGGTGTCCTAGTGGTGTCCCAGCTTAACGCTCAATCTTTCTTCATCCGGCCGGACCAGATGATCCCTTCGGTGATGTGCTTGAGGAAGAGCTCTTCTTCATAGGATTGTTTGGTGTGGCCGAGGGCGGTGTACCAAGCGCGACCGCCATCGAAGTCGTGGTACCAGGCGACCGGGTGATCTTTGCCCATTTTGCCGTCTTTGTAGCTGGTCTCATCGAGATTGAGCAGCTTCTTGGTGTCAGGATTCAGCTTCTTGAAATTGTACCATTCGTCGAAGCGTTCCCAGCGATCGGGAAGGAAAGATGTACTCGGGTGGGTCTTGCCGCATTCGCATTTGTCGATGGCGGCTTTCTGCTGCTTCGGGTGGGAGGCGAATTGGCCGCCGACGAGGCGGGTGTACCAGGGCCAGGTGTATTCGGTGTCGGTGGCGGCGTGAATGCCGACATAGCCGCCGCCGCTCTGAATGAAGCCTTCAAAGGCTTTTTGCTGTTCGTCGTTGAGGACGTCCATGGTGGTGGAGAGGAAGATGACGCAGCCGAATTTAGCTAGGTTTTCGGCGGTGAAGAGCTTCGAGTCTTCGGTGGCTTCGACTTCAAACTTATTCGCTTCGCCGATCTTCTTGATCGCGACGATGCCGTTGGGAATCGAGTCGTGGCGGAAGCCGGCGGTCTTGCTGAAGACCAGCACCTTGCGGGGCAGGACGCGATCGACCGGCTTGACCCCTTCTTCCTTGGCGCTGCTCAAAGGCGCTTCGGCGGCCAGAGTGGGGAAGGGGGCGGGAGCTGCCGGAGCGGCGGCGAGAATGCCGCAGACGAAGAGGGACAGAAGAGACATGTATGGACTCCAGGTTTTTGGGGTTGGGGAAAGAGGGATTGAAACAATGAGACGATACTTCACTTCGTCGCGGCTGTCTTCAAAGTCAACAAGGCTTGTTCGAGGAACCGAATCTTTCTTGGTGATAAAATCTTGCGCTTCGAAATGCCGCAATTGAGACGAAGTTTGAAGTCTCTTGTTCCGGCGAAAGTGAGAAACAAACGGGCGCCCCAGAAGGGGGCGCCCGCAATCACTTTGGAACTTGACTTCAGCGCTGCAGGCTGAGCTTGCGGATGTTGCCGAAGGTGCCATTGATGGCCGTGCTTTTCAGCACAAGTTCGTTGCGCCCTTTCTTCAGGCTCAGTTTGCCGAGTTCGACCTTGGTGAAGGCTTCCCAGCCGGGGGTCTTGGGGCACTTGACTTCGACTGAGGCGCCGTTGGCAGTGAGCGTGCCGCGGCCCTGGTCGTTGGCGTCGTTGGCCAGTTCCATCGTGATGGCGTAATCGCCCTCGGACGGAGCATCCACCACCCAAGTGACGCTGAGCTGCGGATCACTCATGTGGGCGATGTAGTCGTTGATCATGCGGATCTCCTTTCCGGCGAGAGTGCTCATCGTCGCCGGGATCTCGGTGACGCCGTCATGCAGGGGCACGACCTTGGCGGCTGCGAGGCCAAGCTTGGCGTGGGCGCTCAAGGCAGGCATCCCGGCGGCACCTTTGTCGCTGACGCTGGCGCGCACCGTGAGGACCGACTTGGCGGGCAGGCCTGCGGGCATGGTCGCGGGGATCTTGACCACGCCGGCGAGCACTGGCACGGCGACGCTGCGGATGCTGCCGAGGCTGTTGATGGCGGCGATCATGGTCTTGATGTCGTCGGCGGGGATGTGGCCCAAGGGGGGCATCGGCGAGTGGGCGCCCCACTTGCCGCTGGAGCCCTTGATGATCGACTCGAGCAGCTTGGCGTCGCGATCCTTGTCGTCCTTGTAGCGCTTGGCGACCTCAGAGAAGGCCGGGCCGACGTTGGCGGAGGTGGCGTTGTGGCAGGCGACGCAGGCGTTGAGGGCCATCAGCTTGCCGCCGGGCAGGTTCGGGTCGAGGCCGGCGAGGTTGGGGTGGGCAGGGGGCGTGTCGAAGGGGATTCCGTATTCGGCGCTGATGACGACGGCGGCACTGAGATCGCCGTCTTCGGTGTCCTTGGCACTGACTGCGACCGGGATTTCCTGACCCCAATTGAACTCGACGACCTTGTCCTTGAAGGCGAGGCTGAGCTCCGGGCGGGTGTTGCCGGCGTTGATCACGAGAGTGCGGCTGCTCTTGGCTCCCTCGGGGTCGCTGACGCTGAGGACGGCCTCATAACGACCGGCTTTGGAGTAGCTATGGCTGGCCTCCAGTCCCTCGGCGCTGCTGCCGTCGCCGAAGTCCCATTTAGCGGTGACGGCCTTGCCTTCCGGGTCGCTCGCTTTGGCGCTGAATTTCTGCACTGTGCTGAGCGAGTCGAAGCGCTCGGCGACGTCGAGTTCGACGCGGGGGCGGCAGTTCCAGCCGTCGAATCTGACCTTGATCAGCCGGCCGTTTTTGTTCTGGGTCCAGTCGCCGCCGTAG
>CAMCSH010000078.1 GCA_945877655.1 Lentisphaera araneosa HTCC2155 | reverse complement strand
AGCTCGCCGAATCGAAGATGATCAGCCGCGTCAACTACAACATCGCTAGCTTCGCCGAAGATCTGGACGGCGAGATCTACATCCTGTCCTACTCGAAAAACAACGTTTTGAAGCTGAAGGCGCCGGCCAAACCCTGATAAAAATCTTCGCTTTTTGCTTTCTCGCTGCTTCTTTTGTGGTCGCCACGCCTCTTGCCAAGCTCGCCAATCCGGCTGCGCCGGCCAATCAAGAAGAAATGTTCTTCAGGGCAGGCTCAAAACCTGCCCTGAATCTTTCGGCCCCTATTCGGGAGTTTTAGGAAACGCGGGAGTGAAGGAGTGTTCAGACTCCCTCCCTCCCTCCTGCCCGACTCCCTTGCGGTGATTTTTTATCACCCTTTGAGCAGCTCTTCCTGATAGGCTGCCGTGCCTTCGCCCATATAGGCCTCCAGCGTCCGCAAAGGCGCCTGGGCGAGGTCGACCACGATCAAGCCGTCGAGACAGCCGCCGAAATCCTCGTCGACGCCGAAGCCGTAGAAGCGCGCTCCCATCTTCATGTAGTGCTTGACCAGCACCGGCAGATCCTTGCCGTCGGACTCGATCGAGCGGATCAGGTCGGACAGGTCTTCCGGAGCCGTCACCGGGAAGCGGGCGCAGCGTTGGCGCAGCTCGCGGCTGAGGCGGCCGCGGTGCGGATCCTTGGCCTTGACCAAACCCTTGCGCTCTTGCAGGAGCTCGACCATCAAGCTGCGGCTGAGCTCGTCGTAATCGGCGCTTACCGACACCGGGCCGAAGAGATGGCGGAGGCCGCTTTGTTTTGCGTAGCGGCAGATGCCGCGCCACAGCAAAGGCAGGCATTGCGGACGGCGCTGGAATTCCACCGCGATGAAGGAACGTCCGAGCTCCGCCGCCTTCGAATGACGGGCGAGGAATTCCGGCCCGTAATCAAAGAAGCGCTGGGTGTACAAAGTCTCGAGATTGCCGTCGCGCACCAGCTCGTCGACCAGGCCGATGCGATAGCCGCCGGCGATCTGCTTCGTCGCGCTGTTCCACAGAATCATCTGCACATAGCGCTCGTCGAAGAAGTCGAGGTCGAGCGCATCGCCGGTGCCCTCTCCGGCGGCGCGGAAGGCCTCCTCGCGGAGGCGTCCGAGTTCCATCATCAAGCCGGCGCCTTGGCGGGAACGGAAGGTGCGGATCTGCCATTCGCCTTGGCTGACGACGATCGACGATTCCGGCAAGGCGGCGATTTCCGCGGCCAGCAGCTCGGGATCAATGGGGCGCAACATTGGCTTGACTTGACGGGGCTGACGGAGCGTCGGCTGGTGTTTGCCGCCGTTCTCCGCCAAGACCGAGCAGCGCAGACGCAGGTAGGACGTGCCCGCTTCAGGAGCTTCGAAACGCTTCAGAGTGCGTCCATCGATCGGTTTGCCGACCGCGACCCGGACCTTCTGGCCGGTGCGCGCCAGCTCGCGCGGCAGCATCATGGTGCGGAGCATCGGGTGCAGCGCGCCGAGAGCGTAGAAGGTTTTTGAATTGCGGGCCGAGAACCACACCGGCACGATGGTGGCGCCGCTCATCTTGGCCAAGCGGAAGGCGTCCTGGCTCCATTCCGCATCGGTGATGCAGGCGTCGCGCAGATCGAAGCGCGACACCGCGCCAGCCGGGAACATACCGAGGCAGTGGCCGGCCTTGAGCCAGTCGACCGAACGCCTCAGGCCCTTGCCGTTGGCCGCGCCGCGCTGGAAGCTGTCGACCAGGATCAATTTCTCGCGCATCTCGGGAAGAGCGTTGAGGAAGGAGTTGGCCATCACCTTCGAGTCGGGACGAGCCCGGCTCAGGATGCGGCTGAGGATCATGCCGTCGAGGGCACCGAGAGGATGATTGGCGATCACCAGGACCGGGCCGGTTGCCGGAATCCGGGCCAGGCAGGCCGCATCGATGTCGATCTCCAAGCCGAGGCGCTGCATGACGCAGTCGGCAAAAGCGTCGGGATCAAGCCCGATCAGGCTGTCGTCATAGAGGCGGTTGAGCCCGTCAAGACCCAGAAGGCGATTGAGCAGCGGCCGGATCGGGCGCAGCAGGCCCTTACCGAAGGCCGGAATGATGCCATCGATGCTGAAGCGGGTGGAGGGGATCAGGTCAGCGGGATTCATCGTCTTTTCTCCAGAACTTTCGGGACTTCATGTCCCTCAGTCACAAGACAATCAGGCCGGCCGGAGAAAGGATGAAACCGGATAAATCTGGGTTTAGCATTGATGAAATTAATGTTTGGAAAAGAGGGCCCCCGAGTTGTAAGGCCCTTCACCGAAAGAGCCTTGACCTGGCTGTTTTCCGTAAGCATCTTTAAGAAAGTGTTTAACCCTATCCCCATCTTTGCCGCAGCGGTTGAAGTCGGCTTTTGAGCGATTACCTTTAGCGCGGTTTTTCGGAACACAAAAATGACACTTGAAATCATCATTGCCTCCACTTCCTCCAACGTCCTTGCGGCGCTGGCGGTCTTGTCGTTGCTCTTCATTGGCGTCGGCCTGAAGGTCATTTGCGGCAAGGATGAAGAAGTGCAGGGCTCGTGCAGCGCCCGCAACAAATTCACCCAGGACGAGTCCTGCGGAATTTGCGGCAAGGCCGATGCGGCCAGCGGTTGCGGCAAAAAGCCTGACGACACCGAAAAAAACAACTCCTGAGTAAACCAAGGAAAGAAAAACACAATGGGCAATTACAACCTGAAGCAGGGATACGACATTCGCCTCGTCGGTGCGCCCTCGACCACGGTGGCTGAGGCCACCCCCGTCGAAGTCGCTGTTGACGGCCGCGAATTCCCCGGCCTGCGCTTCAAAATGCTGGTCAAAGAGGGCGACAAGGTCAAGGCCGGTACGCCGCTCTTCCAAGAAAAAGAACACGCCGATTACTGCTTCACTTCGCCGGTCAGCGGCACCGTGAAGGAAGTCCGCCGCGGCGACAAACGCGTTTTGCAGGAAGTCGTGATCGCGGCCGACGGCAAGAACGAATCGGTCGAGTTCCCCCGCTCCGGCTCCGGCGACATCCTCAGCCTGCCGCGCGAAAAAGTCCTCGCCCAGATCGGTCGCAGCGGCCTCCTCGCCACTCTGCGCCAGCGTCCCTACGGTCTCGCCCCCAGCTACCAGGTTGTGCCGCGCGACATCTTCGTCACTGCAATCAACTCGGCTCCTCTCGCCCCCAGCGTCGAGCTGCAGCTCAAGGGTCATGAAGCCGCCTTCCAGGCCGGTCTCAATGCCCTCAGCCGCGTCACTTCCGGCAAGGTCCACCTGAGCATCGGCGAAGCCGCCGCTTCCGACGCCCTGAGCAAGGCCGCCAACGTCGTGGTCCACCGCTTCAGCGGCGCCCACCCGGTCGGCAACCCCGGCATCCAGATCCACCAGATCGCCCGCATTCGCAAGGGCGACACCGTCTGGACCGCCGACGTCAGCTCGGTCATCGCCATCGGTCGCCTCTTCCTCGAAGGCCGCGTCGCGATGCAGAAGATCATCTCGCTTGCCGGCGAAGGCCTGACCGAAGCCCTGCACCTGCGCACCCTCCCCGGCGCCCGCCTCGACGGACTCCTCGGCAGCCGCCTGAAACAAGGCGAATTCCGGATCATCTCCGGCGACGTCCTGTCTGGCAGCAAACGCGAAGCTACCCAGTTCCTTGGCTTCCATGACCAGCAAGTCACCGTCATCCCCGAAGTCACGAGCATGGAATTTATCGGCTGGATGAAGCCCGGCTTCGGCCGCGAATCCTTCTCCCGCACTTTCTTCTCATGGCTCACCCCGAGCTCGCGCCACTCGCACCACACCGGTTACCACGGCGGCGTCCGCGCCCTCGTCCAGACCGGCCTCTACGAGTCGGTCCTGCCGATGGACCTCTACCCTGTCCATCTTCTCAAGGGCATCCTCGCCCAGGACGTCGAAGCCCTCGAAGGCCTCGGCATCCTCGAAGTGATCCCCGAAGACATCGCCCTCTGCGACTTCGTCTGCGTTTCGAAATTCGAAGCGTCCGATGTTCTCCGCGAAGGCATCGAATTCTACCGTAAACAAGGATGACCCAACCGTGAAATTCCTTGAAGAAATCTTCCATAAAGCCAAGCCCATGTTCACCAAGGGCGGCAAATACGAACAGCTCTACCCGCTCTACGAAGCGAAAGAGTCCTTCCTCTTCGTCACTGACAAGAAGACCGATCGCGGTGCTCACATCCGCGACTCGATCGACCTGAAACGGATGATGATCACCGTCGTTCTCGCCATGCTGCCCTGCTTGCTCTTCGGCATCTGGAACGTCGGCCACCAAGGCTTCACCTACGCCGCCGAAGCCGCCTTCCAGGCACGCCAGATCGATGACCAGCAGATTCTCGCTGCCAAGGCATCGAGCGTCGTCGCCTGTATGCTCGCAGGCCTGATCAAGGTCCTGCCTCTGCTCATCGTCGTCTATGCCGTCGGCGGCATCTGCGAGGTGATCTTCTGCGTTGTCCGCAAACACGAAATCAACGAAGGCTTCCTGGTCACCGGCATGCTGATCGTTCTGACCCTGCCGCCCACCATGCCGCTCTGGCTCGCCGGCGTCGGCACCGCCTTCGGTGTGGTCATCGGCAAGGAGATCTTCGGCGGCACCGGGATGAACATCCTCAACCCGGCCCTCACCGCCCGCGCCTTCCTCTTCTTCGCCTACCCGGTCACCATGGCTGGCGACAAGGTCTGGGTGGCGGGCCCCACCGGTACCGTCCTCGAAGGCGGCAAGGTCTGGATGTCCGCCCCCACTGGCGACCTGACTTGCGCCACTCCCTTGGGCATTGCCGGCGGCAACGTCGCCAAGGCCGCTGAAGGCATGCCGCTCGATAATATCAACTACGATCTCGGCCACATGTTTGTCGGCACCATCCCCGGCTCGATCGGCGAGACTTCGGTCCTCTGCTGCCTGATTGGCGCCGCCGTCCTGATCATCTCCGGTGTCGGCTCCTGGCGCATCATGCTCGGCTGCGTCGCCGGCCTGATGGGCACCGCTTGGCTGATGACCCTCCACCCCCTCGGCCAGATCGATGGCACCGTCTTCGCCCTCGGCCCCGTCGTCCACGCCTGCATCGGCGGCTTCGCCCTCGGCGCCGTCTTCATGGCCACCGACCCGGTCTCCGCCGCCTCGACCAACACCGGCAAGTGGATCTACGGCATCCTCATCGGCGTCCTCTGCATGATCATCCGCTGCATCAACCCGGCTTACCCCGAAGGTATGATGCTAGCCATCCTCCTCATGAACGTCTTCTCCCCCCTGATCGACTTCTACGTCGTCAAGGCCAGCATCAACCGGAGACTCGCCCGTGCTTAATAAAAACTCCACCGCCTACACCCTCGGCTTCGCCACCGTCGTCACCGTGGTCAGCGGCGCCATCCTCGGGATATGCGCCAGCGCTCTCGCGGAACAGCAAACCGTCGCCGCCGACGTCTACAAGAAGACCAAGATCTTGAACGCCTTCCAAGTGGTCAAGAAGGGTGACAAGGTCACTTCCGCCGACGTCCTCGGCGCCTTCAAGAGCGAAGGCTTCAAGTCCAACTTCGTCGTCGCCAAAGTCTGCGACGGCAACGGCAAGCTGCTCGACTTGAAAGCCGAAGAGATCGCCGCCCTTGATGCCAAGGCCGAGATCAAGAAGCTCAAGGTCGCTCACGACGCCTCTCCCGAGGCCGAAGCCAAGGCCCGCGCCGAAGCCAAGCTGCCTTTCTTCGTCCTCTACGGCTCGGACGCCGACAAGACCGCCAACCAGCCTGCCGGTTTCGCCATGCCGATTTCGGCCTTCGGACTCTACTCCGTCTGCTACGGCTTCCTCGCCATAAAAGGCGACGGTCAAACCGTCATGGGCATCACCTACTACAAAGACGGTGAAACCCCCGGCCTCGGCGCCAACATCAACGAGCCGGTCTTCCAAGACCAATGGCCGGACAAGAAGAAGATCGTCGATGCACTCGGCCACTATGTCGCCGTCAAGTCGTCGAAAGACCCATCGACGGCAAAGGGCCCGAACAGCTACCTGTCGCTTGCTGGCGCCACCTTCACCACCGCCGGTGTCGACGAAATGCTGAAAGACTTCAACCTCTTCTACACCCCTGTGATCAAGACCTACAAAGGAGCCAAATAACATGTCTGCTCCCGCTAACGAAGGCCTGTTCTCACCGGCCAACATGAAGGTCGCCAAAGACCCCTTCATCATCAACAACCCGATCGCGGTCCAGGTTCTGGGCATCTGCTCGGCCCTCGCGGTCACCACCTCGATGAAGCCGGCCATCATCATGGCTGTCGCCGTGTCGCTGGTCACCGGCTTCTCCAGCTTGGCGATCTCGATGCTGCGCAACTGGATCCCCGGCAAGATCCGGATGATCATCGAGCTGGTGGTCATCTCCACCCTCGTCATCATCGTCGACCAGCTCCTCAAGGCCTACGCCTTTGAGCTCAGCGCCAAGCTGTCGGTCTTCGTCGGCCTGATCATCACCAACTGCATCGTCATGGGCCGCGCCGAAGCCTTCGCAATGAGCAACAAGCCCTGGCCGTCCTTCATCGACGGCTTCTGCAACGGCGCCGGCTACGGCGCAGTCCTTATCATCACCGCGGTCTTCCGCGAAATCATCGGTTCGGGCAAGATCTTCGATGTCAAGATCATCCCCGAGTCCTGGTACGCCTCCAACGGAGGCTGGTACTACGATAACGGCATCATGATCGTTCCCACCGGAGCCTTCGTCGTCATCGCGGTGCTGATCTGGCTCCACCGTGAATACACCAAACAATACGACAAGTAAGGACTGACTCATGAAAACCAGTCTCTTCGTCCTCGCTCTCCTCGCCAGCCTCAGCGGTTCTGCCGCCGAAGGCCATGGCCTCGCCGAGCACTTCAACCTCGCCATCGAAAGCATCTTCGTCAACAACATGGTCTTCGCCGTGTTCCTTGGCATGTGCTCATACCTCGCCCTGTCTAAGAAGGTCGACATCGCCCTCGGCCTCGGCGTCGCCGTCGTCTTCGTCATGGCGATCACCATCCCCGCCTGTTACCTCATCTCCGCCTACTTCCTCCGCCCCGAGACTTCGCTTCTCGGCAGCGAAGCCAGCAAGGCCTCGGACCTGACCTTCCTGACCTTCATCTCCTTCATCGCGGTCATCGCGGCGGTGGTGCAGCTCTTGGAAATGGCGATCGAAAAGATGTCGACCAAGCTCTACAACGCCCTCGGCGTCTTCCTGCCCCTGATCGCGGTGAACTGCGCCATCCTCGGTGGCGCCCTCCTCCTCAACGACAAAGGCGCTGCCGACCCGAGCTCGATCTACAACAGCTTCTGGGGTTCGGTCAACTATGGCCTCACTTCCGGCCTCGGCTGGATGATCGCCATCGTCGCCCTTGCCGGTGCCCGTGAAAAGATGAGTTACTCCAATGTCCCCGCCGGTCTCCGCGGCCTCGGCATCACCTTCGCCACCACCGGCCTGATGGCCATGGCCTTCATGGGCTTCGGCGGTATCAATCTCGGCAAGCTCAGCAAACAAGCCAGCGACGCCCAGAAACATCAAGCCGCGCAAAAGGCGAAAGCCGATAAAGCCGCGCCCAACCTCCCGAGCGCTCCCGCGCCCGGCAACAAGTGAGGCCAATCCCTATGGAACTCATGATCGCTGAAATCGACACTAAGATGGTTTTTGTCGGCGTTGCCGTCTTCCTTGCCATCATCATCGGCCTGACCGTCATCATCCAGGTCGCCGCCCGCTACCTCACCCCCCAGGGCAATGCCAAGATCGATATCAACCACGGCTTCAAAACCGTCGAGACTCCCCGCGGCACCACCCTGCTCAACGCCCTCAACGAAAACGCCGTCAAGATCGCCTCTGCCTGCGGCGGCGGCGGCTCCTGCGGCCAGTGCAAGTGCCAGGTCCTCTCCGGCGGCGGCGAAGTCCTGCCCTCCGAGAAGTCCCACCTCAACCTGAAGCAGATTCAGGAAGGCTGGCGCCTCGCTTGCCAGGTCAAAGTTCGCGATGACATCAAGATCCACGCCGAAGCCGGCGCCCAGGAATGGGAATGCGAAGTCGTCTCCAACGACAACGTCGCCACCTTCATCAAGGAATTCAAGGTCCAACTCCCCCCCGGTGCCCAGCTCGACTTCAAGGCCGGCGGCTACATCCAGATCGCCATCCCCGAGTACGACATGTCCTACAAGTCCATCGACCTCGGCCCGAAAGCCGAGCTCTACAAAGGCGACTGGGACAAGTTCAAAATGTGGCAACTTGGCTCCAAAACCACCGAAATCTGCGAACGCGCCTACTCGATGGCCAACCACCCGGCCGAGGGCAACATCGTCATGCTCAACGTCCGGATCGCCCACCCGCCCCCGGACCGCAACGATCCCTCCGGCTGGAAACAAGTCCCCGCCGGCAAGGCCTCGTCCTACATCTTCAACCTGAAGAAGGGCGACAAGGTCAAGATCTCCGGTCCCTACGGCGAGTTCTACATGAATCACAACAACCGTGAAATCATGTTCATCGGCGGCGGCGCCGGTATGGCTCCCATGCGCTCGCACATCTTCGACCTCTTCCAGACCCAGAAATCGACACGTAAAGCCACCTTCTGGTACGGCGCCCGCTCGATGAAGGAAATGTTCTACGACGAAGACTTCAAGTCGATCGAGAAAGAGTTCCCCAACTTCAAGTACTTCGTCGCCCTGTCCGACAAAGCGCCTGAAGACGAAGGCCGCTGGACGGTGAAAAAGGACATGAATGACACCGAAGCCTCCGGCTTCCGCGGCTTCATCCACAACGTCATCATGGAACAGTACCTGAAGAACCACGAAGCTCCCGAAGACATCGACTACTACATGTGCGGTCCCCCGATCATGAACAAGTCGGTCATGGACATGCTCGTCAACCTCGGTGTCGACCGCAGCCAGATCCACCTCGACGACTTCGGCGGCTGATCCAGCTTCCGTCTCGTTCCACCAGCGCCACCTGACCGGGAGGCGCTGGTTTTTTGTGGCTTGTTACAATGGGAGTAGGGGAGCAGGCCTCGTTCCTCGTCGCAACCCCGGGCTGGCAGATGCAACACCTTCGGGGTAAAACCGAAGGTGCCAGTGGCTTCCCAATTCTGTCGTGCGGCGGGTCAGGAAGTCTGAAGGTAGTTCAGGTTGGACTTATTCAGGTTGGGCGCCTGACATGGGGGAATTCAAGATCATCGTTGCATACCATTGTCAATGAGTTTTTTGAGCAAGTTGGACTTATTCAGGTTGGCCCCCAGGAATTCCGCGTCGCGTCGTGACGAGCAGCGTAAGCCTGATCTGGAGTTGCACAGGTCGAAATATCAGCACAGGACTCCGTAATTATTCCAATATATGATGCTAATATTCCAAAGTCGTGAGGAACTTCGAGCTTGCTTTAAGCTTCTGAGAAGATGAAAGTTCAACTTAAGGGGTCATTACCATGCTGAAATCCATGGCCGCCGGCATCTTCGGCTCCATCCTTCTGACGCTCTCTTGCTCTACGGTCGAGGAGAAAGAGGCGCAAGTCGAGTTCAATCGCGACATTCGCCCAATCCTATCAGACGCCTGCTTTCATTGTCACGGCCCGGACAAGAATGAGCGCAAGGCCGGCCTGCGGCTGGATCTGCGCGAGGAAGCCGTGAAGGAGTCTAAATCAGGCGAATTCCCGATCGTGCCGGGGCATCCTGAAAAAAGTGATCTCGTCCAGAGAATCCTCACGGATGATGCGGATGAACTGATGCCGCCAGCCAAGGCGCACAAGGTGCTGACCACCGCGCAGAAAGAGATTTTGAGAAAGTGGGTCGCCCAAGGTGCGGAGTATCAGATTCACTGGGCGTTTGTTCCTCCCAAAAAGTCCGCCATTCCTGCCGGAATGCATCCCGTGGATCATTTCATCAATCAACGCCTCGCCAAGGAAGGTCTCGCGCCCAGTCCGCCCGCCGACACCGAAGCACTCATTCGCAGGCTCTTTCTCGATCTAACGGGATTGCCGCCGGCCCCTGCGGACATCGACGGCTACCTTGCTGACGCTTCAAGCGATCGCTGGCAGAAGCTCATCGAGCGCCTGATGGAGTCCCCGCATTTTGCCGAGCGCATGGCCCTGCCTTGGCTCGATGCTGCGCGCTACTCGGACACCCACGGCTACTCCATCGACGATCATCGCGACATGTGGGCGTGGCGGGATTGGGTCATCCAAGCCTTCAAGACGAACCAACGTTACGACCAGTTCCTGCTTGAGCAAATTGCCGGCGATCTCATTCCGAATGCCACGCCCGATCAAATCGCGGCCACCGGGTTCCTGCGCAACAACATGAGCACCCACGAGGGCGGCACCATTCCAGAGGAATACCGCGTCAAATACACCGCGGATAAGGTGGATACCGTCGCCACCGCTGTGCTCGGCCTCACCATGAAGTGCGCCCAATGCCACGACCACAAATTCGACCCCATCTCCCAGAAGGAATACTTCCAAATGTATGCCTTCTTCAACACCTCCTCCGAACCCGGGCAAGGTGGCACCAATACGAATACCAATCCGATCATGGAATATGCATCACCGCTCGGTGACGGCGGCATGGCCGGCCTCAAGGCGCGCATCGCCGAATTGGAATATCACAAAATCCACCCCACCGAGCCGGTCATCAAGGCGCGCACCGAATGGGAAGCCAAACAGTCCCTTTCCGACGGCCCGCTTGCCGCCGTCCTCAAAATACCCGCGGACCAACGCACCAACGAACACTGGAAAACGATCAACGACGCCTTCGCCCGGTCCGGCGATCCGCTGGTGCCGCGCATGAATGTCGCCATCAAGACCATCAATGTGGAAATCGCGGTCCTGCAGGAGCACATCAAACGAGGCAAGACCACCGTCATGGTCATGGACCACAAGCCGAACCTGCGCAAAACCCACATTCTCGTCCGTGGCGCCTACGATCAAAACGGCGAGGAGGTCACCCCCGGCGTGCCAGCCGTGCTCCCAGTGCTTGGCGCGAATGAAAATGCCACGCGCCTCGACCTCGCGAAATGGATTATCCGTCCAGGGCATCCGCTCACTTCCCGCGTGGCGGTGAACCGCCTCTGGCAGATGATCTTCGGTAACGGCATCGTCGAAACCGTGGGGGACTTCGGCAACCAAGGTACATGGCCCACCCATCCCGAACTGCTCGACTGGCTCGCCATGGACCTCGTTGAAAACGGGTGGGATCTCCGTCACACAGTCCGCACCATTCTCAGTTCGGAAACCTATCGCCGCTCCGCCACCACTACGCCCCAGCAACTCGAAAGAGACCCCCGCAATCAACTCCTCGCCCGCTCGCCCCGCACCCGCCTGGCCGCTGAAGTCCTCCGCGACCAAGCGCTCGCCGCCAGTGGTCTGATTGATCTCACCATCGGCGGACCTGGCGTCCACCCACCCCAGCCGGATCTCTGGAGCGAGATCAGCCACTTCGGTTACGAACACCCTTTCACGGCCCAGGTCTTCCTTGCCGGGCGCGGCGCAGCGAACTACCGCCGCAGCCTCTACACTTTTTGGAAACGCACCTCGCCGCCACCCGTCATGGCAATCTTCGACGCCCCCACCCGCGAAACCTGCTCGGTCTCCCGCAACGCCACTAATACCCCACTGCAAGCGCTCGTGCTGCTCAACGAGCCGCAATTTGTCGAAGCCGGTGCCGCCCTCGGCCGGCGCATGATCGCGGAGGGCGGCGTCTCCGCAGAAGCCCGGCTCACCCTCGGCTTCCGCCTCGCCACCGGGCGCAAACCAACACGGCAGGAACTCTCACTGCTCGCCACCGCGCTTGAGCGCCACCGGAAACGCCTCGGCAGCGAACCCGCAGCCTTCGCCATGATCGGCTCCACCCTCATCAATCTCGACGAATTCATTAACCGGCCATGAACCCACTCAACATCCAACCATCAGCCACCATGAGGCACCCCATGATCGACCTCAATCACCATTCCCGCCGCAGTTTCCTCGGACTAACGGGACTAGGTCTCGGCGCCATCGCTACCCGCTCGCTGATGGCCGCCGATGTAAAATCCATCGCCACGACCGACCGGGGCCCTCACTTCACGCCCAAGGCGAAACGGGTCATCTATCTCTTCCAGTCCGGCGGTCCCTCGCACATCGACCTCTTCGACTACAAGCTGCCGCTGGAAAAGCTCCACGGTCAGAACCTGCCCGACTCCGTCCGCAAGGGCCAGAGGGTAACAGGCATGACTGCCGGCCAGGCGACCTTTCCCGTCTGCAAAAGCATCGCCGCTTTCAAGCAGCGCGGAAACAGTGCCCAATGGATCAGCGACCTGCTGCCCTACACCGCAGGCATCGCCGATGAGATCGCCGTCATCCGCTCGATGCACACCGAGGCCATCAACCATGATCCTGGCATCACCTTCATCAATACTGGCTCGCAGCTCCCCGGTTCGCCGAGCATGGGATCGTGGGTCTCCTACGGCCTCGGCAGCATGAATGAAAATCTGCCCTCCTACATCGTTCTCGTTTCCCAGGGCACCGGTAAAAACCCCGGCCAACCGATCTTCTCCCGCCTCTGGGGTAGCGGATACCTGCCCTCCAGCCATCAGGGCGTCCAGTTCCGCAGCAGCAGGGATCCCGTGCTCTACCTCAACGACCCCGCCGGCATGAACCGCTCCGACCGCCGCGCCATGCTCGACGACCTCAGCCAGCTCAACCACATCCGCCACAACGAACTGGCCGATCCCGAAATCCTCGCGCGCATCAGCCAATATGAAATGGCTTTTCGCATGCAGACCTCCGCCCCCGAGCTAGCCGATCTTTCTAACGAACCCGCCTGGGTTTTCGACCTCTACGGTCCGGACTCCCGCCGCCCCGGCACCTACGCCTATAACTGCCTGCTCGCCCGCCGTATGGCTGAGCGCGGCGTGCGCTTCACTCAACTCTTCCACCGGGGATGGGACCAGCACGGGGACCTTCCCACCCACCTCGCCAATCAGTGCCGCGATACGGATCAGGCGTCCGCCGCGCTCATTACCGACCTCAAACAGCGTGGCATGTTAGATGACACACTGGTTATTTGGGGTGGCGAGTTCGGGCGCAGTGTTTACAGCCAGGGTGCCCTTGGTTCCGGCCGCGACCACCACGGCCGCTGCTTCAGCATGTGGATGGCTGGCGGCGGAGTCAAAAGCGGCACCAGCTACGGTGCCACAGACGATTACTCCTACAACATCGTCGAGAACCCCGTCCACATCCGGGATCTCAATGCGACGATCCTCCATTGCCTCGGCATAGATCACAGCCGTTTCACCTTCCGCTTTCAGGGTCTCGATCAGAAACTCACCGGTGTCGAACCCGCACACATCGTCAAAGGGATTCTCGCATGAACAGGAGCGACCAGTTCCAGCACGGAGCAATCGACAATAGCATGGTGAGGGAAATGAAATGAATCTAAAAACCGCTGTTGAACTTGTTTGAGCTCAACTGCAGCTTGACCCCAAAGGGGTTTCAGATTTTAGCCCAAGGTTGAGCCGCATCGGCGACACCCTGGGTTGGAATGAGTTATGATTTTTGGCCCTGAAAGGGTCGCGGAAAGTCCTGGGCTGCTGCGGTTTTTAGGTTGAAACCCCCGGCTACACTCACACCGTCGCTTCGCGACGAGCGCAACACAAGCGGCACGGAGGCCGTGGCTCCCAGGAATTCCGCGTCGCGTCGTGACGAGCAGCGCAAGCCTGATCTGGATTTGCACAGGTCGAAAAAAGGCGCCTTCCGTCGGGAGGGCGCCTTTTTTGGGTGAGGAGATGGCTCAGTTCACGGCGGGAGCGGCGATCTTGGCTTTGAAGCCGGCGATCTGCTTGTCGAGGAACTGGGCGGCTTGAGGATCGAGATCGGGCTTGGCTTTTTCGATCATGGCAGCGGCTTCGGCGAATTTGCCTTGGCTGCCGAGCAGGTTGGCGCGGAGCAGGGTGCAGAAGACTTTGTCGCGGCCGTCATCGGCGCCGAGCTTGGCGAAGCGTTCGCTGGCCGAGGCATCGAGCTTGGCGAATTCTTCGGCGCTGATCTTGCCCTTGCCGACAACCATGCTGGCCTTCTGGAGGAACTCGGAAGTCTCGCTGATGGCGAGAACTTGCTTGACCGCTTCGGGAGAGTTCTCAGTGACCAGCAGGGAGAAGGCGATCTGTTCCATCGCGCCTTTCAGCATCTTGGCAGCTTCCGGATTGGCCTTGGACATCTCTTCCGCGGCAGCGAGGGCGCCTTTCATGTCGCCGCTGCGGGCTTTCGAATAGACTTTCTCGCCAATCTCTTTCTGCAGGGCTTCTTGGGCTTTTTCGCGTTTGGCGAGATCTTCCAGGCTGAGCTTGCCTTCGGCCAGACCGAGGACGGTTTCGCCATCGAGGTTGCCGGGATGGCCGATCCAGGCGATCTTGCCCTTGAGGACGATGAAGGCGCAGGGAATGCCGTTCTGACCGGCCGCTTTCAGCCAGTTGTTGGCAATCGTGCCTTCCGCGTCGACGGTGACGGTGTAACCCATCTTGGCGCCTTGTTTGTCGACAAAGGCCTGGAGCTTGTCGACCGGGGTCTTGTCGTCCCAGACGTTGACGCCGATGACGGTGACCTTGCCGGCGGTGGCCTTGGCGATTTCGGTGAGGTGGGGGAAGGCGGCGACGCAGGGGCCGCACCAGGTGGCCCAGCACTCGATGATGTAGTTCTGATCAGCGGCGAGAGTTTTGATCTCGTCGCCTTTGAAGAACTTGCCGAATTTGACGGCGGGGGCGGGCGAACCGACTTTCAGGCCTTCGGTGGCGGCGGCGGGAGCGGCGGCTTCCTCGGCACTGGCGTTGAGTCCGGCGACGGCGAGGGAGAGCGCGGCAAAGAGAACTTTCATCGATGATCCTGGGTTTCGGGGCTTTGTTTGGAGCGGCACAATTCTGAAATGACGTTGGCTCGAGAGTCAAGAGTTCTCCCCGTCCAGCACATTGGCTTTGAGAAGCTCCATGTGCAGGATAGTCATCTCATCGACAATCTCAAGCAGTCGTTTGTGGTTGTCTGAGTAGCTTCGGGCGATTGGCTCGCGTTTCTTGCCAAGGAAG
>CAMCSH010000077.1 GCA_945877655.1 Lentisphaera araneosa HTCC2155 | reverse complement strand
CGCAGCACGGCCTGGGATTTCTCGGCGGGCGTAAACGAACGGCGTTGACGAGGGGCGGGAGCGGTGGCATCTTGCTGGGTTTCCATGGGGTATCTCCTGTTGCGTTAATCTATAGCACATTAACGCGATTCCATCTTGGCCTAAACAGTATCGCAAGAGCAAGCGACTATAGGATGGTATGAAAAGAGAATCCCTATCAGCAACACGAATGGCGCAAATCTTTTGCCCTATAGTCTGTCCGTTTTTTTCAACAGAGTCGAAGCTCTTGATCAAAAAACATAGAATGCCAATCATGCATGGGATTAACAGGAATAAAAAAGTACAGAGAGCCATGAAGACATAGCCCAAAGCTTGATCCCCATGTGAATTCATCCCTCTGACCCAATAAATCAATGGAATTAAAACACCCGGCAGGGAGACACCCATAAGCAAGGCGTAATCAAGCCCCATGGCGGCCAAGCGATCCCGCAGTTTTGCGGGATTCGGTGCATAGGGCTCTGGCGGTTCTTGAGTCTCCAACTCACACCTTCTCGAAGCTGACCTTGATCGCCCCGTTTTCGACGCTGACGATGACGACACCGCCATGCTCCAAGTCGTCGCTGAGGAGGGCGTCGGTGACTTTCATCTTGACCTCCTGGTTGATGACGCGGGACAAGGGGCGGGCGCCGAGTTTCGGGTCGTAGCCTTTTTGGGCGAGCAGGGCGCGGGCCTCGGGCATGAGCTTGAAGAGGATTTTCTTCTTCTGCAGCTTGGCGATGAGATCGGCGAGGAACTTGTCGACGACCTTTTCCATCAGATCGCGGCCGAGGGGATGGAAGTGGACGGTGGCGTCGAGGCGGTTACGGAACTCGGGGGTGAAGAATTTCTCTACCGCTTTATCGGAGGCGCCGCTGAAGGCTTCGCTGCCGAATCCGATGGTGTTGGCGCTCATCTCGCGAGCGCCGACGTTCGAGGTCATGATCAGGATGACGTTCCGGAAGTTGGCCTTGCGTCCGTTGTTGTCGGTGAGCATGCCGTAATCCATCACCTGGAGGAGGATGTTGAAGATCTCGGGGTGGGCCTTTTCGATTTCATCGAGGAGGACGACTGACCAAGGCTGCTTGTTGACCGCTTCGGTGAGGAGGCCTCCTTGTTCGAAACCGACGTAGCCGGGGGGCGAGCCGATGAGGCGGGAGACGGTGTGCTTCTCGGCGTATTCACTCATGTCGAAACGCAGGAAGCCGACGCCGAGAGTTTTAGCGAGCTGCTTGGCGAGTTCGGTCTTGCCGACGCCAGTGGGGCCGCAGAAGAGGAAGGCGCCGACCGGCTTGTCTTCGTCCTTGAGGCCAGCACGGGCGGTCTTGATGGCGCGGGCGACGGTGGCGACGGCTTCGTCTTGGCCAAAGACGGCGAGCTTGAGGTCGGCATCGAGGCGGAGCAGGCGCTCCTTGTCGGAAGCGGAAACCGAAGCGACCGGGATCATCGCCATGTCGGCAATCACCGCTTCGATGTCTTTCGGGGTGACGGTGCGGCGCTGTTTCGAGACGGGGAGAATGGCGCGAGCGGCACCGGCTTCGTCGAGGACGTCGATCGCCTTGTCGGGCAGGAAGCGGTCTTGGATGTGACGGGAGGACAATTCGGCGGCGGCGCGGAGGGAAGACAGAGGGTAGCTGACGCCGTGGTGCTCTTCGTAGTAGCCCTTGATGCCTTCGAGGATGGAGACGGTTTCATCGACCGTCGGTTCGCGGATGTCGATTTTCTGGAAGCGGCGGGCGAGGGCGCGGTCTTTCAGGATGTGGTTTTTGTATTCTTGGTAGGTGGTCGAGCCGATGCAGCGCAGTTCGCCCGAGGCGAGCGCGGGCTTGAGCAGGTTGGAGGCGTCCATGGTGCCGCCGGAGGTGGCGCCGGCGCCGATAATGGTGTGCAGCTCGTCGATGAAGAGAATCGACTTCGGCCGCGCCTTGAGGGCGCGGACGATGTTTTTCAGGCGCTCTTCGAAGTCACCGCGGAACTTGGTGCCGGCGACGGCGGCGCCAAGGTCGAGGACGAAGAGTTCAGCGCCTTTGAGCAGTTCGGGGACTTCGCCGGCGACGATGGCCGCGGCGAGACCTTCGACCAAGGAAGTCTTGCCGACTCCCGGTTCACCGACCAGGATGGGGTTGTTTTTGCGGCGACGGCAAAGGGTTTGCATCATCCGGCGGATTTCGGTGCGGCGGCCGATGATGGAATCGACCTTGCCTTGACGGGCCTTTTCGGTGAGGTCGACGGTGAAGCGTGAAAGCAGGTCGGATTTGCCGGCGTTGCGGGCTTCGCCGTTTTCGTCTTCTTCGCCTTCACCTTCGCCTTCATCGTCGTCGTCGAGCGGGCCTTCGTGTTCGGCCTTGGCCAGGCCGTGGGAGAGGAAGGAGACGACGTCGTAGCGGGAGATGTCTTCTTCCTGCAGGAAATAGACGGCGTGGGATTCTTCTTCGCTGAAGATGGCGACGAGGACGTTGACGCCCTCGATGGTGACCCCTTCGGCGGAGAGGACGTGATTGGCGGCGCGCTGCAGGACGCGTTGCACGGCGAGGGATTCATCGGGGACGAAATCCTTGTCGCCGGGGATCTTTTCGACTTCGGTGGCGAAGTAAGCGTTGAGGCGTTTTTTCAGGGCCTCGAGGTCGGCGCCGCAAGCTTCCAGGACCTGTTTGGTCTTGGGGTCGTGCATCAAGGCGAAGAGGAGGTGTTCGAGGAGGACAAATTCATGGCGGTATTGCTGCGCCGTGCGGAAGGCGAGCATGAAGGCGATCTGGAATTCTTTGCTGTACATAATGCTGATCCTTCAGGCGTCGGGTTCCATGGTGCAGAGGAGGGGGTGGCCTTTTTCGCGGGCCAAGGTCAGAACTTTCGCCACCTTCGACTCGGCGATGCTGCGCGGGTAGAGCCCGGCGACCGCTTTGCCTTTGAAGTGGACCGTATACATCAGGCTTACCGCCTCGGTATGGTCTTTATGGAAAACAGTTTCGAGAATGGCAATGACGAACTCCATCGGCGTGTAGTCGTCGTTATGGAGAAGGACCTTGTACATCGGTGGACGCTTGGTCTTGGTCTTCTCGGCGACGGCGACATCACCTTCGGTCTGTTCGCGGGTTTTACGGCTCATAAGCTTTGGGCTCCCTTGGGGTCCATTATACGATGCGGCCCGGGCTTGTGCCATGGCGGCGACAAAGAAAGCTGCGGCAAAAAATGACGACCTGTGCAATTCGAATCAGGCTTCAGTTGCTCGTCGCGAAGCGAAGGAAGGCCTGCGAGCACCGGCCTCCGAGCCGTGTGTTCTGCGCTCGTCGCGAAGCGACGGTGTGATTGTAGCCGGGGGTTTCAACCCCCGGTACGTTTGGCAATTGATTTGGCGTCGCGGTAGCGACGCGGTGACAGATGCGTTCAGGTGTGCGTCTTCTGCGGCGCCACCGCCAAAATCTCATCCTGTCGCTTCGCGACGGCGATTCAAACCCATCCTATACCGGGGGTTGAAACCCCCGGCTACACTCATCCTGTCGCTTCGCGACGCACAAACCAAGCTCAAACAGAGTTGCACAGGTCGAAAAATGAGGGCGCAAGTGTCAGTTGAAAGCTCCCGAGCGACCTCTTCTGCCGTCAATGCCGACAAGCGACCTTCATTTCTTGATGTGCTCTAAGGGCGTCGCCGGGGTTTTGGGGAGCGACACCTTCGGAGTCCGGCCGAGGACGCTGTCTTTGCCAGTGTTGAGAGGACGGGGCACCCAGTATTGTTCGCGGTGGAGCCGCAGCTCCAGAGGCGACAGCTGACGCACGAAGACGAGGCGGCTGTAGCGAATGTGTTTTTCGATCGCCTGGTCGTTTTTGGTTTTGGGCTTGTCTGGAGCGGCGGGTTTGGCGTTCGGGCTGGCTGCTGCGGCGAGCAGGCTCAGAATCAGGGGGACATAAATGAGTTTCATAGGGACCTCCCGGGAGGCGATGGAATGAAGCCCGAAGCCTCCCTGATCAAAGATAGACCCGCTGTGCGGCCGAAGCAAGACATTTCTCGCCCGGGCAGGGCTTTATCCGCTCTACCCCCGCTGCCACTTCGCGATTTCAGGTTAAGTTGGCGGCTTTCAAAACGAATCAACCCGGGATCGACCCATGAATGCTGCTGATTTCCTCGCCTTGGCCGCTTCACGCCGCAGTGTCAAACCGCAACAGTTCGCGCCGGAGACGCTCGCCGACGACGTGATCCGCTCTGCCCTCGAGGCCGCCAACTGGGCGCCGAGCCACGGCTGCACCGAACCCTGGCGCTTCGCCGTCTTCACCGGAGCCGGCAAGGAAGTCCTGATCGAGAAGTCCGGCGCCTTGCTGATGGCGCACCTGCCACCGGCGGAAGCGCTCGATCGCCTGAGCAAGATCTCCGATAACTTCCGCCGCAGCTCGCACCTGGTAGCGGTGGCGCAATACCGCGATCCGGCGTCGAAAGTCCCCGAGTGGGAGGAGCTCGCCGCCACCGCCTGCGCCGTGCAGAATTTCGCCCTCGCTCTGCACGCTGCCGGCGGCGCTTCGTACTGGGGCACTAGCGGCATCGTCCCCCTCCCCGGCGCCGCCGAAGCTCTCGGCTTCGGCCCCGGCTGCCGCCTCATCGGCGTCCTCTTCTGCGGCCGACCCGCCGCCCCCGGTCGCCCCTTCCCGCGCAACACTAGCGCCGCCGAAAAGACCACGTGGAACAGTTAAGAGTTGCCATTCAAAAAGGACCCGCCATGACACGACTGATGTTGCTTCTCACCCTCTTGATGGGCTTGACGCTTTTCGCCGCCGAGACGAAGCCGTCCGACGGCACAGCTTTGCCTCAAGGAATCACCTTGGTGGTGGAAGACGTCGACCTGAACCGCGACGGCAAGATCGACAGCGCCGAATTGGCCGCGGCCCTGCAGCCTCATCAGCCTAAGCCCGACGACTGGCACAAGTGGATGTGGAAGCTGATCGGCTGGGGCGGCGCCGGCATGTTCGGCCTGCGCTGGCTGGTGCAGTTCTGGGCGACCAAAAAAGCCGGCAAACCGACCATCCCGATGTCCTTTTGGTGCATCTCCGTTTGCGGCGCTTTGATGACCCTGAGCTACTTCGTCTTCTACAAAAACGACTCGGTCGGCATCATCAGCAATGCCCTGCCTTCGGTGGTCGCCGCCTACAACCTGCGCCTCGCCCTCAGGCATCGCAAGGATCACCCCGCCGATGCCGATCTCGACACCGCCGTCGTCGACCGGGAAGAAGCCGAGCTTGCCGAAGCCGAGAAGATCTCGAAAAAACCTTAAGATTTCGACCTGTGCAACTCAGACGCCAAACTGACGAAGCTCATTCTAACCGCAGAAAACGCAGAAGAACGCAGAATGAGCGAGATGGCATCTGGTGCGGAAGAGGCCTATTGAACCGCACGTCGATTCGATACTCTCCTGATGCTGGTGAGTGAGAATTCTATTCTGCGTTCTTCTGCGTCTTCTGCGGTTGTCTGAGCTAGATCTCGAAAAAACCTTGAGATTTTGCTCCGAAAAAAGCTCCTCTTAGGCTCCTTCTAGATCGAAGCCGCCAATCGAATAGGGCTGGCCGTTGACTAGGACTTCGACCTCATGCCAGCCGGGGTGATGACGGCGGGTGCTGAGATCGCGCAGCGACAACTTCTTTTCGAGAGCGCAGGAAGCCCCAGGAGCCAATTCAAAACGGCCACCCTTGAAGACTTTTGCGGAAGCCGCAAGCCCCGCCTTGCGGAAAAACACCCGCCAATCGATCAGCACCAATAAGGACTCTTCTCCCGGATTGCGAACCTCACAAAGAAGCTTGACCTCGCCTGACGCCGCAACGGCGCTCGGACTCACCTCACCTGCCACGTCGAGACACAAAGCGTCGGCGCCAAATCCGAGCATCGTCAAAGCTCGCGACTCGCCGCTTTTGACCATCGAACGCAAGCCGTGATTGACCAGCCACCGTCGCTCCTCTCCGGCTTTCTTCAGCCAGCGCGCGGCGGTCTCCAGCAAGAGCTCCGGATGGTCCTTGCCGATGTCATTCAGGTTGTTGGCGACGGAGCGCCGGACATAGAGCTCGGGGTCGTCCTTCAGAAGCTCCAAGAGCTCTAAAACAGGGCGGGGATCGGCTTGGAATCCACGCAGACGCGGCGCCCAGGGAAGGCGCGGACGCGTCCCCTCGGAAACCACGCGTCGGACATGCGGACTGGCGTCGCTGGCCCAGGTGCGCAAGAGCTTCAAGGTCGCCTCTGGGTGCTGCTCGAGAAAGGGGCGGATGCTGAACTCCGCCGTGAAGCGCTGGGTCAGTTGATATTGAAAAGCCATCGCCTCGTCGAAATGCTCAAGGCCGAAGTCCTGCACCCAGAAGGCATGGGGCAAATAAAAAAACACCGCCATGCCATTATTCTCGGTCCGTTCCAACGGCGGGCCAAAGCTCTCCAGCAAGAGCTTGCTCGCCCGGCGGAAATCCCCCGGCAAGCTCGCTTGCAGCGCCTGGGCGATATGGCGCCCGCGCGGCATGAGTTCGAGCTCTTCCAGGCCCTTTAATGCCTGTTTACTAAAGGCAGCGGACGGGAACGACGCATCGAGCGACGAAAGCTCGTTGGCGATCTTGTCGACCACGGCGGGACCGAGATGGTGTTTGAGCGCGTCGGCCATGGGAGTCTCCGATGAGTGGGAAGGGATTAAGGTGGGGCTTTGTCAGGGAATTCCCCAAGGTTAAAGTGACACGGACGTCCCCATTCCTGAAGAGTCAATCGCGCCGCTTTTCCTCCGTCGAAGACTTCGTAAGTCATCGGCTTGCCATAGGCATCCAAAGAAGACAAGGGAATGCCCTTGAGGTCGGCTGGATAACGCCCCTCGTGGCGCTGCAAGCGCTCCAGTTCCAAGGCAAGCCGGAATTGCCGGAGACGGGCGTCTTTGATTCTGTCTATCAAGCTCCAAAGATCAAGTCTTTTCAATAAATAACTTTGTGTGGTTGGCGGCGTAGCACCATCTATAATATCTTGAAGTTCATCAATAAATCGGAGCGCATCCAGATGATGCCAAGCAGTGTTTTGGTAGAAAAATTCACGCACGTGATCGGTGATGGAAGATTGGCCTCGGCTCATCTCGGGAGGCGGTCGATAGGTCATCGGACTCCCGAAAAACACTGTAAACTCCTCTCGACTGGCTTGCAAGCCATCTAGCACAACGGCTCGCCCCCTGAGCAGATGCTGCGGGCTCTTGGTGACTAAAGGCTTGATGGCATCGGAGGCATTTTGGATCTGGATGATTTCAAATTCGCTCATAAGTGAAAATTGAGATTTGAATGAGTTATAAGAAATTCTGGGTATGCCACTGCCTAGCCAAACAGGGTCTAGCGATTGATCAAAAACTCGCCCCAATTGAAGGAGCGCTAAACGACATCGTTGGGCTTTGTCTCTGTCGCCATTGACTACAAAATATAGACTGAGTAAATCAAGTAGATATGCCGAGCGATTGACGCTCATTATGCTTTGTCCTGCAAATTTATAGAACTGAACAGGCCCATGGTCACAATCGACAGGAAATTGAAAGTTCGGCTTGGCTAAAGCCACCTCCCAGCGCTCGAGTAAATCAGGATGCTGAGCCAGTAAATTTTGAACCTCCCGCAGATACTTGAATCCGCTAGGCAGCGAATGAGCTCGCGTTCCTGATGGGACCATTGAAGACAGCCCCAGTTTGAAGCGAATAGCTGCAATATCCTCCTTCGTGATCAAGTCATTCGAACCATAACCCTCGCGCCAGAGCTTTCCCTGCGAGTTTTCAATATCGCGCCAAAGAGCCTGCAGCAAGGGCACGCCGTTTTCTGCATCAGGAATGGCTTTCGGCTTCAAATCTAGGAGGCAAACCGGCTCGCCCCTGGCATGGATGGCGGCGATGCGCTGGTCAAGGGCCCAGCGCCAAGGCAAGCCAAAGATGAAGACGGCGATCAAGACCGTCAGAAACAGCAATCCAAGCAAGGACCAGAGGATCACGGGGCGAGTAAAAGACTTCAGCTGCATGTGTGCATCCCTCGTTTCATGTTTCATGACACAAGATATGCCGCAAACATAAAGAAGGGCTTCACCCCATCTCGGGGAGAAGCCCATTCAACTGAGTTGGACTCAGACAGTGCGCATCAAGCCGATGACCTTGCCCTGGATGTAAACCTGGTCGAGATCATAGAAGCGCGAAGTGAATTCGCTGTTGGCGGGACGGAGCTCGGCCTTGCCTTCTTTGAGGTAGAGGTATTTGACCGTGGTTTCGTTTTCCACCATGACGACGACGATGTCGCCGATGTTGGCGGTCGACTGGACCTGGCAGAGGATGACGTCGGCATCGAGGATGCCTGCGTCGCGCATCGATTCGCCGTTGACGCGGAGGGCGAAGAGCTGGCGGTTGCCGGCGTTGTAGGGGAGAAGCGAGGGGTCGATCTGGACGCTTTTCTCGACGTTCTGCTCGGCCAGCAGGGGGGCGCCGGCGCTGATGCGGCCGAGGAGCGGGATGCTGAGGGTGAGCGAGAGATGGCGGGGGGAAGTGGTGGTGCGGGTCAGCGACAGGCTGCGGGCTTTCGACGAGCGAGTCAGATAACCTTTGCGCTGCAGGGCGCGAAGATGGGCGAAGCTGGTGGCGGATTTGATGCCGAAGTGCTGGGCGATCTCGTAAACGGTCGGAGCCATATGCTCACGGGCGTTGAAGGATTCGATGAATCCGAGAATTTCTTTTTGCTTGTCAGTCAGGTCACGCATATGACTCTCCTTGTTTGGTTTGGGATTTCCCACTGCCAATTGATAGCCTGTCTTGGCTCTGTCAAATGAGTCTTGCGCAAAAATGGCGAATTTTTACCTGCCGTTGCTAAATCTCAGCCTGTCGGAGTTCCGCAGCTTCAATCGAGCTGACGCGACTGCGGCAGCTCCATCTCCACTTGATAGGGCGTCAGGAAGGCCTCAGCAAAATCAAAGCCATGGCTGAAATCTTCAAGCCGATCGCTCGGCTGCGCGGCAAAGACTTCGGCGTTGATCAGGATGAAGACGATCTGGCCGAAATCGAGGGTCTGGTGGATGCCCCAGTCGCGCAAAACCGAAAAGGCCATCGGCCCATATTCAGCGAGGGCGTGCTGGCGGATGCCGTCGATCAATTCGCTGACGCTGAGATGGCGTCCGGGGCCGGCGTCGGGCTTGCGGAAATGCGCCGCCGAAAAGACCACCGCCTGCTCCATGAAGAAGTAGGCCTCGGCGGCATAGCGGCGCTCGGTCCGCAGGATCTCCATCACCGCATCGCGGAACTGCGGATTCTCAGACATCCTCGTCGTCCTCTTCATCGGCAGTCTCGATCTCGTCGGCTTCATCGCCGTCATCGACGGGGTTCTGCAGCTTCTGGCTCAGCCATTCCGCCATTTCGCCTTCGTTGGCGGGGCGGCTCAGCATGCGCCAGCCGAAGGCGAAGCCGTCGGTGCCGACGCGCGGGATGAGGTGGACGGCGGCGTGGCGGATGGCCTGGCCGGCGTGTTCGCCGTGGGCGTGGTGGAGATTGAAGCAGTCGGAATCAGGGTGTTTTGCGAGGGCGCGGCCGAGGCGGAAGGCGAGGTCGAAGAGACGATGCCGGAGGCTGGGTTCGAGGGAGAACATCGAGGCATGGTGGCGGATCGGCAGGACGACGCAGTGGCCGGGATTGACCGGCGAGGGATCGAGGAAGACCAGCAATTCGTCGTCGCGATAGACTTCCCGGGCCGAGGTGGCGCCGCTGGTGATTTTGCAGTAGATGCAGGTGTTCATGAAAGGGGTCCGTGGTTGGTGCTGACAGTGCCGCACCATGCCGCGGCGGCGGCGAAAGGCAATCGGCTTTATCTCTGCTCTTCGAAATTCTGGCGCAGGAGACGGCGCATCACCTTGTTCGAGGCGGTTCTCGGCAGGGCCTCAAGACGACGACTGCCGGCGACCTTGAAGAGCGGATTGAGGCGCTCCTTGACCAGTCGCCGGAAGGCTTCCAAGCACTCGGGATCGGACGGTGCGGACGGACCCGCGACCCAGGCGATCCACAGGCTGAGCGGGCCGCCTCCCGGAGGTGGCACTGCAATCGCGGCGCAATCGCTCACCCAGGCTAGGGAACGGATCGCCTCCTCAATCTCGCCGGAGCTGACCATGATGCCGCCGAGCTTCATACGGTCATCGCCGCGCCCGAGCAGGCGCCAGCCGTCGGCGCTGCGCCGCGCCAGGTCGCCGTGGCGGCGCAACAAAACGCCTTCCGTCGTCGTCGGGCAGCCGTCGAAATAGACGTGGTGATGATCGGCGTTGAGGAGATGGGTCGACAGGCCGAAGGCGGGAGGACGAAGGAAGATCTCGCCTTCGTCGGACTCGACGCCGCTTTCATCGAGCAGCATCAGGTTGGAACCGAGGGCTGGGGTGTTGCAATAGCCGGCGCGGCAGGGCAGGCAGATGGTGCCGGTGAGGTAGCCGCCGCCGATCTCGGTCCCGCCGCAGTATTCGATCACCGGACGACCGCCGGCCAAGGCCATCAGCCAGGCCATGTCACCGGGGTTGGAACATTCGCCGGTGGAGGAGAAAAGCCGGATGCCGCTCCAGTCACAAGAGCTGAGGCAGCCGCTGCTGCGCCAGGCTGCGACCATGCTCGGAACCAGGCCGAGGATGGTGGTGCCCGACTTCTCGACGAAACGACCGAAGTTCTCCCCGGCGGGAGCGCCATGCGGCAGGACGATACAGCCGCGATTGATCAGGGTCGCGAAAAGCAGCCAAGGGCCCATCATCCAGCCCAGACTGGTCGGCCAGCAGACCCGGTCGCCGGGATGAATGTCTTGGTGGAAATAACCGTCGCTGGCGCATTTCACCGCGGTACTATGCCGCCAAGGAATACATTTCGGCTCGCCAGTGGTGCCGGAGGAAAAGAGCAGACAGAGCAAGTCCTCCGCCTGGCGTTCCACCGCCGGAAAAGGGGTGTCGACCTCCGGCAGGAAGGCCTGCCAGTCGAGAGCGCCGTTGGGCAGGGGCGTATCAGGATCGAGACGGCGGACCACCAAAGGGACTCCGGCAGCCGCAGCGCGATCTATCAGAGGCAGTTTCTTGCCGTTGCGGAGAACGCAATCCTGAGTGAAGAGGAATTTCACCTCGCCGATGCGCATACGCACCGCCAATTCGGCGCCGCTGAAGGCGTCAGACGCGGTCACCGGGATCACGCCGGCTTTCACCGCACCGAGAAACAGCGCCGCCGCTTCCGCCGTGAAAGCCGATACCAGACCGATGCGATCCCCTTCCTTCAGTCCCAGACCTCTCAAACCCCATGCGTGCCGGTCGACTGAATTTTCGAATTGGGCCCGGGTGTAGTCGCGGATCGTGCCGTCTTCACCGCCTTCGCGCATCACCACATCACCCGGGGGACACCGGAAGCAGGAGTCGAGGATGTTCATGGTCGCACCGGGAAGGCAGGAAGGTGTCGCGCCGCCAGGGCCAAAAACCGCATCGCCTGCTTTACGCAAAACAATCGGGATACGGGCCAGGACCTCGCCCCAGAAGCTATCAGGTTGGGTTACCGACCAGCTCCAGAGTTCGTTCCAATGACTGAATTGTTTCTCCTCCATCCATGCGCCCGCATGGCTCGCTGCGATGTTGGCTGGCGAGGGAAGCCACAGACCTTCTTTGGTTAAGCTCATGCCCAATGACTCCTGGTTAGATGTCTAGAAGATAGGCTTGTCTGCGCACTTGTAACACCCGAAATGTCATAAAGCTAGCTCACCAGCACTCACCTTAAAATAAAATGATGTGTTTATAAATTTTAAATTAAACACATCACAATAATTTTAACAAATTAAAATTTCAAAAAAACCTTGTATTGAGCCTTCATTTGTGTTATCATGGTTTACGCATACAAACGCAGAGGGCAGGACGCAGATGAGCAAAACCAGTAACTACGACATCTTGAAAGCCGTCACCACGGCTTTTCTGGAACACCAGGACACGCGCATCATTCTGCAGAAAGCCGCCACCCAGATTTGCCTGCGACTGAATTTTGAGGCATGCACGATTTACGTTTGGGATGCCGAGGCTCATGCCTTGGTTCTCACCGCCGCCAACGGCTATCGCGGCGGTATCGGCACTCAGCTGCGTCCTGGGCAGGGCATCACCGGTACGGTTTTCACAAGTCGGCAAATGCTGAACATCACCAATCCGGAAAAGCATCCCGCCTACATTTTCGTCTCCGAGACAGGTGAGGAGGAATATCATTCCTACCTCGGCGTACCGATGCTCTCAGGAGAAAGCTGCGTCGGCGTCATGTCGATCCAGTCCCGCAAAAACCGCCCTTTCCACGACGACGTCGTCGACCTCGCCATGACTCTGTCAAACCAGCTTGCGATCATCATCTCCAACGCGCAGGCCGGGAAGGTCTTCCGTCTGGCCGATGAAAAGATGCCGACACCCAAGACCCGCCACGCCCGTCACGACATCGAATTGCGCGGCGCCCCGGTTGCACCCGGCTCGGTCCACGGCAAGGCCCTCGTTCTCGACGGCGAGGCCTCGTGGAACAAGATCACTGGCGAAGAGAAGACCGAAGACATCCCGCACGAGCTCCGCCGCCTCGAATCGGCACTCGGCAAGGCCCGCGAAGAGACTCTGGAGATCCAGGAACGGGCCTCCAAAGTCTTCATCGAAGCCGATGCCTCGATCTTCTTTGCTCAGCTCCTGATGTTGGAAGACGACGGCTTGATCGAAGATCTACGGAGCCAGGTGGAGAGCGGTCTGAAAGCCGAATCCGCCTTGAAATCTGTGATCGAGAAATTCCGCACCCGCTTCCTTTCCGCCCACGAAGCCCAGCTGCGCGATCGCGCCGTCGACCTGCTTGACATCGGCATGCGCGTCCTCAGCCAGCTGGAAGGCGGCCGCCGCCGCCGCGGCCTTGAAGAGCACAAATTCATCCTCGTCTCCCGCGAAGTCATGCCTTCGGACCTGGTGCGGTTGCCGACCCAGAACCTCCTGGCCCTGATCTGTAGCGAAGGCGGCGCCACCTCCCACGCCGCCATCCTCGCCCGCTCCCTCGGCATTCCCGCCATCATGGGCTTCGGCCGCGACCACCACATCGAAGAAGGCGACAGTTTAATCGTTGATGGTGATGAAGGGGTCATCTATCTCCGCCCGAGCGAGCAGCGTCTCACCATCTACCGCGAGCGCCTGCACAGCCGCCGTGCCGAGCTCGGCCATCCTTTGCTTAAGGAACCCACCGTCACTGCCTGCGGCACCCGTCTCTTCCTGCAGGGCAATGTCTGCATGCTGGGCGACTTCAAGCATCTCGACCGGATCAACAACGATGGCGTCGGCCTCTACCGCTCCGAGTTCATGTTCATGATCCATGAAAACTTCCCCTCGGAAAACGAACAGTACCGGATCTACCGCAGCCTCGCCAAACTCGCCGATCCCAACCCCGTCGTCATCCGCGCCCTCGACATCGGCGGCGACAAGCCGCTGAAATACTTCGATCTCGGCAAAGAGCTCGATCCGATGCTCGGCTTCCGCTCCATCCGGGTCCTTCTTGACCACCCCGAGATCTTCCACCCCCACCTCCGCGCCATGCTGCGCGCAGCCCAGCGCGGCAATATCCGCATCCTCTTCCCGATGATCGCCCACGTCGAGGACATGATCGCCGTCCGCGCCGTCATCGACCGCTGCCTTCGCGATCTGCGCGAGACCTACGGCGAGAAGTTCGACATGCCGCCGATCGGCGCGATGATTGAAATGCCCAGCGCCGTGGCCCAGATCGACGCCATTCTCGACTACGTCGACTTCGTCAGCCTCGGCACCAACGACTTGGTCCAGTACACCTTCGCTGTCGACCGCGGCAACAGTCGCATCGACCGCTATTTCAAACCCATGCACCCGGTCATCCTCGGCTATCTCGACAAGGTAGCTCGTGCCTGCGCCAAGCACAAAAAAGGCGTCGGGGTCTGCGGTGAAATCGCCGGCAATGCGCAATGGCTTCCTGTCCTCGCCGGTCTCGGCCTCCACCATCTGTCGATGCCGCCGACGGTGATGCCGAAGGTGAAGATGATGGCCCACCGTCTCGACATGGATGAATGCCGGAAGCTGGCCCAACGCTGCCTCAAATGCCGCACCGAAGCGGAAGTACGGCAACAAATCGAAAAATTCCACGAGAAGCTGCACGTCAGCGGAAAGTGATCAGGACTACATCTGCAAAAGCGCCTCGCCCGAACTGGGCGGGGCGTTTTTGCCGATGCTCGGAGCGCCTGCCAATCCTACTACGCCCAGATCGCCGACATTTGCGTCATCCGCAGCGCCAAAAACGCCCTGTTGAGCTACGCCAAACGCCACGACATCAAACCAGAAGACGCGGAGTTTGAGCGCCTCGCCAGTCGCCACCTCGAAGCCACTGCGAAGAACCAAGTTATCGATGGCGGCAAGTTTTTCGAAAGTATTTTTGAAAAAAACTCTTGCGTCAGTCGCAAACATTGGCTATCTTTATGTAGCCACAGGAGTTTCAGCTCATGCAATTTTACAAGCACAGCTTCAATACCCAGCAATGTACTGATAATGAGCGCATTACGCTGCATATCTGGATCCATTTCGACTGGGAACTCTTCCTCACCGAAGCTGAGCGCTACTGGATCGAGGGCTACATCCGGGCCCGCCTCAAGGCCAGTGGCTTCCTCTGCTTCAGCGATTACGAGTTCAACTCGCACCTCCATTTGGCGCTCTGCGCCAACGGACGCATCCTCACGGTCGCCGAACTGGAAAACCTCTGGGACGAAACGATCCTCGGTCCCCTTGGTGGTGAATGGCGCAAGGAATGGCTCTGCCGCGCCGGCGCTGATCTGCCCAAGCTGATGAAAAGCATCTTCGATGCCCTGGTCAAACGCTTCAACCGCCACATCCGTCCCGGACGCAAGGGCACCATGCTAGCCCGTTCCTATCAGGCGAAACGCATTGACGACGAGTTCCTCGAAAAGTGCGGCGGCAACCCGGTTCGATCGCTCGGCAATAGAATCGCTTATGTCGAATGCCAAGGCAATGAGGCAGGCAAGGCCGTCACCCCGCTGCACGACTCGAACACCCGCAT
>CAMCSH010000076.1 GCA_945877655.1 Lentisphaera araneosa HTCC2155 | reverse complement strand
TAGCCGCTACATCTGGACATGAAGTGTCCACCAAAACGAATCTAGTGGATTAAACTGAGATACTGACAACCCCAAAGGCCTCGCATGAAAGACACGACTTACCAGAAAAACCGGCGCTTGCTGTTCATCGTCACCAAGCTGAAGCAGCGGGATTGGCGCAAGGCAGATTTGCTGAAGGTCCTGAATGAGGAAGAAAGCAAGGGCGAGCAGCGGGCGCAGATCGGCAGTCTATATCTGCAGGGGGTGACGGCGCGGACTCTGCAGCGGGACATTCAAACCCTGTGGAGCTGGGGCGCCCGGATCGGGCAGGAAGAGCGAGGGGTCTACCGCCTGGAGAACAAGGACTGGGTCTTCCCGGCGGTGGAGCTCGAACGGGATGAACTGATGGCGAGCTTTTTTGTGCGGGAATTGACGCGCAATCACCTGCCGGGCCAGTTGCGCGAACATGGTCAGAGACTCTTCGAGAAGGAGTTGGCGGTAGGCGAAAGCAGCGAAGAGGCTGAGCTGATGGTGCGTAACTTGGTGCAGGCGGTCCGAACCCTGAAAGATCCCGGCGATGACGAGGCGATTGATGCGGTGATCACGGCCTGGCGTGACTGTCGCCAAGTGGAAATCGTCTATGAGACCCCGCAGAAGGCGAAGGGCGAACCGAGGGTGATCGACTGTCATGCGCTTTTCCTCTTCAACGGCGCTTGGTATGTGCGAGCCTGGTGCCACCGGCGGCGCAAAGACCTGGCCTTCGCCCTGAACCGCATCTCAAGTGCGACGCTGCTGGCGACGCCGTATGAGCGCGACATGAGCGTGGTCGCCGAAGTGAAGAAGGGCTTCCTCTTCCCCTACGAAAAAGTCCGGGATGTACACTTGCGTTGCAGTGCCAAGGTCGCCCAAACGGTGCAAGAACGCGACTGGTTTGAGGGGCAGGTGACCGAAGACCGGGAAGGCAACCTGGAGCTGAGAATCGACTGCGCCAGCAAGGAACAACTCCTCTGGTGGGTAGGCGGCTTTCTGGGCGAGATCGAGATTGTCGCGCCGCCGGAGCTGCGTCAGGAGGTGCACCAAGCTGCCGTGCTGATGCAGCGCAAGCACGAGGCGAATGCAAACCAGTCAGGGAGCTGAGGGCTGAGGTAGGCACTTGGCCATGCCGAAAGTGATGGATGCGCAAGAGGTCTCGAGTTTCTGGAGCTGCGCCAGGCCATCGAGGAAGGGCTTGAGCGGGCCGGGGGCGTGAGGAAGCTGGCGCAGGCGCTCTTCGTGCGAACCAGCCTCATTTTCGGCGCGATGGCATGGTGTTCGCTGACTCAAATCGTCTGGCGCCGCACTTCAATGGCGATCGACTTGCCCTTGGTGGCAATGCCGATCTGGGTGACTTTTCCGCAGCCAGCCTCGCGGATCTTGGCGGCGTAATCCTTCTCCTCGATCTGCTTGAAGGCGGTGGCCAAGGCGCTCTTGAGGCTTTCGCGGCCCTTGGCGATCTTGAACTCGATGATCTTGGCGCTGAGCTGCGAGTCGAGTTTGCGCGGGATCATCAGGATGTCGGCGCGACCTTCGCCGGTCTCGGGATTGGAGGTGATGAGGTAGTCGCTGCGCAGGTGCACGGCAATGCCGAAGAAGAGGCCGTGGATGAACTGCTCCTGGCTCTGGTTCAGGTCGTAGTAGGAACCGCAGGCCAGGAAGTATTCGCGCAGAAGTTTTTCGAGCTTGTCGAACTTGTCGTCGCGCAGCAAAGCGAAGGGCATTTGATCCTCTTCCAAGCCGACTTTTTCGAAGCTGCGGGTGACGAAGCCCCGGAAGACTTCGGTCATCTCGAAATTGGGGAGTTCCAGTCGGTAGCTGGTGCGGCCCATAACGGTGCGGCCATCGCTGGCCTTGAGGTAGCCGGAGAGGACGAAGAGCGACCAGACGGCGGCGGAAGAAGGTAAGTCGCAGAGGGCGGTGGCTTCGTCGACCTCGATCCGGATTTCTTCGCCAGCGAGGATCTTCTGCATCGCTTCCTGCAAATGCGGCCGGGCTTTTTCGAGGCTGGTCCAGATCAGGACATTGCCCGAGGTGTTGACCCAGTGGGCGCGGAGCTGGGACTCCTCATCGGCAACGAAGTTGGCGATCGAGTAGGGATTGTAGATGCCGAGCATGCCGCCGACGGTGTAGCCGTTGTACCAGGCGCGGCAGTTGGGGAGGTGATCGGCTTTGCCGAAGTCACAAAGGAATTGCGCCACCTCTGCCTCGGCGAAGCCGAATTTGTCCTGGAAGCGGGCGCTGTGGGTACTGAGCAGGGTGTAAGCCTTGATGTTGTTGAGGCCGGAGAAGAGCGATTCCTTCGAGATCCGGAGGATGCCGGTGAGGACGCCGCGAAAAAGGTGATCATTGCCCTTGAAGGCGGCGGCGAACCATGGTCGCAGGAGCTCGATGGCTTCCGGATAAAAGCCCTTGGCAAAGGCGGAGTGGATCGGCGAGTCGTATTCATCGACGAGGATCAACGGCGGCTGTCCCCAATGGAGGTGGAGGGCCTTGCCGAGGAGGCGCAGAGAGTCCTGCAGGTCGGCAAGGGTGCCCTGGCGTTTTTGCACCAGCTCCAGTCCCTGGATCTCCGAGACATTCAGTGAGGGCAGCGCATAATCGAACTGAGAGACCAGTTCCGCCATCGCTTTGGTCAGCTTGTCGCGAAGCTCGGTCAGATTGCCCGGCTGCCACTCCTTGAGAGTGATGAAGATCACCGGGTGCTTGCCCATGTGCTGGCAAGCTTGGACATCGTCGAGGATCTTCATCCCTTTGAAGAGCTCCCGCTGATCCTGCTTGTCGCAGCGGAAGAATTCGTGCATCAGGCTCATGTTGATGGTCTTGCCAAAGCGCCTTGGGCGGGCGATGAGAATCGAATCTTCGGCGTCGAGGAGATCGCGGATGATCATCGACTTGTCGACCAAGTAAGCTCCGCTTTCGCGGAGCTTACGGAATTCGGAACTGCTGGTGTTGAGAAAAGGCATGGATCGATCCTGAAAAATTGATGCGCAAATCTAAGCCTGAAGCGAGCTTAGGCAAGTTCCGGAGAAGGAGAGAGCACACCGGCAGGGCCGAGCTTAGGGAGATGAGAGCTTGTTGGCAATGCCGAAGGGGATGTGGACCGAGGGCGCGAAGGCTCGGGTGGAATCGAGATGGCAGAGCTGGTCATCGAAGAAGATGTGGGGGCGGAATTGGCTCATGATGCGGCCCTTGTCGATGCCGCCGAGGAAGAAGATCTCGTCGACGCTGAGGCCCCAGGAGCGCAGGGAATGGATCACCCGTTTGTGCGCCGGGGCGGCACGGGGCGGCACGGGCGGTGACGATGGCGGTGCGCAGCAGCGGCCGGTAGCTCGGGTCCTGCGCGACGCGTTGTTGTTCGAGTTTCTGGATTTGCGCCAGGCCATCGAGGAAGGGCTTGAGCGGGCTGGGGGCGTGGGGAAGTTGACGCAGGCGATCTTCGTGCGACAGGAAGCCGCTGAGTTGTTCTTCGCGGAAGACCCGTTCGGAACTGTCGTCGGCGAGGACACCATCAAAGTCGAAGGCCAGGCGCAGTTCTGCATCGACTTCGGCAGCGGGAGCCCCCGAGTCGAGGATCTGCCCGGCGGGAAGGCCGGCGGCGACGGCATCCCGGATATCTTCGGCGTTGGCGGAGAGGAAGAGTTTGGCGTTGAGGGGCGCCATGTAGGTGAAGGGATCGCGGCCGCCGCAAAAGGCGGCGCGGGTCAAGGGCAGTTTGTAGTGTTCGATCGAGTTGAAGATGCGCAGCCCGGTGTCGGCGGTGTTACGCGACAGCAGGATGACATCTACCGGCTTGAGCTCCGGTGCGATGGCATTGAGCCCGAGCAACCGCCGACAAAGGCGAAGGCCGAGCCCTTGGGCAGGATCTCCTCCTCCCGCTCGATCTGATGTTTGCGATAAGCCGGCAGGCCCTCTTCACGGTAGATGCGATCGCTCTCCCGTAGGTCGAAAAGAGCGCTGGAGGCGACGGCGATGACGAGGCGGGGAGTGAGGTCGTGGGGCATGGGGGCCTCCTTTATCGGTTGCCGAGCGGAACCTCAGCCCTTGATGCCGAAGGCGATCTTGGCGCCGCTGGCGTCGAAGCTGGCCTGGCTGGCTTCGAGGCTCAGACCCTGATAATTCACCTTCGCCTTGGTGCTCAAAACGGTGTCGCTGAGGGTGATGTCGGCACCGCTGATGTCGAGCTTGATTTGGCCGTTTTCGAAACGGCACTGGGGTCCGACGAATTTCTTCAAAAAGGTGTTGATGTCGGCGCTGTCGAGGATGATCTGGCTCATGGGGAGACTCCGGGCTATTTGACTTTGAAATCGAGTTCAAGGCGATTGTTGCTCCAAGCGACTTGGGTGAAGGTAACGAGCTCGCCAAGCTTGTCATGTTGGCCGAGTTTGATCTTGCCGAGGTAGAGGCGGAGGGTGTCGCCGGATTCGACCTTGAACAGTTCTCCCGTCAGCTTGTAGCCGGCTTTGGTAGCCAGCCAGTTGAGGAAGCCGCCGAACTTCGACAGCAGGCTTTCCCCTTGGAACTTGATCCGCAAGTCCTGGCCGTCGAGGCTGGGCCAGACGGTGAAATCGGGGGAGATGTTGGGCACAAAGCGGCCGAGGTCGATATTCTGGACCTCGACACGCAAGTTCTGGGCATCTCCTTTAAGCAGACACTTGTTGGGCAGCTTCTTGGCGGCGAAAGCCCAGTCGAGAGCTTTCTGGATTTCGGTGCGATCGAGTTGGATCTGGCTCATTTTTTAACTTTAGATTTTTTTCGCACGATGACCGGTCGCTGCGTTAGGAAGTTTTTAAACATTAAAAAATTAGACGGAGGGGAATCAGGCCGCATAAGCTCACCCTGATGGGTAAATGGTTCAGAGAAAACCATTTTTGTGAAAGTTTGGCAGTCGTTTAAGATCATGTTGTATTTTTCGAAAAAGTGGTTTGGATTGTTAAAATGCCACTCGGCATGACGAGCGATCCATTTCCCGTGAACATGATTTACAGGACGAATTGCCTCAAAAACCTCATGGCCATTAGCAAATTTCTTCAGTGTAATCTTGCGCATTTTCCCACTGGAATTAAGGACTCCTCCTTCAGTAATAAAATCAATTACCATGTCATTGCCAATGTAAATTCCAGTGTGGACAATTTTGGCTGAGGCGAGAGCATTATTCAATACCCTTCGAAAAAGAACCGCTCCTTTTACCATGTTAATCTCCTGATTTTGCTTTCAAACAAGTTTCATGCGCCGGCAGAATTTTCTTAAATTCCTCCTCGGCCAGTTTGAGGAGATAAGCCGGCGCCAATGGCTGCCCCCCAAGGACCGACCATGCCATGCATGACACGATCCTTTATCGGTTAATTACCAAAGAACAACCACTTCAGGCGACCGAAGAAGCTGGCGTGTTGGGCTTGTTGTTGGGTGAGTTTGGCTAGGGATGCGTCGAGTTGTTGAGATTTATCATCGAGTTTGGCTTGAAGTTGGTTGAGTTGCGAGTTGCGTGAGGCTTCGCTTTGTTTGAACTCGGCTGTCAACCTTGATTCAAGCTTGGCGGCTTGCTCGTTTCGAGCAGCTTCAGCTTGGGCGACTTTGTCAGACAGGGTTTTCACTTCAGCGAGAGCCGCGTACAGAGAATCGGCCTTGGCAAGGACGGATTGTTTGTCCTGGGTGACTTGTTCTGCTAGAGTTTTGACTTGGCTTTGAGTCGTATGAATTTCAGATTGAATCGCCTTGAGCTGGTTCAAGATGTGTGCGGCTTCCGCAAGTTTGGATTGAACGGCGGCACTATCATCGCCGACTTTTTTGGTAAGTTTTTCGATGGATTCCTTGGAACTTGCAATGGCGGAGTGAATTGAGTCACTGCGGCGCAGGGATTCGGCGATGCCGGAGCTTTTTTCGTCAATGCGTTTGATGTGATCAGCTGAAACTTTGGAAAAAGCCTGCTCAATTGGCCCCGTATTTAATAATTTTTTAATCTCATTTGTTGTTTTGATTCCATTCTCATTTAACAATTGAATTGATTTTTCTTTATTTTTTTCTACTAATAAATAAACACTCTCCAGGTTTTTATTTATTTCATTTTCCAGTCGGATTCTCTGTCTGTCAACAGCCTCTGCGTAATTTGCAACTTTATTTAAATCATCAATAGATGGTACATACACAAATGTATCGCCAGCGATACTTGCCTTTGAAACAACTTTTTCTGACATAATTGGCTCCGGGGTTTAGTTATTGCATTTGTCAATCTTCCGCAGCACTTCATTGAGCTCGGCGATTTTCTCATCGATGCGGCGGATGTGACGATCGCTGAGTTCGTTGAAGAGTTGTTCAATCGGGCCGCGATCAAGGAGGGAATTGAACTTTTGATTCGCATCGGACTTATTCCACTCCAGTGCATTCCAGAGATTTTCCGTCCTTTCATCGACTTCAGCACGGCTGTAGGAGTTGGCTTTATCGTGACGGTCGCGCAACCAGTCGAAGATTTCACGGTGGCGCTGATTGAAAGGGGAATCCGGGTTATGGAGGAACCACTGATATTCGCCCCAGCCAAGAACATCGACGCGTTGGCAGTCGTGTTGGTGGGATGAAACTGCGAAGTGGTTATTATCGGGCTTGACCCAATCGATGACGCTGACAGGCATGTGGATTTCCTTCTTTATGCAAGTTGAGGATTCAGAGAAGGGCGCAAATCGCTCAGCCAAGCATCAATGCTTTCGGGCGTCTGGCTGAAGAGGGGGCGAGCGACGATCAACAAGCCGGTGGGCTTGGTGGCGGGGGCGTCGCTGACTAGCCCTTGCGGGGACCGCAAGAAACGAGTCAGGAGCATCTTGGTGGCGAGGCCGGCGATAAGGCTGAGTCCGAAGCTGCTGAGCAGGGGAAGCCAGCCGCCGGCGGCGAAGGTGCCGAGGGCGGAAGCGGTGGCAATGGCGGCTCCGGCTGAGGCGCTGCCGAGGGCGAGGCCGCGCCAGGGTAGCGAGCCGTTTTCCTGTCGGTATTTCCAAGCGTCGGCCAAGGCGAGTCCAGCAGCGAGGAGTGACAAGGGGTTGGCGGCGAGAGCGCCAGCCAATCCGGAAGCGCCTGCGATTTCGCTGAGTTGTTCGGCGTCGGCTTGACGGATGCCGAGGGTCAAACTAGCGGCGGCGAGGGCGCCTCCGAGCAATTCCGTGCCGTTGATTTGGAGCAGGTCGGCCTGCCAAGACTTGGAGAGGCCGAGGTGTTGCGACATCCAGTCTGAAGCGGAGGCAAAAGTCTCGGGTTTAAGGGAGAACAGGGGCAGGCCCATGACGGAAAAAAGGTCTTTGCCGAGGTGGTGGGCGGTGCCGAGCAATTCCGCGCCGTGACTGTCGTCAGGCAGGGCTTTGCGGGCGGCGCTAAAGGCGCCGAGAAGATCGTGCTGGCCATCGATGAGATGGTGCAGGCGCGAGCCGCCGGTGCCTTGGGCCAGGTAGATCGAGTCGATCGCCTTGTCGTAGACATTGGTATTGGCAGTGTTGATCCAATTCGCCAAAACCGAGTCGAGCTGATGGCCGCTGGCGCTCGCCGCAAAGGAATTGCTGGCGAGGCTGGCGGCGGGCAGGAGCTGGCGGGCGCGGACTTCCATGGCGTGTCAATCTCCGACGATGGCTTTGCGATAATCCGTCCAAGCAGAGCGCAGCTTGAGCAGAGTCGGAACGGAACACGAGGTGAGGCCTTGACCGGTAAGGAAGTCGCGGAGGGGATCGATGCGACTGAGTTGACGGATCTGGTCGACATCCACCTTGCCTTTGAAGTGGCGATCCAGATCATCGTGGATGGCATCAAAGCGCTCTTTGGCGCGGCCACCAAGAGCACTTGGGTCGACAGCGGCACTGGCGTACCAAGCCCAAGCGGCGTTACAAGTCCATATAGGCGAGTGGCCATCAATGGGAGCGGGTGCTCCTCCATCTTGTTGGATCTGCGCTTGAATGGTGGCGACGATATCGTCATTGCCTAAGGGGTCCCACTTTTTCTCCTTGGCCGAGCCTTTGCAGTTAATGACGACTGAAAAGGGTTTGCCGCTGTCGCAGCAGCGTCGAATGAGTTTTATGTATCCCTTTGTCCCTTCATAACCTTCATCCAATTGGGTGTTGGGAGCCAAGAGCAGTAGAAAATCGGCGGAATCTATTGCGGCTTCCGCAATGGCGGCATCAGCTGCGCCGTCTGGGCCGCTGGCGTCAAAGCCAGGAGTGTCGACAAGTTCAATTTCGGAAAGACTTTTTTTTGGTAATCGGAATCTGACTTTTGTAACGCTTTTTAATGGCTCTTTGTTGCGATCTAACTTTAGATACTCGCTTAAATCATAATCTGTTGGGATATGTGATTTTTTGTCGAAAACATTTACGGGATCGCCTTCTTTTCCAAAGCAGTATTCGCCAATCGCATGGGTTGTCGGTAATCCTTCGCCGATGTCGGCGAAGGATTCCGCGAGCAACGCATTGAGGAGGGTCGATTTCCCTTGTTGAAACTGACCGATAATGGCGATTTTATAAGCCATTGCTCATTCCTCCTGGCGGCAGTCTTTGATGAATTTCTCCAGATCGTGACGGAGTGGTGAAATCTGGATTTGGCGAATATGAGCGCATTCTTGACCAATTCGTTCCTTGTCTGCCTGACTCATGCGGAAAATTTCAGCGGCAGCAGCGGAATTGGCTTCAAATGCTTCTTTCTGTTTGTCGAGAGGGTTTTTCAGGCCAAGGATCATGATTTGGCGCAGGGAAGCGGTAAATTCAGAGAGTTTATGAATGACCATGCTTCGGTTTTGATTGAGGTGGTTATTGATCTCTCGATCGAGATCCTTTGAAAGCTCGTTGATTAAGGAATCCGTGCTACTAAAGAATTTTTTCCAGATGGCCCAGATGCTCACCATCATCAAGACGAATAGCGCGCCAATCCCAGGGATCAGGAAGGCAAGAACCATTGAGCCAGCCGCTACCATGGCCCCTTGAGCCAAATTTTGCACCATTTGACTAGACATCAATTGGGCGCCTGCAGCACCTGAGTTTTCAATGATTTTATTGTAATCTGCAAATACATGTTTCTCGACTGTGGGATTAGGGAGAGCGGCAAGTGAGGGGACTTCTTCTATAAGTTTTTCCCACTCAGAGTCAATGGCGTCTTTAATCTCAAGAGTCTTATTTAGGAGACTTCGACAGTAAGTATGATTAGATCCATTTTTACAAGATTCCGCCCACGCTGCCAAGGGGTAGCGAAGTGCGTCTTCAAATTCATTTCTAAGAATTTGAGCGCAAATCCCTTGGTTTTTTTCCGGATTAAAAATTGCATCGAAATAACTGTGTTCTGATTGAATTCTAGGGGCGGCCTTTCGCGCTATAAGAAAAATCTGCTTCTGGATGACATTGTCAAGGATATCTTCGGCAAGCTTGAGGTCGATGCCGGGACCTCCGCCATTGTCAGAGATTTTTAGCAACTGATTGGCGCAATATGAGTTAAAGTCATTTAGTTTTTTGCATTCAAGCTGATCTTGTTCTTTGGCAATGGCTTCGCTTTGTGCCGCGACCGCCTCCAGTTTGACGAGAGGCTTTTCGACGCCATCGTGAAGGATGTCAATCGCCTTTTGGGCACCATTGTCAATTAGGATTGATTTCCCACGACTATTGACGACATAGGTCTCAACCTCAGAAACAACCGATTCAAAACCATTCTCTTTTTTCAGTGTGGTGATGCCTTCGGGGTTCAAGGAGTTAAACTCTTTATGACTTCCAGTCTTCAAATTGTACAGCATTTGAGATGAAATATTGACCCAAGCTTCCTGGAGACTTGAGCCTTTTTCACCAAGTGCATCCGAGAGTCCAATTAGTTTATTTTCTGTCGCTTGGGATAGAGATTCTCCACGAAGTAGTTTTTCTCCTTGAACCTGTAAAAGTGAAAGAAGAGCATGGTATGGACGTAATTCTTTTAGGTGGATTTTAATTCCCTCTTTCTCGAGTTGATCGTGTTGATGTGGGATGACATTATCAACGATGTTTTTTCGTGTCGGAATAGCATCGGCCTTTAAATTAACAGTGAAAAACAAGTTTTCTTTGGCCAGTTTTCGACACCTTTCAATTGCCTTAAGGTCACTTTCTCCTAACGCCTTGCCATCCGTCAGATACCAAACTGCGTCGGAGTTCTCGATCGTTTCCTCAGCTGTTCTAGTGTCGAAGCGACTGGCATAAAGGCCGGGGCAGTCAATGATGGTGGCACCAATGCGCCGGAGGGAATCCGATTTGACTTTGCAGATGACTTGGTCGATGAAGGGGAATGCCACTTCTTCCGGCAGGAAAACCGAGGCGTCGCCTTTGTACCGGATCTGGAAACGAGCTGGGAATGTGAGGAGGCTGCCGACTTCCTCTAAGGTGAAACGGCGGCGCTGTAGAGATAGAATGGTAGGGTGTTTGTAAAAATGGAGTATCAGAGCCGCAGTGAAAAGCATGTCACGCTGGTCGCCCTCCAATGCGCGCGGATTATCATTCCAAATTTTGAGCAGATTAGCCTGTGATTGCTTAATCCACGCGAGATCAGATGGGTCATCAAGGCGTATTTTTTGCCATTTTTCTGGCAGATCTCCTGTTTCTTTCTCCAATGCTTCACAAAGTATTTTTATAAGCTGTTCTTCGCTGCGCCAGACCACCTCGACGCCGACATCTTCGTCTTTCTCGACATTGTAAGCCGAGATGCGGCTGGCGGAGCATTTGATGGCCCCTTCGCCAATCGGAGAGATGATATCACCACCAGTGAGGGCGTTAAAGGTAGTGGATTTGCCGCCTTGGAAGCGGGCAACAAGGGCGATCTTGAACTGGTCTTCGTAGAGTCGTTTCCATGTTTTGTCGATATTGCATTTTCCTTGCTTGATGAAGGGCAAGTGGAGATCAGCGCGTGTTTTCAGTAAGTCATCGAGAACACTCGAAGTCTTCTTAAGGAGAGTCTTGAGTTCGTCGCGTTTAAGAGCGTAGGTTTCAGGATTCATGTGAGGGTGCCTCGGGGATCAGTTGGTAAATGACTTCAGATCGGCTTCAGCCTGGGTGATGCCGGAGAGTAGAGATTGGAGGGTTTGCTGGCGTTGGACCGCAGCGGCGCCAGAGCTTTGGGCTTTGGCGATGATCTCGGCGAGGGGTTCGAGTTCGTCGCGGCAGAAGCCCTCGAAGCCCTGGGCAAGGCGGGATTCGATGTCGTTCAGGCTGGCGCCGAGGCGTTGGGAGATGCCGCCTTTGACTTCGGCGAACTGCTGATCGACGGAAGCTTTGGCGTTTTTGGCCAAGAGCTGGGCGAGGAGATTGGTAGGCATGAAACGGCTGATGGTCTCGAAGCGACCGAGGATCCAGCGAAGGAAGCTGCCGAGGATGGCGCCGCCGGGCAGAGGGATACTCATCAGCAGGTAGTCGGCGACGGTGACGAGCCAGGGAGGAAGGCCGGCGATGAAGCCGCCATCGACCTTGATGTCACCCGAGCAGACATAGGCTTCGGGCAGATGTTTGAAGCTGTCGTTGAAGCGTTTGGCGAGGCTGAGGACTTCGGCTTTATAGGCCTGGCTTTCCTTGAAGAAGAGGTCTTCGAGCTGGGGGCGCATGATCGCTTCGGCTTGGTGGAGGTGACTCTGGACCTTGGGAAGATCGTTGCAGGCATCAAAGCCGTCGGTGAAGGTGCGAGCGATGCGGTCGAGGCCGCTCATGACGCGGTCGCGATAGGCGTTTTGCGACTGGTGCAAAGCGTTGAGGAACTGCACCGAATGGATTTCGTAAGTATCTCGGACGCCTTTGATTTTAGCTTTGGTGTCCTTGAGCATGGCTTGGCGATCGACTTCTGACTTACCGAGGGCTTCGACTTCGGTTTGGGCGAAGAGGCGAGCACGCTGGAGGGAAGCGCGGGTGAGATTGGCGGCTTTTTCGATGCGACCTTTGAGGGCGCTGTCGTCGATGAAGCTGAGGATGCGTTTCTCGATGGCTTCCGGGGTGTTGAGGATTTGGCCGTCGACACTGGCGTCGTAGCAGATCATCTCGACCGGGATGTAACCGCGGCCGATCTGGTTAAGCTGAGAACGGATGTTTTCGAGGATTTCCTGACGGGCGTTGGCGGAGCGGCGGTTATCGGGGTTGTAGGAGACGAGGATCATGAGGCGGCTGAGGCCGGCTTCGAAGACGCGGGACTGGAGGAAGTCGAGGACCGGGCCATCGAGCTGGGTGGGGCTGACAACGAGGAGAGCGACATCGGCTTGGGGGAGGATCTGGTAGGTGGTGTTCAGGAGGAGATCGCGGTCGGGGTCTTCGATGCCCGGGGTGTCGTAGATGGAGAAGCGGCGAAGAGATTCGCAAGGCCAGGAGAGGCGGACGCAGCCGACGCGGGCGGCGAGTGCTGTGCGTTCCTCTTTGGTCTTGCCGGTGGTGAGACGGCTGATATCGGCGGCGGTGGGGGCGGCTATGGTTTCGACCAGGTTCATGGCGTCGCCGCGCTGCTCAAACTGGTGCTGTTCTCCGTCGAGGCCGGAGATGTTGCTGCGGACCTTCTGCCAGTCGAAGACTTCGAGTTTGGGTTCAGGGCCGTAGACGACTTCGGTGGCAACCGCGGAACAGGGGATGCCGTGGCCTTCCTTGAGGAGGGTGTCGGCCTTGATGAAGACCTTGTTGATGAGGGTGGATTTGCCGACCTGGAACTTGCCGACAACGGCGACTTTGTAGGAGGGGGCGCTGATGCGGGCGAGGGCCTCGGTGACGGCGGCGGGGATGGCGATGGCGTTTGAGCGGAGGAGATCGAGGGACTGGGAGATGGCGGTGGCGGCGGTATTCATAGCGTGTCTGGCTCCTGATTGGGTTGAGATGGTGGGCGGCGACAAAGGGCAATCGTTGCTGGCAGTGGGCTTCTTACCGATCTTTTCGAGTTTCTCCCAGATTTTCCCCGCTCCCGGGCGTTTCGCCGGGTTTTTCTCCAGGCAGGAGAAGATGAGACGGGCGAGTTCGGCGGGAACGGAGGGGGGAAGGGATTGGGGGGCGTCGCGGAGGATGGCGGCGCTGATGAGGTCGCGGGTTTTTTCGGTGGGGGCGAAGGGGCGTTGGCCGGTCAGGCATTCGTAGAGGACGATGCCGAAGGCGAAGATGTCGAGCTTGGTGCTGAGCTCGTTCTGGCCTTGGAGTTGTTCGGGCGACATGTAGGAGGTGGTGCCGAGGGACTGGCCGGTGCGGGTGAGTTCGAGGGTGGTGGTGAGGGAATCGGCGTCGCGTTTGACGATGCCGAAGTCGGCGAGGTGGAGGGTGCCGTGTTGGTCGAGGAGGAGGTTGGCGGGTTTGATGTCGCGGTGGATGAGGCCCTGTTGTTCGAGGGTGACGAGGGCGGAGGCGAGTTCGCGGGCGAGGCGGTAGGTGTCGGGGAGGGAAAGGGGGCCTTTGGCGAGGCGGTCCTTGAGGGAGCCGCCGATGAGGAGGGGGCAGACGAAGTAGGGCGGGGTGAAGTCGAGATCGGCGTCGTGGAGCTTGAGGATGTGGGGATGATCGAGGCTGGCGAGTTTATCGACTTCGCGCTGGAAGCGTTCGATGAGTTCGACTTGGCGGAGGGCTTTGAGGGCCCAGGCTCGGCCGGCGGGGTCGGTGACTTCCCAGACTTCGCCGTGGGCGCCTTGACCGAGGGGGCGGACCTTGGCGAAGGGGCCGAAGTGGGTGGGGGTCTCGGTCGAGGCGAGGGTGGCTTCGAGGAAGGTATCGAGTGGGTCGAGGTCTTTGGATTTTGCCATGATCAGGAGTCCTTAGGGCAAGTTCAACCACGGAAGAAACGGAGGGCACGGAAGGGGACCGAGGGGTGACCACGAAAGACACGAAGGACACGAAAGGGAACCGCAGAAGACGCGGAAGGACGCAGAAAGTAGCGCAGACCTCGGGGCGCTGCCCCGGCCCCCGCTGGGGACTTGTCCCCCAGGCCCCATAAGACTTGGCGTCGCTTCGCTCCTGCTGAGACAAACCGTAGCGCCGGTTTTTCTCAGACTCTTTAGCGACTTTTCTGGCAAGCTCAGCGCCTGAAGGACGCGGAAAGGCAGGACTGCCGTCCCGCACCCTGCTTGGGGCCGATGGCCCCAAACCCCGTGACTCTTTCTCGTCGCTTCGCTCCTGCTGAGACAAACCGTAGCGCCGGTTTTTCTCAGACTCTTTACCGACTTTTCTGGCAAGTTCGAGATGACCATGATCAGGAGTCCTTGCGGGGGCGGCGGGGGCTGGGTTTGGCGAGGCCGGCGGGGAATTGGTAGCCGAGGCGCTGGGTGAGGATGTCCCGGAGTTTTTCACGGGTGCGGGAGATAGCGGTATCGGCAGCAAGGCGTGACTTGCCTTCGGCCATGAGAAGATGGGCGATCTTCGAGTTGCGCTCGTTGCAGAGGAGTGCGGCGATGTGGGCGGCGTCCTTGCCGTGTGTTTCTTGCCGGAGGATGGCGAGGGCTTGGTCGAGAAGGGCGCGGAGATCGGCGGCGTCGAGATTTTCCTGGGCGGTGTCGCGAGACTTGAGAAGATCCCTACACTCGGCTTCGTCGAAGGGCGCGTGATGGGGCTGGGTGTTTTTGCGGATCAGGTCGATGGTGCGGCGCTGGGTGATGAGGCGGAGGTAGGCGCGGAAGGAGCCGGGGCGGCCGGCGTGTTCGAATTGGCCTAGAGTGAGAGTGCGGTTGAGTTCGAGGAGGACGGCCTGTTTGACTTCTTGTTGCTCCGAGAAGCCGGCGCCTTTTTGGCGGGCGTAATGACAGATGAGCTGATCGTAGTCGCGGTCGACTCGCGGCGCCCAGGATTCATCGCCGTCTTTGGCTGCGTGGAGCTTGCCAATGAAGGTGAGGGAGGTGGCGTCAGTGCTGTCGGCCATGACCGTCACCCTACCCAAAACGAGATGTCGGCATTTTGCTCGGGGGATGTCTTATTTCGCGACTGTGGCATCAGGGGCTCCGCTAAGGACTTGTTAAAAAATAAAATGATATTATTTGTTTGGCAGGATGGCGTAGTTCCACTGTGCCCGGAAGCTGTGCGGCTCTAGTTTGACTTTGGCCGCCAACTCCTTTTTGGTGATTTTCTTGCCCGCTTCGTACTTGTTTTCGTCCAACACCGCCTGGATGCGCAAGCCCTCCTTGGTCGTGGTGTTGGCGATGCAGTTGACGATCACGGCATAGCTCTCCAGGACTTTGC
>CAMCSH010000075.1 GCA_945877655.1 Lentisphaera araneosa HTCC2155 | reverse complement strand
CGGATCTCTACGCAGGCAGATGGGGCATTGAAAAGGAGATCTACACCTTCAAGGAGCCTTTGGAGCTGGAAGCCTGGCGCGGCTTCAGTCGCCCCGGGGTGCTCTATGATATCGGCGCCAAAGCCGCTGCATACAATTTGGCTCTTTTGGTGGCTTGGCCGGTCAGGCAGGAGCTGCGTGCCCGCAAGCTGTCGGGCAATGGATTTCGCGCCGTCCTGTGCCTGACGAGAGCTTTGGGAGAGCTCAAACCAGCTCTTATGCCAATTCTGGGACCACGGACCAGCACGTTGTCGTCGGAGCAGCTGATTCTGCGCTATCAAAATGAGCTTCGACACAAGCCTTCGGTGATAGATCCGACGAGATCCAATCTGATCAGTTCCAAGCGAATCAACCCGGACCGACGCAATCGAAGTCAGAAGAAAGCGGTGTAAATCAGTAGTTTCAAGATCAAAGGCGCTAGGCGCCTGAAAACTAGGTTGACAGATTTCTCACTGGAGAGATCGGGGCTCCCATTGCTCAATCGCCACCGTTCATTTCTTCGCCATGGTTGTCAGCAGGTCAAGTCGTCATGAAACATCAAGGTCGATGCGATGGATTGCCCGTTTTGGGCTTAGCTTAACTGTGTTGGGTTGAAACCCCCGGTGAGCGGGGCAATGAATCGGCGTCGCGGCAGCGACGCGGTGACAGATCGTCTGGGTTGTATCGCCGCCGAAGACTGTCATCCTGTCGCTACGCGACGGCGAAACTCTCTCGAATGCTATCCGGGGGTTAAAACCCCCGGCTACACTCATACCGTCGCTTCGCGACGAACGACTCAGCGCCCTCTCCTTCCTGAGCGCCCCAAGGTCAGCACTGACTTCGTGACTCAGTGACCCTGTGACCGACGAACACAACAAGCCCCGGAACTCACATTCCGGGGCTCATTTACGGCGCTCGTAAAAACTCAGCTCCTCAGCTCTTTCACCAGCGCTTCGACATCGAGGGGACCCTGGGTCCCGTCGACGAGGTTTTTCATCTGGAAGGAGCCGTCGGCTTCGGGCATGACGATGAGGCGGGCGCCGCGTTTTTCGGCGAACTGGATCTGCTTGCCGAACTTGCGGGCGGAGGGCGTGGTTTCGACCCGCAGGCCGGTCGCGCGGAGCTGCGCCGCGACCTGGTTGCCAAGGGGACGCTGGTTCTCGTCGAAGAGCAGCACCATCACTTCGGTGGGGGTGGCGGGGAGCGGCGCCAGACGGCCGGATTCGAAGAGAATGTAGAGAAGACGGCTGACGCCGATCGACAGGCCGACGCCAGGAAGTTTGCGCTCGGTGAACTTGCTGGCGAGGTTGTCGTAGCGGCCGCCGGAACAGACCGAGCCGTACTGCTCGAGGCCGACCAGGTTGCACTCGTAAACCGAGCCGGTGTAGTAGTCGAGACCGCGGGCGATCGACAGGTCGAAGCGGATGCGTCCGGCGGGCAAATGCGCAAGGTTCTTGAAGATGCTGTCGAGCTCGAGCTTGGCCTGGGCGACGATCTCGTGCGAGGTGTCGAGGGAAGCGAGGAAGTCGAAGGCCTCGGTGAGGGAATACTTGCGCGACGCGAGGTCGACGCAGAAGGCGGCCTGTTCGGCGCTGAGGCCGTTTTCGAGAAGGAGCTTGGTGACGCCGTCCTTGCCGATCTTGTCGATCTTGTCGACCGCGATCAGGGTCTTGCCGAATTCGTTGATCCCTTGCTGGCGGTAGAGTCCGTCGAGGAGCTTGCGGTTGTTGATGCGGATGACGAAGTCGCCGACCTGGAGGGCTTCGAAGATGTCGTGCAGGACTTGCACCACTTCGGCTTCGTAGTGGAGCGGCAGCTCGCCGTCGCCGACGATGTCGATGTCGCTCTGGTAGAATTCGCGGTAGCGGCCGGACTGAGCCTTTTCGCCGCGCCAGACCTTCTGCTGCTGGTAGCGCTTGAAGGGGAACTGCAGGTTGGCGTAGTTGTCGGCGGTGTAGCGGGCGAAGGGCAGGGTGAGGTCGAAGTGGAGGCCGAATTCACCCTCGCGGTCTTCCGTGGCGGCGGCGAGGCGGTGAATGCCGAAGATCTCCTTCGAGACGTCGCCGGAAGTGGCGAGGGCCTCGACCTTTTCGACGGCGCAGGTTTCGATCGGGGTGTAGCCGTAGGATTCGTAGATGCGGCGGATGGTCGCCATCACATCCTGTTCGCGGCGGCGGGCGCCGGGAAGCCATTCGGGGAAGCCGCGGTGAAATTTACCGAAGAAGAGTTCGCTCATGAGGGGAATCCTGTGGGGTTTTTGAACCCGCCCAATCTGCCGCCGGATGCGGGGAGCGCAAGTTCTGCAGCCGCGGGCAGCCTCAGCGCCCCAAGCTCTCGGATCCTCTTGCCAAAAACGCCACTTCGCTTCTACTTTCATCCATCAACCCGCAGCATCTTCCTGCCGCTTGGAGACCGAGATGAAAACCGAGTTCAAACCCGAGGGCTTTGCCGGACAGAAACTGCTCCGCCTGGGCAAGGCGCAGCAATTGTGGTGCCGACAGGATCCCTTGAGTGCACGCCTATTCGTCACCGACATCGGCTACTACCCGCAGGCGGAGCGCCACCGCGTCGAGCGTCCGGGCGGCGCCGCCGGCTGCGTCCTGATCCTCTGCACCCGCGGCCGCGGCTGGGTCGACACAGGCCGTGGCCCGCAGGAAGTGAAAGCCGGGGAATTCTTCTTCATTCCGGCGCAGCACCGGCACAGCTACGGCACCTATGCCGACAGCTTCTGGAGCAAATACTGGGTCCACTTCGAGGGAGGCATGATGGCGGAAATAGCGACGCAACTTGAGGAAGCCTGCGACTCGCCGCAGTCCGGTCCCGAGCTCGCCCCCAGCGTCGCCCTGTTCGAAGAGATGATCTCGATCCTGGAAGCCGGCCCCTTGCAGGTCAACCTCGCCCGGATCAACTGCCGGCTCTGGCATTTGCTCAGCCTCTTCCTCCACCGCGAGGCGCCGGCCAGCCGTCCCGACAGCGGCGCCGCGGCGATCGAGAGCTGCCTGCACTTCCTCCGTTCCCACCTCAGCCAGCGCCTCAGTCTGGAGACCATGGCCGCCCATGCCGGCCTGTCGGCGAGCCGTTTTTCCGCCCTCTTCCGGCAGCGCACCGGCTCGTCGCCGCTCGACTTCCACATCCAGCTGAAGATGCAGGAGGCCTGCCGCCAGTTGATTCTCGGCAAGGGCAAGATCCAAGACATCGCCGCCGACCTGGGCTACGAAAACCCGTATTATTTCTCCCGCCTCTTCCGCCAGGTCATCGGCCACTCGCCGCGCCAGTACCGCGAAAAATTCCAGGCTTGAAGCGCGCCAGGAGACACGCCGCGCTGCCGAACTAGATTGCCTTTGATCAGGAGTTTTCCATGTCCGAGCCTACGCACATCACATTGCTTCAAAGGGTCCGCAACCAGCAGGACGAAAAGTCTTGGCAGGAGTTCACCACTTTCTACCGCGGCTACATCTACGCCGTCCTGCATCGTCTCGGCATGAATCACCACGACGCCGAGGATCTCAGCCAGGAAGTGCTGCTGAAAGCCTGGAAGGCCTTGCCGGAATACGAATGCCGGCAAGTCCAGGGGCAGTTCCGCAACTGGCTCAGCCATGTCTGCCTCAACACCCTGCGCTCATCGCATCGGCGAATGAACACCCAGGGCCGGAAACAGCCGGAATTCCTCGATCTGGAACAGAGCTCGGAGCCGGAGATCGAGGCACTGGCGGAAAAGGAGTGGCGGGTCTACATCTCCGATCTCGCCTGGAACCAGATCAAGTCGCGCTTTTCCGACAGCGTCCAGCAGAGTTTCCTGCTCAGCGCCGAAGGTCTCAATTCGACCGAAGTAGCCCGCCGCCTCGGCCTCGCCGAAAGCAGCGTCCGGGTCAACAAGCAGCGGGTCACCGCGGCGCTGTGCAAGGAAATCGTCCGCCTCGACACCGAGCTCAATGGCGAGCCAAACTAGAAGCTGGAAAATTGGTTGTTGCGCTTCCCCAATTGTGTCCCAACTGTGTCCCAGTCGTGTCCCAGTTCAAGCTCACGGCTCGACGACAATCTGGACTCGGCTCGACAGCTTGGCAGCTTTAGCCCATTTGACTTGGCCGGCAGTGAGGGTGAGCAAGCGCAGCTTCGGGCATTGTTGCAGCGGCGTGAAGTCCTCGCAAGGGATGCCGCGCAGGTCGAGCTTTTCAATGCTGGAGCCAAGCGGCGGCGCTTTGCTGGTGCCCGAGGGTGAAAGGGCGTCGAGATGCGCCACCGGACAATTGCGCAGCTGCAGCGAGCTCAAGCTCATACCACAAAGTTGCTGGACGGCAGCGATGCCGGTGTCGGAGAGGTTCAGGCTGTCGATCGGCATGTTATACAGCGCCTGGACCCACACCAGCTTCGGTTGCGACGAAAGATCGAGGCTGCCTTCGTGAAGATGAAGATTGGGGGCGCAGCCGGGGTTACGCAATAACAAAAGCTGCCGCCCCCGGCTGAGGCGATCTTCCAGCGGCATCACCTGCTCGAAATAACCGGCCACCATCCAACGGTAGAGATACTCGTCTTTGGCAAAGACCTGTTCGCTCAATTCCAGCCAGTCCGAGAAGCTCAGGTCCTCGTCTTTCTGCTGGCGCGCCGCATAGGTGCGTGACCACTTGATGATCTGCTGAAAGTAATCCTTGGGCGAGGCGCCGTCGGCCAGCGCGCTTTCTGCCGCGGCGACGGCGGCAGCGAATTGCTGCCGGATGAAATGAACCTGGATTTTCACGTCCCATTGGCCGCGGTAATGGGTGCCGTACTGGGTCGCCAGATCGGCATAGCGGGCCGCCTCGTCGAACTTGTAATCGGCGAGCATCTGCTGCGCCAGTTGGATCCAGCGCGGCACCGCGGCCCGGCCGTTGCCGAGGCTGCGCTCCATCTCGACCTGGAGAGCCTGGTGCCTCTCCTCGGCCAGCTTCTGCGCCGTTTCGGCGCGGAACTGCGCCTCCTCGGCCAAGCGCTGCGCCTCGGTCGCCCTCAGCCTGGCGTTCTGCGCCTGACCTCCCTTGATCGACAGGTTGACGACGAAAATCGTGGTCAACATGATGACGACGCAGACCGCGGCGGCGACGACGCTGACGACCCTGCGGTTGCGTTTGATCAAGAGCCGGAACTGCTTCAGGAAGCCGGCTTTTTCGGCCGCAGTGGCGAAGCCGTAGCGGTATTTGTTGAGATCCTGCTGCAGCTCTTTCACCGAAGCGTAACGGTCCTCGGGACGGGTCTCGAGAGCCTTCATGCAGATCGACTCGAGGCTAACCGGGATGTTCATCTGGCGACGGAAGCGCTCCATCGGCTGAATGACGCCGCGACGGGTGAAGGCGAGCACCTCCTCGATCGTCTTGCCCGGAATCGGTTTATGCAGGCAGATCAGGCAATACATGATGGCGCCGAGGGAGTAGATGTCGCTGCTCTGGTCCTTGCGGGTCTTGTGGCCGCCGGCCTGCTCCGGCGACATGTAGCCGGGAGTGCCCTTGATGTAGCCGTCGCTGGTCATGCTGTTGAGCTCATGGGCGGTGAGCGAGGTGTCGAGCAGCCCGGGGTCGACACAGACCTCGTCGAGGACGCGGGCGATGCCCCAGTCGCAGACCAGCACCTCGCCGTGCGCACTGATCTGGATGTTGGCAGGCTTGAGATCGAGATGGATGACGCCGCGTTCGTGGGCATAAGCCATGGCCTCGCAGATGCGGCTGAAGATTTCGAGGCGGTCCTCCAGGGGATAGCTGCGAAGCGCCTCCTCGTCGCCGGCGCGCAGGCGTTTGAGCAACTTTTCCAGATCGCCGCCGACCACCAGCTTCATGGTGAAATAGATCTCCACCCCGTCGCGGGCGCCGATTTCATAGATCGGCATGATGTTCGGGTGCTGCAGCTGCGCCGTCAGACGGGCCTCGCGCAGAAATTTCTCGCTGTCTTCGGGACGCAGCACCTCGGCCCGGGCGACATAGCGGCCGCTGCGGCGGTCGCGGCAGCGCAGCACCCGCTTCATCCCGCCTTCGTTGATCAGCTCGTCGTCCTCATACGGCCAGAGGCTGGGATCCAGTTCCGGCTGCTCCGTCACAGCGGCGCCCTGGCGCAGCGACATCGCCTGATCGAAGAACTGATCCAGTCGCAATTTGGGTTCATTCATCGAGCCGCTTCCCAGTTTTATCCTGCCGTGAATATAGGCGGCAAGTCCGACAGCGCACTTACCCGGCCACGGAAGGACCTCGGAGATGAATCACGCGTTCATTTGGACGCTCCTTAATTTTCATTTGGACGCTACTTCATTTTCATTTGGACGCTACTTAATTTTCATTTGGACGCTCCTTGATTTTCGTTTGGACGAACATATAATTTCATCCAGACGAACCCTGAACTTCATTTGGACGAATCACTTATGAGCACTGCATTGCATCAGAGGCTGGCCGATCAGCAGCTCAAAGAGGCCTTGGCATGGTCGCCGGTCGTGACCATTCTGGGTCCGCGCCAATGCGGTAAAACCACCTTGGCGCAATCTCTGGCGCCGCAGCGCGCCTACCGCAGCTTCGATGACCCCAACGAGCTGAGCGCCGCTCAACATGACCCCTTGGGTTATGCCCGGAATTTGCCGGATTGGGTGACCCTCGACGAAATCCAGAAAGTCCCCGAGTTGATGCCCGTGCTCAAGCTTCTCGTCGATACCGATCGCCGCCCGGGCCGCTTCCTGCTCACCGGCTCGGCCAATCTCCTCTTGCTGCCGCGTTTGTCCGAATCCCTGGCCGGACGCATGGAAACCTTACGCCTCGAACCCCTGTCGCAAGCCGAGATGGAGAACCGCCCGGGCCGCTTCTTGGCCAATCTCCTCGCCGGACGCTTGCCGGCGCAATCGCGTCAGCCGCTGGGCGATGAGCTGCTCACCCGTCTGGTCAAAGGCGGCTATCCTGCCGTCATCGGCCGCAACGACGCCGGCCGCCAACGCTGGCACCGCTCTTATCTCGACGCCTTGGTGCAGCGCGATGTCCGCGACTTGATCGACTTGCAGCACACCCAAGCCCTGGGGCAGCTCCTCGGCCTGATCGCCCAACGCCTCGGCAACTTATGGAACGCCGCCGACCTCGCGGGACCTCTGGGCCTGAGCCGCCCCACCGTGGTCACCTACACCGAAGTCCTGGAACGCCTCTTCATCCTCGAAAAACTACCCGCCTGGCACCAGAATCCCGCCACCCGCCTGATCAAGGCGCCGAAACTCCATTGCGTCGATTCCGGCCTCGCCGCCACCCTCATCGGTTTAAAAGCCGATGCGGGTCGCCGCCCCGAATTCGGCCCTTTGCTGGAAGGATTTGTCTTCGGCGAACTCCGCCGCCTCGCCGCCGCCGGCGACGACGAAGTCAAGTTTTATCATTATCGCGACAAAGACGGCGTCGAGGTCGATCTGGTGCTCGAAACTCCCGATCGCCGCCTCTGGGGCATCGAAGTGAAAGCTGCCGCCAGCATTCATCCCAGCGACTTCAAAGGCCTGCGCCGCCTCGCCGATCTCGCTGGCGACCGCTTCCAAGGCGGCCTGCTCCTGCACGACGGCGAGCGCACCTTGCCCTTCGGCGACAAGCTCTGGGCTCTGCCGCTTTCTTCTTTGTGGAACGAGGACTGAGGCCATGTTCTTGCGTATCCTCAAAATCGCCGTCGTCCTGGCCTTAATCGCCTTCTGCATTTCACCACTGGTGATCTGGGGCAGCCCTCCGCCTCGGCATGACTCGAGAGGAAATCAGGGCCTCTGAGGCGCTGATTCATTATGGCCAAGCCATGAACGATGCCCCCGGCGAAAGCATCGATTTTTTCAGCATCCCGAGAAATGGGGACTGCCTTCGCAAATAGCGCTCTATTACGATGGTCAAGGTCGGGTGCGCCGCATCTGCAAGGATGAGTGATCCTCAATCACGACGATCATCCTGATGACCCGATGTCGGAACCAGTAGCTCGCGCTTCCAGTGCCAAGCTCGTTCCTGAATAAAAAGATCAACTTCGGCGTGACCGAAATTGATCTTTTTTAGTTCGCTCCAAGAAGCAGCGGTCAAGGGCGAAAATTCATGTCTGGCCATTTTGCTTCGCCCGTTCGTCGATCCGCGCAAAGATGCTTTCCCATGATGGAGTTTCCGGGGGCGGAAGCTTATCATTGCGCGCCAAGCGGCGCTTGAAAACCTGGTGTTCCTTGGCGGTCAACACGCGTTCTTTTTGTGCGACTACAAGTTTCATCGTACTGCCTTTCATCTTGTTCTGCACTTTAGGATAGATCGGCAAGAAGACATGACAAGCCGGTTTTAGACTGCAAGTCACGCCTCCCCTAAACGCCTCATTACGCTCGGCTGCCAAGTTTTTCTGAAATTTAGAGAATGGCAAATCACCAAGGCTTGGTTTTAGATTCTTCGACATGGCCATCGCCGAAGAGGATCATCCAGCCGCGGTATTCATTGCTGTTCCACCATCTTCCCGTGGTGAAATGGTGCGCCGCCGCATCGCAGAGAATCGGCGATCCGGGCCTCGCCCAATCGGCGTAAAGACCTCCTGCCAAGGCGGGGTTCCATTCGTAATCTCGGACCGGATGGGGATCATCCCGCCGCACCGGGCAGACCAACATATTCTTGTCAAAATCCCAGTATTCGATGGAAAGCGGCGAGATCTTGCCCCGCACTTCATCTCCGGCTGGAAAGTGGCGGACTTCCGCATTGTCCGCGAAATACTGCTGGATCATCATTCCGTTCTGCTTCAAGCGCATTTTGCAATGGGTTAGCCGTCTCACAGGACTGGTTTCCCAATTATCTCCCAATGCCGGCAGGATCAGCGCGACGAGCAGGCCGACAAGCAGGAGATAGCAGCTAACTTTAATGATTTTTGACATCTTCAGACTCCGGATTTGATTCCATTGTGGCGAAGTTGCCGGGAAACTTCAACACGGAGCGGCAGAACTCACTGATTCAGGCAGGCACCCATGCTCTTACGGACATTCAAAATTCTCCTCATCCTGGCGCTCATCGCCTTCTTCACGGCGACTCTGGTGCCCTGGGGCTACGGCTTCCGTGCCCGACAAGAATTCCAGAAAGCCGAAGCGTCGCTCTAGCTTGGCATGAGCCGAGAGGAAATCCGAGCCACCCAAGCCTGGCGGAAATACGGTCGTGAAGCGATGGGGCACCTTGGCCAGGAAGAGCTGCAACCCATCGATCTGATCAACATCCCGAAGCCCTTTGTTTCCTCTCAAATCGCGATCTTCTATGATGGGAATGGACGGGTGCGACACATCGGTAAAGATCCGTAAAGCTTCCACCACTCCAATCTCCACTGCGGTCACTGTGTCCTGCCGCTCGACCCCTTGCGGGTCGTACATGGTAGCCCAGGGTCGAGCCGCATCGGCGATGACACTGGGTTGATGGGTCATAGATTCCGCCAACCCGCAAGGGGGGTCGAACGTCTAAACGAAAAGAAGAAAACAGCAGACAGCTGCCTGCAATGCGCGCGTAAAAATCGCCTAATCTTTGCAAGCCAGCCTTCACGCAGCGCTGATCCGGAGTAAGTTCGCGACGATCGCAACGTACTGAAACAAGACCGGCTGACCGCCGGCGCTCCTAGCTCAACTCCCTCACTCCCTCACTCCCTCACTCCCCAACTCCCTCCGGTCCCCATGCTCGACTCCATCATCATCCGCGGCGCCCGTCAACACAACCTGAAAGGCTTCAACCTCACCCTGCCGCGCAATCAGCTAGTGGTGATCACCGGGCTGTCCGGCTCGGGCAAGTCGTCGCTGGCCTTCGACACGCTCTACGCCGAGGGTCAGCGCCGCTACGTCGAGAGCCTCAGCGCCTACGCCCGGCAGTTCCTCGACCAGATGGAGAAGCCTGATGTCGAATCGATCACCGGCTTGTCGCCGGCCATCGCCATCGAGCAGCGCAGCACCTCGGGCAACCCGCGCTCGATCGTCGCCACCTCGACCGAAATCTTCGACTTCCTCCGCCTCCTCTACGCCCACACCGGCACCGCCCATTGCCCGCAGTGCGGCAAGACCGTCCAGGCACAGTCGCCGGAAGCCATCTGCCGACGCATCGCCAGCTTGCCCGCCGATCTCAAAATCGTCATCCTCGCACCCCAGGCCGAAGGCAAAAAAGGCGAGCACAAGGAGATCTTCGACAAAGCGATCAAAGAAGGCTTCGCCCGGGTCCGCGTCGACAGCGAAATGGTGGCTCTCGACGGCAAACTTCCGACCCTCGACAAGAAGCTCAAACACACGGTCGAAATCGTCGTCGACCGCCTCAAGACCGGTGGCGAGATGAGCCGCCTCACCGGCTCGGTCGAGACCGCGCTGCGCCACGGCGAAGGCCTGCTGAAATTGCTGATCGAAGATGGCAGCCAGATCTCCGGTTGGCGCGAGGAGTTGATCTCGGAAAAACTCGCCTGCGCCCCCTGCGGCCAAAGCTTCGACTCGCTGCAGCCGCGCCACTTCTCCTTCAACTCGCCCTACGGCGCCTGCACCGCCTGCCATGGCCTCGGCTCGCTCCAGGTGCTCGACATCGACCTCATCGCCCCCGATCAGCGCAAGGCAGTGAAAGACGCCTTCCCGCTGTGGAAAAAAGGCCCCCGCCGGCTGCAGTTCTACTACCAGTGCCTGCTCAGCTCGCTCGGCAGCCACCTCGGCTTCAGCATCGATTCGCCGCTCAATTCGCTGACCACGCCGCAGCTTGAACAACTGCTGCACGGGACGCCCGAATCGATTCGTATGCGATTCAAACACGCCGGACGCTGGTACGACTCGGAAAAACCCTTCGAAGGCGTCGCCAACAACATCACCCGCCGCATGCAGGAAACCGACTCCGAGTCGATGCGAGAAAAGCTGCAGCAATACATGACCCGCCGCCCCTGTATGGCCTGCGGCGGCAAACGCCTCAATCCCTTCTCCCTCGCGGTCGAAGTCGGCAACATGCGCCTGCCCAAGTTGCTCGACCTCTCCATCGGCGACGCCGCCCGCTTCTTCGACGAATTGCCAGCCAAGTTCAGCGACACCCAGCGCCAGATCAGCGCCGAGATCCTCAAGGAAATCCGCTCGCGCCTCGGCTTCCTCACCAGCGTCGGCCTGCACTACCTCAGCCTCGGCCGCGAATCCGCCAGCCTCTCCGGCGGCGAAGCGCAACGCATCCGCCTCGCCACCCAGCTCGGCTCCGGCCTCGTCGGCGTCCTCTACATCCTCGACGAACCCTCCATCGGCCTGCACCAGCGCGATAACGAGCTGCTGATCAAAACCCTCTGCCGCCTGCGCGACCTCGGCAACACCGTCATCGTCGTCGAGCACGACCACGACACCATCGAGCGCGCCGACTTCCTGGTCGACCTCGGTCCCGGCGCCGGCCGCCTCGGCGGCGAGCTCATGTACGCCGGCCCGCCCGCCGGCATCCACGAGGTGAACTCGGCCACCGGCGACTACCTCAGCGGCCGCCGCAAGATCGAAGTCCCCGCCGAACGCCACCCCGGCAACGGCAAGTTCCTCAAGGTCCGCGGCGCCACCGCCAACAACCTGAAAAATGTCGACGCCGAATTCCCCCTCGCCACCTTCACCTGCGTCACCGGCGTCTCGGGTTCCGGCAAGTCGACCCTGGTCAACGAAGTGCTCAAGAAGCACCTGATGAAACACCTCGGACTCGGCAAGGAAATCCCCGGCGCCTGCAAGTCGGTCGAGGGCATGGAGGAGATCGACAAACTCATCGTCATCGACCAGTCGCCGATCGGCCGCACGCCGCGATCCAATCCGGCCACCTACACCGACGCCTTCGGCCTCATCCGCGACCTCTTCGCCGCCACCGCTGACGCCAAGATCCGCGGCTACGGCCCCGGCCGTTTCTCCTTCAACGTCAAAGGCGGCCGTTGCGAAGAGTGCAAAGGCGACGGCGCCCGCAAGATCGAGATGAGCTTCCTTCCCGACGTCCATGTCCAGTGCGAACACTGCAAAGGCCGCCGCTTCAACGCCGAGACCCTGCAAGTCCGCTACAAGGGCCGCAGCATCGCCGACGTACTCGAGATGACCGTCGACGACGCGGTCGACTTCTTCAGCGCCGTGCCGAAGATCAAGCGCATCACAGGCACCCTGCAAGAGGTCGGCCTCGGCTACCTCCATCTTGGCCAGGCCGCGACCACTCTTTCCGGTGGCGAAGCGCAGCGCGTCAAGCTCGCCGCCGAGCTCTGCCGCATCCCCCGCGGCCACACCGTCTACATCCTCGACGAACCGACCACCGGCCTGCACATCGCCGACATCCACCGCCTCCTCGAAGTGCTGCTGCGCATCCGCGAGCTCGGCAACACGGTCTTGGTCATCGAGCACAACCTCGACGTCATCAAAGTCGCCGACTACCTCATCGACATGGGCCCCGAAGGCGGCTCCGGCGGCGGCACCTTGGTCGCCTCCGGCACTCCCGAAGAAGTGGCACTCTGTCCCGAATCACACACCGGCCACTTCCTCAAGGCCATGCTCCCGGCCGAGAATTTGCGGAAGGCGCAAACGCCCAAGACCGGCAAGAAGGCCAAAGCCCCTGCCGCGACCGAGAGCCCCTGGGAAAACGAGACCCGGAACAAGCCGGTCAAGAAGAACCCCAGCAAAGCCGACCGCGACCAGCTCGACCTTGGTCCGACCACCAACCTCTGGCTCGCCATGCTCGGCGTCACCCTGCGTTCGCAGGTTGCCGAGCGCGGCCCCGTCGCCCTTTGCGTCGAGCTGAAGAAACTCGGCCATCCGGTCAGTCTCAACCTCGCCTACGCCCTGCAGGGCGCGATCAACGGCTGCGCCTGGAACCAACTCGCCCACGAAGCCAAGGACATCCTCGAAAAGCAATTCCGCGCCGCCATGAGCGGCCTTGCGGCACCCGCAAACGCTCTCGAAGTTGCGGAGACCGCAGAGACTCCGGCCAAGAAGAAAGCCGGCCGCCCGAAGAAGGCTGCGCCGATGGTGGAAGTTGCGGCCAAGAAACGCGGCAGGCCGAAGAAGGCGTGAAAGCTGTTCTTCTACTGGATCGCTGGCGTCCCGTCGGCTGTGTTCAATGTGGCTCGACCATTCTTGGTCGAGTGCAGTTCAATGTGGTTCGATCGTCCCGATCGACTGTTGTTCAACTCCAACCTCGAGCTGGAAGCTCGAGCCACATTGAGCTCATCAACCGAAAAAACTTACTTCCCTCCTCTTCCGGCATTATGATGTTTTCGCATCGTCTTCTCCCAAAACGCTACCCCCAGGAACACTCCATGAAATTCGTCCTCGCCTCACTGATGCTGTCATTGGCCGCCACTCTCAGTGCCGAAGAGAATGCCCCAGCGCCGCAAGCCCCGGTCATCCAGCCCGCCTACATTGGCAAGGCCTACACTTTTTCCGGCACCGTCGAGACTCAATCGGGAGGCCATAAATCGATCACGAAGTTCGCCGGCAAGACCACCACCGACTCATTTGAATGCATATGGGAAGATATGGGGCCTGTCGGCATGAAAGGCAGCGTCAGAGTCGACAAAGACGGCGGGATTTTACACATGGCTGGTCTCCCCGAGCAGAAGATCAAAAGTCCGGAAATGGCTATTGCCAGTGCTACAGGAATTTCTGCTGGCGCCGCTCATGTGATGTACAATCTTTGGAAAGGCAACAGTCAGGTCGTGTTTCCTGCTGGGGATTTTAAAGTCTCCAAAACTGGGGATGTCACCGAATATTCTGGCTCATCCCCGAGCCTCACAACAGTGGTCCTGATGAAAGATCTCGTCATCCAGTCGATAACCACAACGTCCAAGCCTCATCAAGCGAGAGAAATTAAGCTGACCGATAAAGACATCAAGGAAGCCCTCCGGGTTATGGGAAAGCCCGAAACCCAAGAAGAAATTGACAAGATGCGCGCCATGCTTAAGGATGCAGATGAGGCCATGAAAAATCAAAAAGATCCGGTGGTATGGATCACCAAATTCACGATTGAGGGTGCAACACCTTAAATCAGCTCGCTTCGCAACCGCACGCTGGAGCTCCTGATCTTGTTCAGTCTCCTTCCATCGACAGCAGTCGACATTCATCGACAGTAGTCGACTGCCGTCGATGGAAGTCGACTAACCTCGACAACCTCGAACTGGAAGCTTGAGCCACAGCCCAGGCAGATCGCGAATTCTTCGGATTCCTTGCCCGCTTGCCCTTCCCTTCACCCCGCGACCGAGTATATCTTGGAGCAGTGACTCCGAGGTGAAACATGGTCCGCGAGAATGATCCTTCCGAAAACCTGTTGCGCAGCTCCATCCTGCACTCGCCGCCGGCGCTGCTGGTGAAGATCCTCGACAGCCTGGCTTCCGACATGACTGCGGCGCAGATCGCCGAAATCGTCGCCCTTGAACCCGGGGTGTCGGCTCAGATCCTCCGCCTCGCCAACTCGTCCTTCTTCGGCCTGCGGGGCAAGGTGACGACGATCGACCGGGCGATCTCAGTGCTCGGCACCAAGATGGTCCGCAACTTGGTGATTTCCGCTGCCCTGGCGGCGCATACGGCGCGGGTGACCCTGCACCACCTCGAACCCTCGGTCTTCTGGCAACACAGCTTCGAAACGGCGGAATTCGCCCGCGAATTCGCGCTCGCCGCAAAAATGAACGCCGACGAAGCCTGGGTCACCGGCATCCTTCACGATCTCGGCCGGATCATCCTCCATGCCCACAAGAAGCCGCTGCCCGACTGGCTCGGTAGGCGCCATTCGCAGCAGGAGATCGCCGAATGGGAGCTCACCGAGTTCCAAGTCCATTCGCCGGACCTGGGGCTGAAACTGCTGAAGATGTGGCACATCCCGCCGCATCTGGTCGACGCCATCGCCACCGCTCATGATCCCGACCGCGCCTCGCTGCCCGGCAAGATCCTGTTTCTAGCCAAGGAGTTTTCTGCCCTGTCGTCGTTGCCGGGTCGGGCCAGCCGCCTCCACCCGGCGCTGGTCGACTCGCTGCTGCGCGACTGCGGCCTGACGGAGAGCAAATTCCTCCTCGCCACCTCGCACCTGCCGAGCACTGCGCGCCGCGCCCGCGACATCGCCCGCCTGATCTGCAGCACACCGTCCTCCGCTCCGCCGCGTCCGCGCCTGCCGAGCAGCCTCACCGTCGTCTCGCCCCAAGAGGAATCCCTCGCCGTCACCCTGCTTCGCCTGCAAGGTGCCGAT
>CAMCSH010000074.1 GCA_945877655.1 Lentisphaera araneosa HTCC2155 | reverse complement strand
TCTTCCTTGGCAAGAAACGCGAGCCAATCGCCCGAAGCTACTCAGACAACCACAAACGACTGCTTGAGATTGTCGATGAGATGACTATCCTGCACATGGAGCTTCTCAAAGCCAATGTGCTGGACGGGGAGAACTCTTGACTCTCGAGGTAGATAGACCATTTTTGAATGGCCGGCACGAATCATCTGGTAGGCATCGTTGATGAAGGCGTATGGGCAAGAGGCATAGCCCCAGCTCATTAAGCGCCTCACGGCCTGGAGTTCGGCGGTGAACTGGAAGGCTTTCGTGTCGAGAATCTTGAGCGCTTTGGCTTGGCAGGACTCCCAGAGATTGCGATCCTCTTGAGTTGCCCCCTTGGGTAGATTGCCATCGGAACCGATCGCGGAGTAGAAAAGATAGATGTCGTTGATCTTCGGCTTACCCCACACCACGGGCTCAAACTCCATGGCTTTGGGCCATCGACGCAGGGAGGTCACTGCGTTTTTGGCGACATGCAGGAAATCGCGCGAACTGGGGCTGGTGTTGACAAAACTCAGCAAGTAAGGCTTGGACTGGTTCCAGAGTCGGATGTCGGCTTGGATGACGACGCTTCTCGGGATGTACCCAAGTTTGGGGGCCGCGGGAGCCGGCACCTTCTCTAGATGACGCCAATCCAAGGCGGCTTCGAAGAGTCCCGGGGTCTGAGAGGCGACATTGATCTTGGCAAAACCTTGGCCGGGACTGACACGGACATGAAGCAGCACCGGGGATTCCCGGATCAGCGGCTTTTCCAGCCTGGCATTGATGCCTCGATACTCGTAGCTTTGGTCCGTCATCCTCAACGTCAGTCCAAGCTTGTCGGCGCCGGGAGGAATGGCCAAGCCGGTGATCGCTGGTGGGGCATAGACTTGACCCGCATCCACGGTGGCGGCCTCGATCAAGGCCTGCCAAGCGACGGTGCGATTGCCGTAGGCATTAGTGCCGCTGTAGAAGAAGTCCAACGGGTCCATCTCTTCTTTCCACGACGGCAGTTTCTTGGCCAAGGCCTGTGCCGTGATCGCGGCTCCAGAGGCCGCACAACCTGAAAATTCCAGGTTTTTCAGTCCTAGCGATGCGGCGACATGCTTGAAAACGGGAGCCCATTCGCCATGCATGAGAAGCCCGTGGCAAGTGCCGGCATCGGTCAATTGAGCCATCCCGGCTTTGAGGAGATGCATAAACGCGGTCTCCCCGCTGGAAAACAGCAAGGGCAGCCACGCCGGCAGTTCCACGGCAGGCGGCCGGGGGGCGGCGTTGGCGCTGACCCACTCCCCATCCCACGCTTGCGTCATGAGATTCACGACGCTCCGGCGATGGTTGAGAAGGGATGCGCCTGAGCCGCCGAGATCGCCCAAGAGGCGGCGGCGGGAGAAGACCGGGCAGAGCAGCACTTTATCGGCATGCGTCACGGCTCGGATCGGTACTTGCATGGCGGCCCATCTTCCCCAGCCGGCATGAAGCACCCAAATGTGCCCCAAGGCCAAGCCGTCACCTGGCAAGCCGTCGCTGCGCAGTGGCGAGGAAGTCGGCAGGCCCCTGAGCCAAGCGAGGGCGGCGGCAATCGAGGCCGGGATTAAATGCGCGTCGCGTCCGAGAGCGTCCAAAAAAGCTTGCTGTCCGGCCGGGCCGAGGTGGTCCGGGGTGACGATGACCTCCGAACCTGGTGCCCAGACATTGGCAGCTCCGGCAAGCAGGTCTGCGGCGTTCGCCAGCAATTCCTGGTCCATTGGCTTCCATGCGACGGCTTGATCGGCGAGGATGCCACCCTTTTCCTGGCACAGGATGGCCCACAAGGCCGCGAGCGGAATCCTACCCGTGCCGCGTTCTGGAGCATTAGCGACCGGCACCTGCGACTCCGGCGGCCAGGGTAGCCCTGAACCGCGCCGATGTGATTCGGTCAGTGGGCCGTGCATCGCCGGCTCTCCTCGATACAAGGGAAGCAGACAAGCCGGAATGCATTTAGAGAGCGCAGTGTGCTGCTTCAGATTCGCAGTGACGACTTGAGCGCCAGTGAAATCAAGGACGGTCTCAGCCATGAGCGGCCTCCACGGCGAGCTGCATGCCTGCTCGTAATTCTTTGCAGAGCGCCCGGAAGGCGGTTTCATCCCCTTGGTCGAAGGACATCGGCATGTACACGGCAGTGACCTCCGGAACCGAATCCAGTTGCGTGGTGGCGGCAGCATGGGTACCCAGGATGAAGCCATGTAGGCGCACGCTCGGCGCGAAGTTCTTTTTAAAAGTCCGGAGAGCTTGCGCCGCTTGTTCGATCAGCGAACTGGGGGCCAGCGGAGTGCCGGTCCAAAGCAGCGGCCAAACCACCAGTGCCGCCTCGCGGTCAGGCCACCAGAGGACGAATTCACATCCCAGACGCCCGACTTCCTTGAGCCAGGGCCGTGGTGCCAGCTTGAGCCAGTCATGGGGAGAGAGGTCGGCCGCATCCAGCCAGTAGGCCATGCCTCCCTCGGTCATGAGCGGCCCCGGTGACGATTGCGGCGCGATCCATTGCCCCCGTTCTTGTTCGTGCCAAAAAAAGGGGGCGTTGCAGTCGCGGGTGGCGTTCCCGTGAAGCGCGGAAGCGAGTAACTGGCGCGCCGCTTGAGCCCAGAGGACATGACGCCAGGTCCACGCCTCGTCCTCCACTCGTTTCTCACGGTAGAGAAGGCGGTAGAGTTCCTGGATTTTCCGGTAGCGGCCATCCATCTGCAATGGGTAGTTGGGTTGCACGGGGTGATGCAGGCCTTTGGCAGAGACCGGGGCCAAGGTCTCCCCCTGTCGCCAAGTCAGGGATCGACGCACCAAGCGAGCGACGGCTTGCCCCCTTTGGCTGCCGGAGGCGGCGCGGTGTTCGCGACTCCACTCGCCGCCACGGGAGTGCAGGGCTTCCAGAGTCCAGCAGGAGACGCGGTTTTCGAGGGTGTCCCGATTGGGCAATCGTTGCACGGAAAGCAGAGATTGGCGAGCTCCGGCTTTTTCTACCGGAGTACGGCCAGGTCGTCGAGCGTAATCCCGAAGGCAGACGGCATCGAGCTCGCGGACGCGGTCCATCCGGGTTTCCAGGCGGACGCGCGCCAGCACTTGGCGAGGCGCGAGGGCGATAGACTCAAGCAAGGCATGCAGTTTGTAATCGAGCGCCAGTCGCACGATCAGACTCATGCGTGGCTCGCCGAGCTCAGGTTCCAACCAGACTTCCCGCACCATGCGCCAGTTGCGGCGAGTGATGCCGCTGGCGAGGATATCCAGCGGGTGCTCGGCTTTGCCGTGGGCAAGCTCCTGGAAGGCACGCACGACGCGACGGATCAGAACGCTCAGTTTGTCGCTGATCGGATTCTGAGGATCGGCGCGGCAGACCATGCCTGATTGCAGCAGCTCCCCCTGTTCATCTCCTTGGCTCCAAGAAAGCGAGAAGTCTTGCGGTCCCTCATGCGCTTGCGAGGAACAAGGCAGATGCCAAGCTTGCCACTGCTGGCCTGCTTCAGAAAAGGGAAATGACGCCGCTACGCCTGCGCCTACCGGTGCTGACCAGACCAAGGGTGTTCTCCCGGATGAGGTGACGAGGCGAGGGCTGCCGGCGGCAGCAACCTCAGCGCCTTGGCTCGGAGTTCCTTCCCACGGTAAGCTCTGGAGTCTGGCTTCAGCCACGATCCACACCGCGCCAAAGGAAGGCAGGAGCAGTTCTGCCGACTTTGAAGGCGTTCAATAGCACCTCATCGCCGGTCGAAGTGATGACCTTTTCAATGGCTTTCAAGGGTTTTTCCTCTTGTGCCGTGTCCATACCCCGGAGCTTGGGCAGGATGCGCTGCTCGATCTGGTCGGCCAGAGCCAGATTGCTGCGATTGCCCTCCCAGGACGGATATTGGGCGGCATACGCGTGGATGGCTTGAGAAACTCGGTGACCGAAGGGCCTACCCATCAGCTCCATGGCCTCGTTGAGATCGCTAATGCGACCTTCGAGATCGGCCAGTGGCTTGCCTTCCTCCAGCCAACGGTTCCAATGGGTGAAGGACAGGGCCACAGTGGAGGATGTCGCCTCGCTGACCTTCGCGGCACTCAATTTCTTCGGTCGGCCGAAGCGCAGGACACAAGCCCGGTCGAGCACTTTGTCCGACAGCGTCTGGGTGCTTTCATCCTCGTTCATGGTGCCGGTGAAAAGAATGTTGCGATCCGGGTAGAAGCGGATCGGTTTTTCGCCCTTGCCAAGGCTGCCCATGTCGAGGGAAAGTTCCGCTTTGGCTCGATCAGCGGGGTCATTGGTGCGAATACCTCGGCGGGTTTCCAAGCGAGACAGGAAGTCGCTGAAGTAATATTCGACGCGAGCAAGGTTCATTTCATCAAGTAGAACCATCAGCATCTGATCTTCTTTGCCTGCTTTCCAATCGGCGGGCATCGGCCAATCCTTGCGATTGAATCGCTCAAACTGGACCATGGCACGGGCCAGCTCCGTGGCCTTGAAACGGCCTTCCAGGTGGTTGAAGAAGCCGAATAAATCATTCGGGCTGTCCCATCGCGGTTGAACCGGCAAGCCGACGAAGTGTATGCCGAGCGCTTCCGCATAGCGTTTGGGCAGCTCGCTTTTACCGGTGCCGGAAATGCCGGCGAGCACCGTCACGGGTGAGAGGTCTGCCGTTTTTAAGGCTGTATGGAAGGCGAGCAGGGTGCGCTTGGGGAAGCTCAGGCCGAGATCCTTGAGGTATTTCTCGGCGTTGCCCAAGGCATCCTTTTCCTCGCGACTGGCCGTTGACTTCAGTTGCTTCAGCGGCAGGGGCTCCCACAGGTCGCGGTAGCGGTCTTCGGCAGGACCACGTCCCAGTTGAGTCGTAGTTGTTTCGGCGAGCTGCCGCAGGGCTTCGATATGGCCTTGCAAGGATTCCATTTGCTTGATCAAGGCGTCGCGCTCGACCTTCAAAGTCTGATTTTCAATGCGAGCCTCGGCTTGATTCGTCCGGAGCACTTCAAGCTTGTCGTTGTTCACGATGATTTCTTTTTGGAGCTCGGAGTTGAGCTCTCGTTTCTTCGGGATCGAAGAATCCAAATCATGAATAATTTGATTCAAGACCGAAATTTCGTTTTTCGATGTTGATATTGACTTTTCAAGTTTCTCAAGCATTTCTGCATGCTCATATTTTGATGATTCAAGTTTAGAGTTTTCCTGCTTCACGATCTCAATGGAACGCTCGCAAACTTGTAAATCAGAATTCCTTAAAATTATGTCTTGAGATATTGATATTAATCTCTGGCTTTCTAATGTGTATGATTTTTGTAAATCATCGATTTTTGATAGACTTTTATTAATAGTTTCAGAGTTATCACTTATCGTAACCATTTGGATTTCTATCCTACTGCTCCCATGTCGTATATTTCCTTCGATCACAGCTAGCTGTTCAAATGCAATTGATCTTTTAGATTTTAACTCCTCAATCTGCCTTGTAAACTCACTTTCTTCTAACCTCAGATTTCTAATGCATTCATTAATATATATAGTTTCATTTTTTGCCTGTTCATTCACCTTTTCATGAGATCTCACTTCAGATTTTTTTAATAGTATCAATCTGTCAAGTTCAGAGCTTTCTGACTTTCCATCTTCGATTGATTTTCTTAGTGACACCATAACTTCATTTATTTCTTTTATTATTGCTTTTTTGTCCACTGCCTCATTACTTGCTTTTATGATATTGGACTCAAGAACTGAAATCTCATCCTTTATTTTTGATCTTTTTGATTTTAAATCCTCCAGCTCATTTTTAACTCCATTGATGTATGATTCATTTTCATCCATCCATTTATTAAGAGCCGTTCCCTTGATAATTGTCTTCTCGGCTTCAATTTGGAGTTTGTGTGTAACATCGAATTGTGATGACAAATTTTTTATCTGTCCTTCTTTCTCAGATATTAAAACCTCTAGATTAGCCAACTTGCAAGCAGCCGGGATCTTCTTTTCGAGCTGGTACAGGGTGTAAGACTTCACAATCACCCAAGATGACATCCATGCCATCAATACCCAGAACACCAATTGGGAATAAAAGAAATCCATGATGATTGCCTCTTGTTATTTGCTGTCTTTTAATTTTGATTTATCAGCTTTAAGCTGTGTTATCTCGGCCGTCAAATCGGCTTTTTTTACTTTCAGAGAAGCCACTGTTGCCTGTTCTAGGCGCATTTGTTGAAGGACTTCTTCGCGAGTCGCAACTTCCTTCATTAATTCAGAGTTTCTGTTTTTTAATTGCTCCAATGAGGCGCTTTTATCAATAATTAATTTATCCAATGAGGCTATATCGTCTTTAATTTTTTTGCTGCTAGATTTTAGAGTCTCAGTTGCTGCTTGAGCAGATTGCAATTGCCTCAAAGATTCAGATAGAGATCCAATTTCATTTTCGATCGATAATTTCTGAGTTTTAAGTTGCTCAATACTGCCTTTTAGATTTTGTGATTCGCCCACAAGTCTATCTTCCTGAGTTTTTAGTGAACTCACTTTCGCCTCCGCTGCATTGACAGTTTGATACACCAAGTCTTTCTTTTCGATTTCATCAGAAAGTTTCTTGATCTCTTCCTCATGTTTTGTCTTTTTTATCTTCAGATCCTCAACTTGAGTTGAAATCTTATCCATATCCTGACGCAAGGCGATGAGTGATTCTGAAGATTTTTCGACATTCAAACCTAACAAGTTTAATGATTTTTTTTCTTCTGTTATCTTTCTTGAAATATCCTCTAAATAAATCTCCCCAGATTCAATTTTAATCTTAATAGTTTTATCATGATTCTCGAGGTCGGATTTTTTTGAAATAATATCATTAATCGCGTTCTTTTCTTTTTCCAATGAATCGATATCTGATTTTAGTAATGCAACTTTTAATGCCAAATCCTGATCTTGCTTCCGGTTGCTGTTGAGTTTAACTTCACTCTCAATAAGCAATTGATTTTTAACCTTGTTATCAGATTCTAATTGAGTCGCTTTTGAGGATTCGATATCAACCTTCCTTTGCTTCATTAGCAAGTATCCGCTGACACCCAGATTGGCAATTATGACGATCGCAAAAAACCAAGGCGTCTTTGGTGTCGAGTTATTTTTTGTTTCGTTGATATTCATCAGATTATCTCCCACTGAATTTCAAAGATTCTATCTACCTTGCTTCTCTGCTGCATTTCTTTCTTCAGTTGGTTAATGTGGTTATTCCTACGAATTCGAACATCATCTTCCAGTTCATCGATCTTAGCGCGTGCGCGACGCCTTTTGCTTTCCAGATTTTGGAGTTTCTGCTGAGCGGCTTCTTGAGCTTCCATCGTCAAAGCGAGGTCCGATTCTCTCTGGGCGGCGACATAATCCAACTTGATCGAATCAAGCTCCCGCTCTGCGCCCTTGACCGATTCATCTGCCCATCGCTGGAGTTGCTCTTGGCGATTTTTGAAGCGAATCTGGCCTGCCTGCGAGGACTTGAGCATGGTGCCTTGGCGCAACTGCTCAGCGGCTTGATTCAGGCGTTCGGACCAGGGGTTGCTTGAGCCTCCGTCCTGCTGAGTGCCATGCAAGTCAAAAAGCCGCGCGGCCAATTCGGCATCCAGCGTCGTTCCGTCAGCGCGGAGTGCTGTCACCAAAAGGAATTGCTCTTGGGCATCAGTTTGTAGTTCGAGGAGTTCAAGTCGCAGCCATCCGCTCTTTCCCTTCTCGGTTTCGAGACCGGAGATTCGCGTGGGATGAGAGCTGAGGTCAAAGACCACCTTGGCTGGCGGCAGGAACTGCTCACCGGCCTTTCGGAGCATCCACTGGCCCAGAGGTGCTTGCAGGCGATGCAGGTGCGAGGGCGACTCGTCCTTGACTTCGATTGAGGAGCGGAGACGATAATGGCCGGGCTCAATCTCCGGTGCCGGGGAGCGGACGAGGTCGAAGGCGTACTCAGCTTCCGACCACGAGCAAGGCTGATCAGCCAAAGCCCACTGGGACAAGCTCCAGAAGCGCTTGGTCATTTTGTCCAAGACATCCTTGGCATCACGCTGCTGGATATTGAGACGATCATGAACCTCGTCATCGAAGTGCTCGATCAACTGGATCTTGGCCTTGGCCATACGCGCCTGAATCACATCATCCATGTCTTTCTGCAGTTGATCGAAAGCTTTCTCGATTTCGCTCGGGTGCCGACAAGTCTGCAGGATGGTCGCGACGCGTTTTTCAAAGTCAATGCCGCTTTCGATGGCGCCGAGAACCTCGTCGCTGCTTCCGAACATGCCGTCGAAGAGATTGAATTTCCCGGCGAGGATCTCATGGATCCGGCGTTCGGCGACATTGTCATGGTCGAGGAAGTTGACCACGACGACATCGTGTTTTTGACCGTAACGGTGACAGCGACCGATGCGCTGCTCAATTCGTTGCGGGTTCCAGGGCAGATCGAAGTTGATGACCAGCGAGCAGAATTGCAGGTTGACGCCTTCGGCGCCGGCTTCGGTCGCGATCATGATTTCGGCGTCATGCTTGAAGGCATCGACCAGGGCACTGCGGATATCGACGGCGCGCGAGCCGGTCACCCGATCATCGCCGGCATTGGCAGCGCGCCAGGACTCAAGCAAGCGGATGGCCTCGGGTCCGGTATTCGAGCCATTGAAACTGACGACTTTACCGGCGTAGCCATTGGCCCCGAGATAGGAGGCCAGCATCTCCTGGGTCCGGCGCGACTCCGTGAAGATCAGTGCCTTCTTGGCACCCCCATTCCGAGCCAACTGCTCAAAGCCCAGTTGCAGAGCTTGGGTCAGATTGCGAGTTTTGCTCGAGATGCCGATGCTCCGTGCGTGGTCAATCAAGCGGGTGAGCTCGCGGATTTCGTCGGCCAGTTCCCGTCCGTCCACAGTTTCGCTTGTCGACGACTGGGATGGTGCTTCAGTCCAAGCCTCGATCTCCTCCAGATCCAGCTCCGCATCTTCACTCAGCTCGTCAATCATCGAGTCCAGGTCTCTGCCCGGGCCGCCATCACGGAGTTGGATCAGGCGAGTGCGAATCGAGTCCAAGGTTCCCGCCAAAGCCGTAGGTGAGCTGGCCAAGGTGTGATGCAGCAGCATCCGCAGCATGGGCCGCACCCGCTTGGGCATGCCGTAAGAATTCTCCCGCAGTGAATAGGCCATAACGGCTTCATGCAGGTCTTTTTCACCCGAGCTCGAAGCAAAGCCTTGAGTCATGGCGTGACGCTGAGTGTACTTGACAAAGCCCTGGACCTGAGAGCGCAAGGTGCGATGGCAGACGCTCTGCATCCTGGATTTCAGGTCCGTTTGTGCGGCTTCGGTGATTTGAGGTGCGCCATAGAGATACTTGAACTCGGTTTCGCTGCCGAAGAGATGTTCATCCATCAGCCACGAGAGACCGTAGAGCTCCATCAAGGTGTTCTGGATCGGCGTAGCGGTCAGGAGGATCTTGCGGCGGAGTTCGAAGGCGTAGCGGACGGCGGCGAAGCCGACCTTGTTGCTGCTTTTGTACGCATTGCGCAGCTTGTGCGCTTCATCCATGACAACCAGGTCGAAAGGGATCACCCGCAATTCGTCCGCCATGCGGCCGGCATAGGCGTAGGAGAGGATGACGATTTCGCCGAGGTCAAAGGGGTTCCCCTGAGACTTGAGCGCGCGATAGGCCTTCGAGTCGATGACCTTGCAGGGGAGGTGGAACTTCTCTGACAACTCAAGCGCCCACTGCATGCGCAAGTGAGCGGGGCAGATGACGCACAGCTTGCGCTTGCGAGAAGCCCAGAGCTGAGCCATCACCAAGCCGGCTTCGATGGTCTTGCCCAAGCCCACCTCGTCGGCCAGCATCACGCCCTTCTGCTGGGGATTCGACAAGGCGAAGACCGCCGCTTCGATCTGGTGCGGGTTGAGGTCGACCTGGGCATCGAACAGCGCCTGACCCAATGAGTCCAAGCTGCCGGAGGCACCCGCGAGGGTCAGTTGCCGAGCCAGAAAGCTGGCGTGGTAGTCTGTGATGCTGCGAACCAAGCTCATGTCGACCTCTTATGCGTTTAACTTTGTGAATTATAGTTCTTTATAACTTTTAGTGAGCCACTTGAATCAGGCACTTCCCTCATGATTCAGTTCGAGTGTGTTGATCCTTGCGCCGTTAAAGGGCCCATCCTAATCTTGTGTACAGGGTGAAAGTATAGCATACAAGCGCGGCACTCTCCAAACTTCTCCTGAATTTTCTTTGATCAGCTCATTTTGCTTGTGGACTCAGGGGGAAAATCGCCACGCTCTCCGGGATCTTCCCCGAGGGCACGGCACTTTTTGCCCCCCCACTTTACACGCCGCACCTTGTTCAACTTGGAGATGTCTTCTTCCTCGGCACCTTGCTCTATCAGCTCGCCGCCGGACGCCATCCATTCGACGGCTCAACTCAATGGGAGCATGCCGCCCGCATCCTGATGACCAAGCCGCCGCCGTTGCCGTCGCTGGTGGCTCCCGAGCTGAGCGGCTCTTTCTCGCAAGTGGTGATGGCTTGCCTTGACAAAGATCCCCGCCGCCGTCCCGACATCGTCCGGCTCCGCCAAGTGCTTGAGGCACCACCGACGGCCGCTCCCTCGCGTCGCCGCCTCGGCCTGTTGTTGGCGACGCTAGCCCTCCTGATTGCCGCCGCCCTGATTTTTCGTCCGTCGCCACCACCGGTCGCCGAAGCCGGCCCAGACGCCGCTGCCGCGCTCCAGCTGGTCCGCGACCTGAACAACATCGATCAGTTCGGCGATGTCGTCAACAGCTTCACCCAGAAGGAGATGCAGGCCCGCAAGGAGTTCCACGCCCAGATGTTCAAGATCCGCATCGGGCTGGAAGAGGAGATGAAGCGCCGCGATCCCGAATTCCGGGAGATCCATAGCGTCTACACCGCCGCGCAGAAACGCTACTGGGCGGACGAATCGAACAAGACCTTGGAAAAGGCCTATTGGGATCAGATCGAACTGATGAGCTACGAACTGCACCGCCGTGTCCGTCGCCAGCCCGATCTCAGCGCCCAGCTAAAAGCCTGGGACGACATCCTGTACGCCCGGGAGGAACGCAACGCCGCCGCTCTGACGGCAGTCGATCCGATCAAAGGCGCCGCCTACCGCCGCGCCTTGGAAGAGGTCCGGGCGCGTCGGCGTCGTTGACGCCTTGATGATGAAGACGCGAGAAATAAAGCTTCGGGCGGTTACAGTCGGGGCGAACTGTCTGAACATCGGAAATCGCTTCAGTGTCTCTTCCCCTCCAATCCTGCCTGGTCACCGGCGCCTCGGGTTTTCTCGGGCGCGTCATCGCCCGTCAACTCGCCGCTCGCGGAGCTCGCGTCATCGCCTATGGTCGCTCGTCCCCTGAGGCTCTCCTGCGCGAAGGAGTCGCCACCTGGGTCCGCGGTGAGCTTGATGACGCCGAGGCACTGAGCCGCGCTTGCGCCGGAGTCGACACGGTCTTCCACGTTGCCGCCAAGGCCGGCGTCTGGGGTTCCTACGACGATTATTTCCGCCCCAACGTCCTCGGCACCCGAGCTGTCCTCAGCGCCTGCCGCAAAGCCGCCGTGCCCCGCCTGGTCTTCACCTCGTCGCCCAGTGTCGCTTATGGCGAAACCGGGATCGAAGGCGGCGATGAATCGCTGCCCTACCCGAGCCGTTATCTGACCCATTATCCCGCCACCAAAGCGCAGGCGGAACGCGAAGTCCTCGCCGCCAACGGCCCGGATCTGGCGACTTGCGCTCTGCGTCCGCATCTGATCTGGGGACCCGAAGACGGCAATCTCCTGCCCCGCCTCATCGCCCGGGCCAAGGCGGGGAAATTGATCCAGGTCGGCGATGGTTTGAACAAGGTCGACGTGAGCTATGTCGACAACGCCGCCTTCGCCCACATCCAAGCGGCACTTGCCTTGGCTGACACCGGTGCTCCTGCGGGCAAGGCCTACTTCATCGGCGATGCCGAGCCGGTACTTCTCTGGCCCTGGATCAACCGTCTCCTGATCGAGCTCAAATTACCGCCCGTGAAACGCCGGATTTCCTACGCTGGCGCCCGCCTTCTCGGCCGCGGCTGCGAAGCTCTCTGGAGCCTCGGGCGACTCAGTGGTGAACCGCCGATGACCCGCTTCGTTGCGGCTCAGCTCGCCACCAGCCACTGGTTCCGCCACGACGCCGCGGCCCGCGACTTCGGCTACGCTCCCGCTATCGACAACGACGAAGGGCTGCGGCGAACGGTCAGCTACGAATTAAGAATTAAGCGACAGGAGAGCGAGCATGGACGAAGCTGAGAAGCCGAAGAAAAAAGTCGCCAAGGCCAAGCCTGCGGCTACCGCAAAAGCCAAGCCCGCGGCTACCGCAAAACCCAAGGCTGCGGCAAGCGCAAAACCGAAAGCTAAGGCGGCGAAGACGCCGTCGCTGAAAATGCCTCATGACCCTCATGCCGAAGTCACGGGATTTATCCGCGATTGGAAGACAGCGCGCAACTTGAAAATGCCCGGGGATCGCAAGACCTGTCTCAAGCATCTGGAAAAGGTGGATCAGGCCTTTAACCGTTACGATCTGATTGACGCCATCGAGCACTTGGTGAAAGCCATCAATGCCGATCCGAGTGACTTGCGTCCACTGACGCAATTCATCCGCCTGTGCTGCGGCGAAGACTGGCAGACGCGCTGCGACTACTTGGAGGCGATCAAGGAGCAGATTGATGATGAGCTCGGCTTCGATCCGGAGATCGAAATCAGCGCCGGACAGAAAGAGGAGCTCCTGTTGATCGTCACCGAAACCGCCGAGGTTCTGTTCGAACTCAAACGCTATGAAGATGTCCAGCCCTTGATCCTGATGTCGCTGCATCGGCTGGGCCTCGATGAATCCGCTTCGGGCCTGATCGTCCTCAGCATGTTCGCCGCCGCACTCGCCGGCGACTTCGACATGCTCGCCATGCTGCTCGGCGACGAGGTTGATGACATGCCGGCGCAAATCCTGCCGATCGCGCTCTTCATGCACATTCGCAATGGCAACGACGCGGGCGCACTCAAAGTCCTCGCGCTCCTGCGTCAGGAGGCGCCGGTGATGGTCGACTTCCTGACGGGCAAGATCGACGCCTTGAAATGCAGTTTTGAGCTTGCGGGCTCAGGTCTGGTGGCGGAGTCGATTGCGATCGAGAAATTCATCGCGCCCTTCTGGAGCCAGCACCCTGAAGGCCGCGCCTGGCTGCTGCGGAACTCCTTCGTCCGCCGATGAACTGAAGAGGCGAGGAACCGGGTTGAAAGGTTGAAAAGTTGAAAAGTAAACACATGAAGACAAGCGAGACAGGATACAAGGAAGGAGCTCTTGCTTGGTTGTTCATTCTTCTGCCTTCCAACCTTTCAACCTTCCAACCTTTCAACCTCGTTTACCGATGAACTTCTGGGCAGAACCCGGCCCCTGGTTCTGCCTGGCGCCGATGGAGGAGGTCACCGACAGCGCCTTCCGGGAAGTTGTTGCGTCGAGCGCAAATCCCGGTGCGCTGCGGGTGATGTTCAGCGAGTTCACTTCAGCTGATGCGCTCTGCCATCCTCTCGGTCGGGAAAAGGTCCGTCATCGCCTGCTCGTGACAGACAGCGAAAAGGCGATCCTTCGGACCAAAGGCATTCGTCTGGTGGCGCAACTTTGGACTTCGCGTCCGGAGAAGCTGGCCCGGGTCATCCGCGAGGTGCTGGTGCCGAGCGGCGACTTCGACGGCATTGATCTGAACATGGGCTGCCCGGTGCCGCAAGTCTTGAAACAGGGCGCCGGCTCGGCTTTGATCGGCTGTCCCAGCCTGGCGACCGAGCTGATTTGCGCCGCGCGCGAAGCCTCGTCGCTGCCGGTGTCGGTGAAGACCCGTATCGGCCTCGAAACGCCCGACACCGAGGCCTGGTGCCGGATTCTGCTGGCGAGTCGTCCCGACGCCTTGATCCTGCATGGACGGACCCAGAGCCAGCAAAGCACTGGCCTGGCGGATTGGGATGAAATCGGCAAAGCGGTGGCCTTGCGCAACGAGCTTTCTCCCGCGACCCGGATCCTCGGCAATGGGGACGTTCTTGATCTTGCGGAGGCCGCAGAAAAGTGTCGCCGACATCAGGTCGACGGGGTGATGATCGGACGCGGCATTTTCGCCAATCCCTGGCTTTTTTCGCCCGGGTTTTCCCCCAACCGTGACGAGCGTTTCGCAGCGTTCCGGCGTCACGCCGAACTCTTTTTCGCTGATTGGGACGAGGACAAGAATCCCGCCACCTTGCTGCGTTTCGCCAAGATCTACCTCAAGGATTTCACTGAGGCCGCTGCTCTGCGCGAGGCGATTGCCAAGAGTGTGGAGGGAGCGCTTGGATTCGGTCCCGCCGCCATGTTCGATGTCTTGCGGCGGGAGCTGGAGAGCTTCGAATCTTGATGCTCAACCCCAACTGGGTTTCAGTTCGCTTCAGACGACTGGGAAGCACAAGCGAGATCAAACCCCGTTGGGGTACGAGGACATTGGCCTGTCCCCAGGGTAGCGCCTCGATGCTCGGCGCAACCCTGGGCTTTGGGCTGCAACCCCTTCGGGGTAAAGCAGAAGGCGTCAGGGGCTTCGCAACGGCGTTGTGCTATTGAATCTTACTCCACCGTCACCGATTTCGCCAGATTGCGCGGGTGGTCGATGGAGCAGCCGCGGGCGGCGGCAGCGTAGTAAGCGATCAATTGGCCGGCGATGGCGCAGAGGAAGGGAGTGACCGCGGGGTGGCTGGAACGGGGGAGCGGGATGGCGATGTCGCAGAGGCCCGCCGCTTCATGATCGTCGCCGGTGATGGTGGCGATGATGGTGGCGCCGCGGGCACGGCATTCCTGGATATTGGAGAGCACCTTGTCGCGTCCCGGAATGTCGTCGGCGAAGGCGAGCACCGGCACGCCGGCTTCGAGCAGGGCGATGGGGCCGTGCTTGAGCTCGGCGGCATGGTAGCCTTCGGCGTGGATGTAGGAGACTTCCTTGATCTTCAGGGCGGTTTCGATGGCGACCGGATAGAGCAGGCCGCGGCCGATGCAGAACATGCTGCTAGCCTGGGCGATACGGCGTCCGGCGGCGGCGAAGATCTCCTGATTGGCGAGCAGTTGCTCGACCAGGGCGGGCACTTCGTCGAGCAACTGCTCGCGGGAGAGGCGGCGGCTGCGGCCGAATTTCACCGCCAATTGCAGCAGGACGGCGGCTTGCGCGGTGAAGGC
>CAMCSH010000073.1 GCA_945877655.1 Lentisphaera araneosa HTCC2155 | reverse complement strand
GGTGAAACCTTTGAAGTTGTGGTCGCGTCCATTGCCGTTGGCTGAGTCGGGAGTGCGGCCGAATTCACCGCTCCAGATGACCAGGGTATCCTTGAGCATGCCTCGTTGCTTGAGGTCGCTGAGGAGTCCGGCGATGGGGCGGTCGATCTGGCGGCAAGAGCTGGTGAGTTCGTTTTTGAGGTTGAAATGGTGGTCCCAGCCGTCGTGATTGACCTGGACGAATCGGACGCCGGCTTCGATCATGCGGCGGGCGAGGAGGCATTCACGGCCGAAGGGGGCGCTGTCCTGCTGGTCGAGGCCATAGAGGGCCTGGGTGGCCTTGCTCTCCTGGCTCATGTCCATCAGTTTCGGGATTGAGCCTTGCATCGAGTAGGCCATGTCGTAGGAGTCGATGACGCCTTGGATCTCGGGGTTCTGACCCTGGCGCTTGAGCTCGTCGTGATTCATCGTCTGGATGAAATCGAGTTGTTCTTTTTGCAGCTTGCCGACGAGCTCGGGATTTTTGATGTCGGCGACCTGAGGCTGCGACTGGCCGAAGCGTCCGCCGTTGCGCTGGGCGCGGCCGATGGCGGTGCCTTGGAACTTGCTGGGGAGGAAGGCGCTGCCGTAGTGGGGCGAGGTGCCGGGGGCGGGGCTGAGGTTGATGAAGCCAGGCAGATCAGGATTGGCGGTGCCGAGGCCGTAGACCGTCCATGCGCCGAGCGAGGGGCGGGGAAACTGGAAATTGCCGGTGTGCAGCTTGGTCTGGGCTTGGGGATGGTTGGGCTGATCGGTGAACAGGCCGTTCATCAAGCAAAGCGAATCCGCCTGTTTACTCAGTTCCGGCAGAAGTTCCGACAGCCACAAGCCGCTTTTCCCTTGCTGTTTGAAGGCGAAGGGTGAAGCGAGAAGGGGACGTCCGCTCCTGCCGCCTTTGCCGTTGGCCTTGGCGAGGGCTGGTTTGTAGTCGAACATGTCGACGTGCGAGGGCGCTCCGCGCATGTTGAGGAAGATGACGCGTTTGGCCTTGGGAGTGAAGTGCGGCTGACCGGTGGAGTCGGCGGCGGCGAGAGAGAAATCGAGGCCGAGCGAAGCCAGGCCGAAGCTGCCGGTGAAGAGGAAGTCGCGTCGGGTGAACATGGTCGTCTCCTTACTTGTAACGGAATTCAGCTGAGGCGAAGAGGGCTTGGCAGACGGCACTGAGCGCCTCGGCCTCGCCTTTGCCTTTTTTATTGTTTTTCGTACTGCTGTCGTTGCGGACGGAGTTGTAGAGCTTCCTGGCTCCGCTGATTTCAACGGAGCTGGCTTGCCGGAGGAAGCAGAGCTGGAAGGCGCGCTGCAATTGCTCATCAAGTTTGCCCGGGTGCTCTTTCTCGAGTCGGGCGGCGAGGATGTCGGCGCAATCCCGGATCAATTCGTTGTTTAGCATGAAGAGGGCTTGAGCGGCGGTGCTGTTGCTCTCACGCTGGCTCTCGGCGATCATCGAGTCAGTCATGTCGAAGGTGTCGAGCATCGCCGGCAGGTTGTCGCGCAGGACCGGCAGGTAGACCGAGCGGCAGTCCTTGCGCTGGGATGCTGCAGTGGAGATCTGCTTGAAGACGGGATCGAGGGCGCTGTGACCGGCCTTGCCGACGGCAGAACCTCGGGGAGGCTCGAGTTTTAAAGTGCCGCAAACGGCGAGAAGGCGGTCGCGCAAGGCCTCGGCATCGAGACGGCTGGGAGTGACGCGCCAGAGTTTCTCGTTCTGAGGATCCTTGGCGAATGAGCTGGAGTTGAAGGAGGAGCTCTGGCGATAGGTGCTGCTGGTGACGATGCCGCGGATCAGTTTTTTCATCGACCAACCATCCTGGATGAACTGCAGGGCGAGGGCGTCGAGCATTTCGGGATGACTGGGAGGGCGGCCGGTGACGCCGAAGTCGTCGGGACTGGTGACGATGCCCTGACCAAAGAGATGGAGCCAGATGCGGTTCACCATCACCCTTGCGGTCAGAGGATTATCCTTGGAGGCGATCCATTGCGCCAGTTCGAGTCGGCCACTGGATTCCTTGGTGATAGCGGTGGCGCTGCCGATGAGCTGGACTAAGCCGCGCTCAATCGATTGGCCGGGTTTGCTGACTTCGCCGCGCTCGAGAATCTTCGCCTGAGTCGGGGCCGCGGGCTGCAAGCCGACACAAAAACTGCGCGGCGAGCCGTCTGAATTAACCGAGTTGACCTTCTCGGTGAGTGTCGCGACCTTACGGGTAGCGAGGGTGATTTCGCGCAGATCCGCCTGGGCGTTGGCGCCTTTTTTCTGCTCCTCGCGGCGAGCCTGGATGGCGGCGCGCAGCTCAGCCTCGGCCTCGTCCAGGGATTTCCTCAGGTTCGCCAGCTCGCTTGGATTGATCAATTCGGCATGCGGATCATCGGAAGCGACGACAGGGAGACGGATGCGGCTGGTTCGGTTGCGGTTTTGAAGGCCAACAACGGTTCCATACAGAGTCTGTGAACTCTGGAAGATGCCAGCGAGTGCGTAGTAGTCGCTTTGCGGGATGGCTTCGAACTTGTGGTCATGGCAGCGGGCGCAGGCGACGGTGAGGCCCATCAGGCCGCGAGTGACGACGTCGATCTGTTCGTCGATCAGGTCCGCCTTGAACTGGCGTGCATCTTGGCTGGGGAGGCTTTTCGGGCCTAGGGCGAGGAAGCCAGTGGCGATCAGGTTCTGAGCCCATTCCTCATCGGTTTTCACCTTCAGGAGGTCGCCGGCGATCTGCTCCTTGAGGAACTGATCGTAGGGCTTATCGGCGTTAAAGCTGGCGATGACATAATCGCGATAGCGCCAGGCGTCGGGATAGGTGGAGTTGAATTCGCGGCCGGTCGATTCGGCGTAGCGGGCGATGTCGAGCCAATGACGGCCCCAGCGTTCACCGAATTGCGGGCTGGCGAGGAGCTTGTCGGCGACGGCGGTCACTGCAGCCTCTGGATTTTTCTGGTAGGCGAGGGTGAAACGAGCGACCTCTTCAGGACTCGGAGGCAGACCAATGAGATCGAAGTGAAGCCGGCTGAGCATCTCCGCGGCATTAGCGGCAGGGCTTGGCTTTAGGCCCACTTCAGCCAGGCCGTCAGCGACATAAGCGTCGACGAGATTCGGCACTTGCGTTTTCGGCTCCTTGTAGACCGGAGGCAATAAAGACCAGAACGAACGAGCCTTGGCGATGCTTTCCGCCGTCACCTTGGTTTTCACCAGGACGTTTTGCTGGATTCGCGGGTCAGGCGCACCCATTTCGATCCAACGCTTGAAGTCGGCGATCACTTCCTCCGGCATCTTGTTCTTCGGCATCTTGAATTCACCGCGGTGATTGATCGCGTCCCAAAGCAGGCTTTCCTGCAGCTTGTTCGGAACGATGGCGGGACCGGAATCACCACCTTGGAGAAGGCCATTTTTGGTGTCGACGAGCAGTCCGCCGCGGATCTTGTTTTCGCGATCGGAGTGGCATTCGTAGCAGTATTTCTCCAGCGCAGGGCGGATCTTCTTCTCGAAGAAATCCGTGCCTTCATCGGCGACGGAGACGTGCGCCAAGGACAGGAACGCAAGCGTGGTGGTGAAGAAGGCTTTCATCGTCGGGGCTCCAGGCATTCGATGGATTCGAATGCCTACCCAACGATGTTGACCGGAAGCTTATTGTTTCGAATTTCCTTCCGCCTGGAGGATTTCCAAACTCCAGCCGGGCCTTGGCCAGCTTGTCGATACGAGTCGCTTCACCGATTACGAGTTCAACACCCATCTGCACATCGGCCTCGCCGCCCACCAGCATCGTAGTTTTTCGGATTGAAATCCTTGGCCGAGGTGGCGTGGGGAGCAGGGAAGAGGGAAGAGGCAGCTTGTGGTTTGCGGCGAGTAGGCGGGCCGCTTGAGGACTCGACTTTCTGACCATTTCCCCGTTTGGATCCAAATCAAAACCGACATCGACACTTTCCGCCTTGGGATTTGCAGCTTCGCTATAATAGGACGGAATAAATTATGTCGATGCAACTAATTTTCATTAATATACTTAATTGCTTTTCGCATAATTAGTCGATATATATTTATCGTTGAGCTATCGCAAGTTTAAAGCACTGCAAAAAAGATACTTATGAAATATAAATCTAGCCAAAAACGCCCGATTTAGGCGCGCTGAATAAACAGTTTTTTGCCCTGTTGAACTAGGGCGAAAGCAGTGAAATCTGTAAAGCCAGAAGCGCGGCAACGCGCCGAATAATCCTTGGCGGCAATTTGTTTCAAAGCCGCTGTCAACTCAATCTGCGGATCCTCATCCTTGTTAATCGATTTAAACTCGAAAATCTTCGGCAAGCCGTATTGCGATGGGTGACGAGGAATGAGAATCATGTCAGCGCGGCCGAGCCCAGATTCGCGGTTGGACTCAATCAGATAGCGATTCGAGAGGTTGGCGGCCATGGCCAGGAAGAATCCGTGGATGAAGGCTTCAGGATCTTTGGCGATATCATGGAAACTGACGATCTGGCGGAAAAGCTCGCCCAGTTCTTGCTGCAACAGCTCCGCGTTGTCAAGAATGATGCCTTCGAGAATCCTGTCGAGCCCTTTGTAAGATGGTTTCCAATAAGCGCGATCAACGAAGGTCGAGAAAATAAAACGCAGCTCTTCATTGGGGATCGAGAGACTGAAGGTCGTGCGACCACGCCAGTCCTGCGCCTTGTCTCCGACCTTGAGATATCCGGTATGAACAAGAAAACTCCACAATGAATCGGGGTCGTGGGCGATATCGGCAAAAACGGTATTGTCGTTAAGAACAGCGCGAACTTCCCTTCCTTCCAAAATGCCTTGAAGCTGGTCGCGGATGTCGTCTTCGCGTGCCGCAAGGGACTCGTAGACGAGCGCGTTGTCGGAGGTGTTGACCCAATAGGCCTCGGGGAGGGGGTCGGAACTTTTAGCGAAGTGAGTGATCGACCAAGGGTTGTAGATGGTCGTCTCTCCGAAGCGGTAGCCGTTGTACCACTGTCTTGCCTCATCAAGGCGGCCCGGCTTACCGAAGTCTGTAAGTAGCCGGGTGACTTCGTCCTCGGTGAATCCAAATTTGTCCTCGAAAGGACCGCTATTGAGAACCGTGGCGATTTCGGGATTATTCAGCCCGGAGAAGAGGCTCTCCTTGCCGACACGCAGGATGCCTGTCATCACCCCCTTGAAAATCGAGGTATTATCTTTCAGTCCGGCGCTGAACCAAGGGCGGAGCAACTTGATTGCCTCGGTGAGGTATCCTTCTGTCCAAGCGTTGATCAGCGGGGAATCATATTCATCAATCAGAATAGCGACTTCTTCACCGTGGACGCGTTTCATCCATGTGGAGAGGGTGAGCAAGGAAGACTGCAGGTCATCGAGACTGGCTTGCGATGAACGCAATGCACGGAAAAGTCGGGTCTCATCTTCATCAAGATAAGCCAGGAGCTCGGCATTTTCTCCGAAGAGTGTCGCCATGGCATGGACGAACTTCAATCGCAAAGCGTCTATGTCATCGAACTTCCAGTCTTTCAGGGTCAGATAAATCACCGGATGACGACCTTTGTGGCGCAAGACGCGTTCCTGCTCCTGCATCAGCTTCAGGCCGGCGAAAAGCGCGTCCTGATCGGCGATCTTGCGATCAAGAAACAGGCGCAGTGTACTCATGTTGAGAGTCTTACCAAAGCGTCTGGGGCGGGGAAGGACGATGATGTCGGATCCCTTGAGAATCTCGGCTACGAACAGAGACTTGTCGACGTAGTAACCACCTTTCTCCCGCAAGGCGCGGAAGTCGCTGGTGCCAATCTTGATGGTGAGATGAGTCATGCGTGAAACATAGCCGAAAACCTCTAATTGCCAGTGCAGCAGAAGGATCATGCACGGGCGTTGTTCAGTTTTCGCAGAGAGCAGTCCACTCTAAATATATTTATATTTTTTAGCTTAAAAACTAGCTTAGTTTTCGCATAATAAATATTATGGATGTATATGAGACTTCCACCAAAGTCGTTTGCACCTTCTTGACGGTGGCTGCGACCTCGCGGAGCGGCGGAGACTCTTTGCGGACCATGATGATGACATCGCGGGAGTGAATTTCCCATTCGACCGTTAAACGACAGTCTCCCCACGGGATTCCGCGGCTAGCACTTCAGAAGAGGCATAGGCGACAGGAGCAGACGGGCTTGAAAACCGCTGATAGAGCCACCTTTCCAATATCACCTCCTCGTTTCCCGTCCGCTGCAAGCTCCTTGCAGCGGACGCAAAGTCATAGCTTACTTGAAGACTTCCCGTGCATCCGCGAGGACGCCGGCGAGGGCGCTGGCGGCGGCAGAGGCGGGGCTCATCAGGATGGTGCGGCCGGTGGAGGAACCCTGGCGGCCCTTGAAGTTGCGGTTCGAGGTCGAGGCGCAGAGCTGGTCGCCTTCGAGGCGGTCGGGGTTCATCGCCAGGCACATCGAGCAGCCGGCTTCGCGGAACTGGAATCCACGCTCGACGAAGAGTTTGTCGAGACCTTGCGCAATGAGGTCTTTTTTGACCTGTTCGGAACCAGGGACGATGAGGGCTGTGACATGCGAGGCGACCTTTCCGCTGTTCTTCTTCAGCAGACGGGCCACTTCCTCGAAGTCGCTCAGACGTGCGTTGGTGCAGGAGCCGATGAAGACGACGTCGACCTTCTTGCCCAGCAGGGGCTGGCCTTCGGCGAACTTCATGTATTCATAGGCTTCGCGATAGAGCGGCTTCTCAGCTTCAGGAGCACTGGCGATCGCCGGCAGGGGCTGGCTGACGCCGACCGATTGCGCCGGGGTAATGCCCCAGGTCATCATCGGCTCGATGTCGGCGGCGTCGTATTTGACCACGTCGTCGTAGCTGGCGTCGGCGTCGGAGCGGATCGAGTTCCAATAGGTCAATGCCTTGTCCCATGCCTCGGCCTTGGGAGCGCTGGGGCGGCCTTTCATGTAGTCGTAGGTGGTCTGGTCGGGGTTGACGTAGCCGATGCGGGCACCGCCTTCGATCGCCATGTTGCAGACGGTCATGCGCTCGTCCATGCTCATCGACTCGAAGGCGGAGCCGGCGAACTCGTAGCAGTAGCCGACGCCACCGTTGACGCCGAGCTTGTTGATGATGTAGAGGACGACGTCCTTGGCGTAGACGCCGGGGCGGAGCTTGCCGTTGACTTCGATGCGGCGGACCTTGAGCTTCGACACCGACAGGGTCTGGGTGGCGAGGACATCGCGTACTTGCGAGGTGCCGATGCCGAAGGCGAGCGAACCGAAGGCGCCGTGGGTGGAGGTGTGCGAGTCGCCGCAGCAGATGGTCATGCCGGGCTGGGTCAGGCCGAGCTCGGGAGCGATGATGTGGACGATACCCTGCTTACCGGAGCCGGCGTGGTGGAAGACGATGCCGTGCTCGCGGGTGTTCTTCTCGAGAGCCTGGAACATCTCTTCAGCTTGCGAATCCTTGAGCGGGCGGATCTGCGAATCGGTGGGGATGATGTGGTCGACGGTGGCGACGGTGCGATCGGGATAGAGGACGCTCCAGCCGCGATCCTTGAGCATCTCGAAGGCCTGGGGCGATGTGACCTCGTGGATCATGTGCAGGCCCATCATCAGCTGGTATTGGCCGGACGGCAGGCGGGTCACGGTGTGCAGGTCGAAGACTTTGTCGTAGAGGTTTTTGCCCATGATCTGAGGAGTCCTTGTGTGTGTTGTGAAAAGTGGGGTCAGCGTGGCAGGATCTTGATGTCGTCGCCAGTCTTGACGATGGTGCTCATCCATTCATCCTGCGGGATGTGGCGGCCATTGATCGTAACCTGAGCGCTGCCGGGCTTGCCGATGTCGTAGCCGGAGAAGAGGACGAGAAAAGCGACTGGGCCTGAGGAGCCGCTGGCGGGGGCACCGTTGACGCTCATTTCGACCCGCTGCGAGGCGGGATCGAGGCGATGCGAACCGAACATGGCGGCACTTGCAGGGCTGATCGGATTAACGCCCCATGATGGAGCGGACGACTTGGATTTCTTGGCCATGATTCAACCTCCTGGTGCGGCGATGACGATGTCGAGGCGGCTGCCGTCGTTGAGCACGGTGTCGGGCCAGGCCAAACGCGGCACGACCTGACCGTCGAGGGCGGCGGCGAGGCCGCGGCGCGCGCTGTCGATGCCCAAGGTGGCAAGCACTGCGGCGAGGGTGACTCCGCGCGGCTGCGATTGCACTTGGCCGTTGATCTTGATCTGGATGGTGGACACGGTGGGCTTCCTCGAATTTGCGTGCCTACAATAGTGCGCTTCAAGGGGTGGCCAAGAGAGGATGTCGCATTCGCCGGAGAATTCGCTGGCACGATGTCACCTTGTCATGTGGCGGCGTCCCGTTATCTTCTGCCTCAGGTTCCGAGCTAAATGAAAAAACTCATGGAGGCTGCTTTGAATAAAGAAGTCAATTGGCTCTGCCACCTGGCAATCGAGCACAGTCTGGTGCCGCGCGAGAACATTGAAGCCCTGGTGGCGATTTGCGATCCGAACACCGAACTCCTGCCCTTCGCCCAGGCCCTGCTCGACAACAACTTCATCACCGATGTCGCTGTCTTGCAGCAGTTGATGGAAAGCGCCAGCTATGCAGCCCAGGAACACGGCCCCAGCCCGGAGCAGTTTCTGACCACCGAATCGGCCCAGGATTTCCTCTCGAAAAGCTCCGCCGGCGGCCATCCGGTCACTCCCGCGCCGACGCCGGGATCCTCGCGTCCAGCCCCGCCAAGCGGCGGTTATCCCTTCAACATCGACGGCTTTCCGGACCTCTCCCGAGCCGAGCACGCCTCGGAAGCGGAATGCCGCCAGCTGATCACCCAGTTTCTCCGCCACGCCCGCTCCAACGGCTCAAGCGACGTCCACATCTCCGCTCTCGCCCAGCCCTTCGTCCGCCACTTCGGCCAGCTTTATCTGCTCAGCAACCAGCCCATCCTCAGTGCGGAAGCGGCGCGCAAGCTTAACCTCAGCCTGCTCACCGATTCGCAGAAGACCGAGTTCGTCGAGAAGCGCGACCTTGATCACTGTTGCAGCTTCACCAAGGCGGAACGCTACCGCACCAACCTGATGGTCCACCAGGACGGCGTCGAAGGCAGCTACCGGATCATCTCCGACCGCATCCGCACCCTCTCCGAACTCGGCTTCGAACAGCCCGAGATCCTGGAGAAGCTCACCACCTATCACCAAGGTTTGATCCTGATCACCGGTCCCGCCAGTTCCGGCAAGACCACCACCCTCGCCTCCCTTGTCGAGCTGATCAACAAGACCCGCCACGACCACATCATCACCGTCGAAGACCCGGTCGAAATTCTCATCCCGTCGAAGAACTGCAACGTCAGCCAGCGCGAACTCGGCAGCGGCACACTGAGCTTCCCCAACGCCCTGAAAGCCGCGCTGCGTGAAGACCCGGACATCATCATCCTCGGTGAAATGCGGGACATGGAGACCATCGAGATGGGCATCTCCGCCGCCGAGACCGGCCACTTGGTCATCGGCACCTTGAACACCAACAGCGCAGCCGCCACCCTCGACCGCCTCCTCGACGTCTTCCCTGCCGACCAGCAATCGCAGATCCGCGCCATGCTCGCCGAAAGCTTGCGCGGCGTCATCTGCCAAAGCCTGGTGCCGAGCAAGGATAACTCCAAGCTTCTCATGGTCCCCGAGATCCTGATCAGCAACATCGCGGTGATCAACCTGATCCGCACCAACAAAACCTCGCAGCTCAACTCGGTGATCGAGACCGGCACCAAGCAGGGCATGATGCTCCGCGAAGACAGCTTCATGCGCCGCTACCTCCAAGGTATGATCTCCGCCGACACCGCACTCAAATACGTCTTCAACGAAAACAAGCGTCAGCAAATCAAAAATGCTGAAGGCATTCGCTAAACCCCCATTTGAACCGGGTTGAAAGGTTAAAAGGCGAACAGCCAAACAACCGAACAATCCAGTAGCAGGACTCAGTGACCTGTGACTCAGTGACTCAGGTTTCGCATCGACACAAACCTTTCAACCTTTCAACCTTTCAACCTTTCAACCTTTCAACCCGGTTCTAAAGGATTCCACCATGGCCAAGATCGACGCCTTCCTCCGCTACATGGCCGAAAACGGCGGCAGCGACCTGCACTTGCAAAGCAATCATAAACCCAAGGTCCGCAAAAGCGGCAACCTCACCGACATCCCCAGCCAAGATGCCATCAGCCCGGCTGACATGGAGCCGATCCTGAAGGAGATCTGCCCGCCCGAGAAGTGGAACCATTACATCAATAACCTCGACCTCGACTTCGCCTACGAAATCTCCGGCCTGTCGCGCTTCCGCGTCAACTACATGCGCACCGTCGAAGGCATGGGCGCGGTGATGCGGACCATCCCGACCAAGATCATGACCCTCGAGCAACTGAAGCTGCCCGACGTCTTTAAGGAAGTCGCGTCGCAGCAATCCGGTCTCGTCCTGGTCACCGGCCCCACCGGCTCCGGCAAGTCCACCACCCTGGCGGCGATGATCAACTACATCAACGAAAACTACAACAAGCACATCGTCACCATCGAAGACCCGCTGGAATTCGTCCACCCGAATAAGAAAAGCGTCATCGTCCAACGCGAAGTGCATGACCACACCAAATCCTTCAACGCCGCCCTGAAAGGCGCGATGCGGGCCGACCCCGACATCATCCTCGTCGGCGAGATGCGAGACCCGGAGACCATCGGCCTCGCTCTCTCCTGCGCCGCCATGGGCCTGCTGGTTTTCGGCACCCTGCACACCAACAACGCCCCGAAGACCATCGACCGCATCATCGGCGCCTTCCCGGCCAAGGACCAGCCGCAGATCCGCGCCATGCTCGGCGGCACCTTGCGCACCATCATCTCGCAGCTCCTCTGCAAGACCATCGACGGCAAACGCTGCGCCTCGCACGAAATCCTCCTTCACCACGCCGCCCTGCCCGGCTTGATCCGCGACAGTCAGCTCAACGCCATCCGCGGCATCATCGAAGCCGGCCGCAAACAAGGCATGAAGAGCATGGACTCCGACCTGATGCAGCTCTACAAAGAGAAACGCATCTCCGGCGAAGAAGCCTACATGAAAGCGGCGGAGAAATCCCTCTTCGAAGCCTTCCTCCCGGCCGACTTCTTCAGCAAGCAACACTGAGTCATTCACAGCCGAAAAACGCCCGAGGCACTTCTGCCCCGGGCGTTTTTTGCGCTCATTCCAATTTGCAATCAAGAAATCAAGACTCGAGAGTCACGCCTTCGTCTCTCGCGCACGCAGCTCTCGCAGCCTGCTATCAGCCTCAATCCAGCCTCAGCATCTCGATCACCAACAGACTGTCGCCCTTGACTTGGAAGCGGATATTCCAGTCGTAGAGGGCGACGCCGTATACCCGTTCCGGGTCGTCGTGATAAGCCGGCCGCGGATCTTGGCCGAGGATTTCCCGTAAGCTGGCGAGGAGAGCGGGGATCCGACTAGCGCGGACGACGGCTTCGGCCTCAACTGAAAACGCCACATTCAAGGCCTTGGGGGCGCCTTCGGCTGTCCAGGCGCCATTGGCTTCGGGAGCGCTATCGGCGTAGGGAATGAAGGGCTTCAAATCGACAATGGGAGAGCCGTCGACGAGGTCGAGTCCGGCGACTTCAAGAATACCTTTATCGGCGTCCACACGGACGATGCGGCAGAGGGAGAGGCCGATGGGATTGGGCCGGAAGGGGCTGCGGCAGGCCCAGACGCCGATGCGGGCGTTGCCGCCGAGGCGGGGCGGGCGGACGCTAGGGCCGCGGTCTTCGGCGAGATGCATCCATGAGATCACCCAGAGGTGCGAAAATGCCTCGAGGCCGCGCAGGGCTTCGCGGGCGTGTTGGGGCTCAGTGAAATCGAAAGAAGCGCGGGTGTGCTGCAGCAGGGCGGCCTGGCGCGGGATGGCGAACTTCTCCCGGAAGGGGGTTCGGGCTCGGGCCACGGTGGCGAGCTTGAGCTCAGTGTCGGGGTGTGGCGAGGAGGACATGGCGGGTCACATTGACAAAGGGCATGGTGGCGGCGTCGAGGATGTCCCAGCCGGCGCTGCGGATGTCGTCGCTCATTTCTTCGCCGCAGATGAAAATAGCGGCTTTGGTGGTGATGGCGGCGAGGGCGCGGGCCATCGCGAGTTCACCGTCGCGATCGCGGGCGCAGCGATAGCCGTAGGGGAAATCGACGAAGGCGAGTTCGGTGGGATGCTTCCACTCCCTGACGTCGGCGATCTTGAGATCGGCGATGTAGCCGAAGTGTTCGAGGTTGGCGCGGGCCATGCCGATGGCCGAGGCTTGCAGGTCGATGCCGGTGGCGCGGAAGCCCATGTCGGCGGCTTCGACCAGGACCGAGCCGGAGCCGCAGCCGGCATCAAGCAGCTCCTTGCCGTGCGGAGCGAGGGCATTGAGACAGAAGCGGGCGAATTGGGCTTCGAGGGCACTGGAGAAGGTTTTGGGCTTACGGCTGTGCACCGTCCACTTTTTGCTGGCTTCGCTGACGATGCGGCCGAAGAGCCACTCCTCGCTGGTGCGGGTGAGAAGGAATCGGATTTTCGGATTTTTCAGCTCGAACGTGCCCTTGATGAAAGGCAGGAGCTGATACAGATCGGGGGTGCTCGGGGACGGTTCGTGGCCGATGGAGCGCATGTCGACCATGGCCTCTTCGACCCGCGGCAGGCGCTCGAGAAGCAGGGCGCCGAGACTGGCGATGTCGGGAGCGCGGGCGATCAGCTCGACCGCTTTTTCGATACAGGCCGAGTGAGTGATGTCCTGGGGCGCCGAAGCCAGCAGATACATGCGTTTGCCCGGTGGCGGCTCAAAGCCGAAACGGGCGCGCATTTCCAAACGGACCAGAGGCCAGCTGTTGTCGTGGTATTTAAGCAGGTAGAGGGTTTCAGGAACCGGCGGCACGAAGAGCTCCTGACAGTCGTTCGAGGTTGCCGGCTTCGTTCTGGATGTAAGCGGCGACGTTAGCTAGGCTCTGGCTGTCGTCGGCACGGGCGCAGGCCTGGGAGATCACTTCCAGATTTTCACCGATGGTGGCGATCTCGAGCTGCACCGATTTCAAGTAACCGTCGTACTGCTTGCAGGTGTCTTTGACGTTTTCGATGTTGCGGCAGCGATCGAGGTTGAGCGCGGCAAAGCGGCAGAGTTGCTGCAGGGTGGTGCGCAGTGGCGTGGGGATGCGGTGGGTGGCCAGCATCTTGTCGGCGTAGACGATGCCCATCAGCTCGCCATCGACCATCAGCGGCAGGCAGATGACGGAGCGGATCTTCATGTCGCGCATCGAGTGGGTGGTCTGGCGTTCGTCGGCTTCGTCGACGATGACCGAACCGTTGCTTTCAAGGCAACGGCTGACGATGCCGCGGCTGATGCTGAATTGTTTGTCGGAGAATTCCCCGCCGCCGGCGCGTTGGGAGCAGACTTCCTTGAGGTTAAGCTGATCGTCGTTGGTTTCCACCAGGAAGGCGTAACCGCGTTCAAGTCCGCTGAGAGGCAGGAGCCAGCTGACCACGGTGCCGAGCAGATCGCGTTGGCTTCGGCAGGCGATCAATTCGTTCTGTGCCGCCATCAGCGACATCAGCAGGCTCGGGGCGGGGTGGATGGCGTTGATCTTGTCGTTCCGGAGCTGGTTGCGGGCGGCGTCGGAAATACTGGAGAACTGAGCTTGGCTGAGCATCAGATGCTGATAGCGAAATTCTTCGTCACCGATGCTCAGGATGGCGCCGTCGGAGACACGCTGGCGGGTGCCTCGGGCAAGCGGGTGGCCGGCGAGATGACATTTCATCCCTTCCACAGCTTCAACCATCAAGCCGTCTTTGCCAGGAAACATCTTCAAATGAACCGCGCCGATGCCAGGAGTCGGGAGGGTGATGTCGCAAGACGCACCGCTGCCGACAAGAGTTTCATGAGGCAGCAGCCCGATGAGAAACTCAGCCGGCAAGACGCCGGTGCCCATGCTGCGGAGCAAGCCGACGCACATCGGTTCGTCGCACTTCTCGCAGCGCCCCTGGCCCTTCATCGCCAAGGCACCGCATTGTGGACAGTTGAAAGTCGTACTCGCCATGATGGGTCACTCCTTGAAAAAACCGCTCTTGCCATGAAATATCGGAATCGCCGCCAATCTAGTCCGCGCCCTCCTCACTTACAAGGAATGCCACGGGATTCCTGCCTGTTTTTGGATTCAGGAGATCCCGGGCTCGAATTCAGACGGAGACATTGACGCCTGCCTCTAGCCGCCCTATGGTCGCGGCGAACACGGTGCCCGTCTTAACTAAGGAAGCTTCTTCTGCGAATCCCCTTCTTCATGGTCGAAATGGTTTTCCTTTTCGGCTCGCTGGTGCCGCGCTCCTGCCATCGCCTTCTTTCCTGGCTGGGTGGGCTGTTTCTGCGTCTGATCCGCTTCCGTCACAGCATCGTCAAAAGCAACCTCACATTGGCGTTCGGCGAGGAAAAAGTGAAAGACCTCTTGCCTCGCGTCTACCGCCACTTCGCCATGACGGCATTGGAGATCATTCGTTTACCGCGCCTCGGCAAAGAAGGCATCCTCGCCGAAACCGAGCTGGTCGGTTTTGAGCATCTCGACCGGGTCAACAAGACCGGACGAGGCGTCATCGTCATCAGTGCCCACACCGGCAACTGGGAGATGTGCCTGTCATCCCTCGCCACCCGCGGCATCAAGACCAGCGTCATCGTCAAGCACTTGCGCAACATCGACGACGCCAAGCTCTATCATCGCATCCGCGGCCAATACGGAGTGAATTCGATGATCAAGGAGGACTCCAGCCGCCAGATCAGCCGCCTCTTCCGCGACGGCCATGCCGTCGCCTTTGTCCTTGACCAGCGTTCCTCCCGCAAGGAAGGCGTCTTCGCTACCCTCTTCGGCAAACCCGCTAGCACCTTCGCTTCCCCCGCCATCCTCGCGTATCGTCTGAAAATCCCGGTCATCGCCATCTTCGCCCACCGCCGTCCCGACGGGCACCACATGACCATGATTCAGCCGGAATTCGAGCTGCCGAGACACTTGCCGCAGGACCAATTCGTTCCCCTCGCCACCCAGATGATGCAGGACTGCTTCGAGCGACAATTGCGGGAATTTCCCGAGCAGTGGATCTGGATGCACCGCCGCTGGAACAAGAAAGGCCGCAGCACCAGCGAATCGGCGCCGGAATACCTCTCGGGATCGAAATGATTTCACAGCCATCCCACAGTTTTGACGATTTGACCGCCAAAGCCCTGGGAAAATCCGGCTTGGCCATGCCTCTTGTTTTTCGACCAAGAAAAAGAGGAGGATGCAATGGCCAAGCCGAACAGCAGTACCATACCCGTGTTCAAGCAAATCT
>CAMCSH010000072.1 GCA_945877655.1 Lentisphaera araneosa HTCC2155 | reverse complement strand
CGGAGTTCCTCATCGCGATGATCATCCAGGCGCAGCAATTGAAACAGGATCAAGCCGCCGCCTGATCCTGTTTCTTTGCCTCCCGGCCAGCTGGAGCTGCTAGGGATCAGGGAGGAGAACTCGTGACTCTCGAGAGCCTGTCAAACACCGCTCAACCAGTCGGCCAAAGCATAGACCTGGTCGTCATCGCCGTGCTGAAGATCCGATGCGGCGCGATCGAATTCAAGGGTCGCGAGATCAAGATAATGGATCACCGCAAGCCGCTCACCGTGAAGTTCATCAGCCTCCATCAGTCCTTCGCGGAAACGGGCGTCGAGGCGGCAGAGGACAGCCAAGCCGGTATAGAGCGAGATCGCCATCGCCGCCAGGCGGTCGACCGCCAGCTGCTCCTCGACGATGTCTTCCTTGTGGCGGGCCAGGGTCTTGGCCGCCTCCCAATGGAGCCGCTGGAACTTCTGAGCGAAGCGGGCAATCCGTTCATCCATGCCCGGTATGCTGAGCGGCAGGCTCGGCACCGCGACCATTTCCGCCGCCACCCTGGCGCCATGGGCAAAGAGCTTGCCGAGGGCGAAATGAGTCGCCTCATGATGCAAGGCCTGCAACTGCAGGGCGAGATCGCGGACTCCGACCAGGCCGACAAAGTTGCGCAGGACTTCGTTGGCCCCCTCGCCGATCGAGTTGAGCCGCGCGTCGCGCATCATCCTCTCAAAGGGCTGGTCGCAGAAGAAGGCCTTGCCACCGTGAATCTGGATCGTCTCGTTGATGATGTCCCAGAGGGCTTCGCTGGTGTAGACCTTGACCATCGCCGACTCAAGCATGACATCATGGCCGCGGTCGAAAAGGGTGGCGCAGAGCTGGGTCGCGGCTTCCATCGCTTGCAGCTTGGCGGCGATGCGGGCGATCTTCGCCTTGATCATGCCGAAGCCGCCCAGAGGCCGACCGAACTGCACCCGGCTGCGGGCATGTTCCAAAGCCTGCTGCAGGCAGTAACGCGCCGCCCCGGTGCAGCAGGCGCCAAAGGTGATGCGGCCGAAATTCAGCACATTGAGAGGAATCGACAGTCCGGCGCCTTTTTTGCCGAGGAGATTTTTCGCCGGTACGCGGAGATCGTGAAACTCCATCTTCGCCGTCCAAGTGCCGCGGATACCGGTTTTCTCCATCCGCTTGTCGATGATCACCAGGCCCTGGCAAGGTGCCTCGACGAGGAAGGCGCTGATCTTCCATTCCTTGCCGTTGGCGGTCTCGACCTCGGTCTTGGCCATCACCGTCAGGCAATCGGCGATGCCGCCATTGGTGATCCAGCGTTTCTGACCGTTGATCACATATTCATCCGTCGCCGCGTCGTAAACCGCCCGGGTCTGGACATTGGCGACGTCCGAACCTGCTTCCGGCTCGGTCAAAGCGAAAGCCGCGATCTTGCGTCCGGCGCACAAATCGGGCAGCAGACGGCTTTTCTGTTCCGCATTGCCATAGATGAGAAGGGTGCGCAAACCGATCGATTGGTGGGCGTTGACAAAAACTCCGGTCGAGCCGCAGCGGGCGGCGATCTCCTGCATCACACGGACGTAGGCGTGGACCGAGTAGCCGCCGCCGCCGAATTCCACCGGCACGGTCATGCCCAGGACGCCGATTTCACCGAGCCCGAGGATCACCTCGCGAGGGATTTCCGCCTCGCGGTCGATGCGATCGGGATCCAGTCGATATTTGAGGAAGGCCCGCAGTTCGTGAATCAAGGCCTCCAGCCTTGGCGCCTCGTCGTCCGGCGGCCCGCCCCAAGGCAAGGCCAAGTCGGCAGCGAATCGTCCGAGGAACATCTCTTTGGCGAAACCGCTGACGCGGCGCTCTGAGAAAAGCAGCTCTTCCGCCATTTTCAGCTGTTCGGGGCTCATCCGGTGAATCCTGGACATGGCTCGGCCTCCTTTTTTGCAGTAGACGCTGAACGCGCCTCCCACTCAAAGATAACACCGCATCACACTCAAACCCAAGGATTCCTTCAGTCTTTTTTCATCAACAAATCTAGCACTCCGACACATGCACCAGGGCATGGCGCGAGGCCAGCTCAGGCATCAAGGTTTCGATTTCGACTCGACATGCAGCTCGATGACACGGATCTGTTCGGACAGGCGCTTCACCTTGTCACGAAGCTCATCCGTGATCATGTTCAGCTCGTCAACCGATTTGAACGGCGTTTCGACCAGCACCACGCCTTTGGCGTCCTCGATCCGGAGATCACTGACTCCATCGCCGCGCTGGGTGATCGAAATGTAGTGTTCCTTGTCACGGCTGTGGATCCGGGAACAGACGCCGTTGACCTGGGTTTCACGGGCGAAGCGACGCGCCTGAGCCATTTGCAATTCGAAGACCTGGCGGACCTCAGGCGGCAGCTTCGGATCAGCGACCTGAGCCTCCAACAACTTTTGCATTTCCGGCGGCAGGGCGGCTGGAACTGGGGTCACCTGACGGCGGCCCAGCTCGACTTCGATCTGCTTCATTTCGCCGCCGCGGAGGATCGAGAATTTCAGCACTTCCCCGGGCTTGTGGCTCTTCATCATGCGCGAAATTGACGAGCTCGAGTACAGCGGCTGATCCTCGATCTTGAGGATGATGTCGTGCACCTTCAGGCCGGAACTGGCCACCGGAGCGTTGGCGTCGATCTGGACCACCGCCAGGCCGCTGCCCTCTTCCATTTTCAGCTGCGCCGAGGCAATCGCCGGCACGGGCTGCAGGAAGAGCCCGAGGTAGGCCCCCTCCTGCTTTTGGCCGTGTTCGCCGGCCGCCGTTTGTGCCGCGCCGGGCTCCGCCGCCCCGAGCAACGAGGCGACGCCACAGAGCAGCAGGGTCAACAAGAAGTTTTTCATCACTTGTGATTCCTTGGGGTTAGTCGAATTGAACGGGAACGATTTTCATCTCTTCGCGAGGCGTCTCGCGCTCGATCACGGCGCCGCTGTCCGGATCGACCCAGACCTCGTTGTCGACCTGCCGGTTGAGCACCGGCCGGAACCACGAGCCATCCGCCGATTTGATCGGCGCGCCTTCGTAACTGGGAAGCTCCCGGGTGGAACCGACGCTGATCGGGTCCTGGGAAGTGCGTGCAACACTGGTCGGCAGGGCTTCCGGCAAGGATTGAGGTTGATTGCTGTTGTGCTTCAGCAGGCTGTCCAAAGGAATGATCAGCAACAAGGCGGCCGCCGCAACCCACCAGACCGAGTTGTGCAGACGCCAACCCGGCGATTGCGCCAAACGCTCGGCGAGGCGCTGTTCAAGCTTCGGACTCGGTGCTTGCGCTGGCAAGCTGACGATGAGTTTTTCCATCTGCGCTTGCGCCAAGGTTTCCTCGATCCGCTCATCCAATTCCGCCGAAGGCTGCGCCGGAGTCAGAGCGGCGAAATGAGCCGCCATGCGGTCCGCCAGGAACTCGTCCTCAAGGCGAGCGTCCAGAGCAGCAGAGGGAGCCAAAGGCTTGAGCTTGACCAAGATTTCTTCAACCCTGGAATTCAAAGTCTCTTCGATACGCGCTTCGAGAAGCGGGCTGGGCGGACGAGGCTCCAAGCTGCTGATCTCCCGCTCCACCGCGGAAGTGAAGAGGTCGTTGATCCGATCCTCGTGATCCAAGCTCGGCCTCGCCAGCGACATCGAGCGCAGAAGCAGCTCCATCTCGGCGATTTCGGGATCATGTTCCTCAGGCGTGTTCACAGTCTGGCCTCCAAGGCGGCACGAAGCCTTTTCAAAGCTCGGAAATAACGGGAGCTGACCGTCGACAGCGGCTCGTCAAGAGCCCTTGCGATCTGGTCGAAGGTCAAGCCGGAAATGGTTTTCATCACCACCACTTCGCGGTAGGGATCCTCGAGACGCTCGATCTCTTCGCGCAAAAGAGTGCGCATTTCGGTGTCGGCCAAACGCTGGCCGGCCATTTCCTGGTCGCGAGTCTCGTGCTCGATGAAGATGAAGTCCTGCTTCTGCACCCGGGTCTGGCGACGACGAAGCTTGTCCAGCGCCGCGTTGCGGACGCTTTGGAAGATATAGGCGGTCGGGTCGCTGCGAGCCTCAAGACCATTTTTCGAAATCCGGGCGATGGCGTCATGAACCGCGTCCTCCGCCTCGGCGGCATTGCGCGTCACCGACAGGGCGCAGGAGAAAAGCCCTTGGCGGTGCTGGCGGTAAAGTTCGGCAAGTTGGTTCATCGCAAATCTCCGGTTAGCGTTCATTCCTTCTGACGCCGCCGGGCTGCGATTTACGCGGCCAGTGATGGAGAAATGATCAGGCACGATTCCGGCGATGGAAAGAAAGCACGTCACCCCGGAGACTGCCGCCCATGCCCAGATTTGCCACCGCCACCACCTTCGTCGGCTTGAGTTTATCAATCACTCTTTTCCTTCCGGCGGCGACCCCGCCGACAGGAGAGCCAGCCATCGACACCCTTGCCGCAAGCAAGCTGCTCGACAAAAATGACTGCCGCGCCTGCCATCAGCCCCAGGAAAATCTCGCCGGCCCCTCCTACTTTGCCATCGCCGATCGGCTCCGCTACGACAAAGCCAAGATCGCCGCCGCCGTCCTCAAGGTGCAAAAAGGCAGCAACGGCAAGACCACCTACCCCGGACTCAAGACCTCCATCGCCGTCATGACCCCACATCCGCAGCTCAGCCCCGCCGAAATCGAAACCCTGATCCGCTACATCATCCTCGAAAGCGGCTGGACCCCGGAAACCGCCAAAGACCCCGCCAAGAAATGACGCCCGTCCGTGCTTTATCTTGCGCTTTCCGCCACTAAGTTGGGCCCCGCTCAAAACTTAGCCCGGAATCCCCCTCTCATGACCGACGACACCACCGCGAGCGAAACCACGCTCAGCTCCAAAAGCACTTCGAACTGGATCTACGCCCGCTCTCACATTGCCAGCGCCATCATGATCGGAGCGATCCTCTATCTCTTGTTCAAATATCCGGAACAAATGAAGCAGGATTGGCAACGCTGGACCCTTCTCGGTCTGGTCCTCGCCCGCGTCGTCGCCACGCTCTTCCTCGTCCTGAAAGCGAAGTCCGAAAAAACCACCCTCACCAATCAGCGACTGCGCCTCAAAAGCGGCATCCTGTCGGTCGAAAGCTCCGATATCGAGCTCTACAGGGTGAAGGACATCCTGCTCCGCCAAAACCCCATCCAACGCATGCTCGGCCTCGGCGATGTCCGCATCATGACCACCGATAAGCTCAATCCCGAACTCTACCTGCGCTGCCTCCCCGCCGCCGCCGAATTCCGCGAACTCCTCCGCAATCAGGTCGAACTCGTCCGCGACAAAAAACGCGTCCGTGAAGTCGATATGAACATGGAAGCCAGCGAACCAGCCGCAGACGCCTGACTCCTGACCGCTGACGCCTGACTTTAATTCTTAATTCTTAATTCTTAATTCTTAATTCTTAATTCCGAGCTCCCCATGCAATCCCTCCCTAGCCTCCTCGCCGCCCGTATCCAGCCCGCCCTTGCCCAGGTCTGCCCTGGCGCCCCGCTCCCCGCCCAACTGGTCTTCCCCGCCGCCAACCCGCAGTTCGGCGACTACCAGTGCAACGCCGCCATGAGCGCCGCCAAAGCCGCAGGCAAGAATCCCCGCGCCCTCGCCCAGGAAATCGTCGCCGCCCTCAAGGTCAGCGACCTCTGTTCCTCGGTCGACATCGCCGGCCCCGGCTTCATCAACTTCAAGCTCAAACCCGAGTTCCTCCTCGGCTACGTCGGCGACATGCTCAGCTCGCCCCGCCTCGGCATTGATCAAGCCGCCGTGACGCAACGCATCGTCGTCGACTTCTCCGGACCCAACCTCGCCAAGGAGATGCACGTCGGCCACCTGCGCTCCACCATCATCGGCGACTCGATCTCCCGCTTCCTCGAATTCGAAGGCCACGAAGTCCTCCGCGTCAACCACGTCGGCGACTGGGGTACCCAGTTCGGCATGCTCATCCAATACATCCGCGAAAGCAATCCCGAAGCCCTTGAAGATGCGTCGAAATTTGCCATCTCCGACCTCGAGGAATTCTACCGCGCCTCGAAGAAACGCTTCGACGAAAATCCTGAATTCGCCGACGCCTCGCGCCGCGCCGTCGTCGCCCTGCAATCCGGCGACCCCGCCACACTCGCGGTCTGGAAGGTCTTCTGCGACGAATCGCTCAAGCACTGCCACGCCATCTACCGCGACCTCGACATCCGCATCGAAGACCGCGGCGAATCCTTCTACAACGACGACCTCGCCAAGGTCGTCACCGAGCTCAAGGAAAAAGGCCTCGCCGTCCAGGCCGAAGGCGCTTGGGGCGTCTTCCTCCCCGGCCGCAAAAACGAGAAAGACGAGCCGCTCGCCACCATCGTCCAGAAGTCCGACGGCGGCTACATCTACGCCACCACCGATCTCGCCGCCGTCCGCCATCGCTTCGGCACCCTCAAGGCCGACCGCGTCATCATCATCACCGACAACCGCCAAGCCGACCACTTCTCGCAAGTCTTCGAAATCGCCGACACCGCCGGCTGGGCCGACAAATCCAAATCCACCCACATCGGCTTCGGCATGATGCTCGGCGCCGACGGCAAGCCCTTCAAGACCCGCACCGGCGGCACGGTCAAACTGAAGGATCTGCTGATCGAAGCCGAAGAGCGCGCCCTCGCTCTCGCCAAGCAGCTTTCCGCCGACTTCAGCGACGAAGACCACAAGCTCATCGCCAAGGTCGCCGGCATTGGCGGCGTCAAATACTCCGACCTGTCGCACGGCATCGCCACCGACTACAAGTTCGACTTCGACAAGATGCTCGCTACCGACGGCAACACCGCCATCTACGTGTTGATGACCTATGCCCGCACCCGCGGCCTCGCCCGCAAGGCCGGCCTCGAGATCGACGCCCTTATCGGCAAGGTCACCATCCGTCCCGAAACCGAGCAGGAATGGCGTCTCCTGAAAACCATCGCCGCCACCCCCGCCGTCTGGCAGCGCGTCGTCGAAGACCTCGCCCCCAACGCCCTGCTCGCCCACCTCTACGAGCTGGCCCGCGACTTCGGCGCCTTCTGGAACGCCTGCCCCACCCTCAAGCTCGAGGACCAGGAACTCAAGAACTCACGCCTCGCCCTCGCCGCCGCCGTTGCCCGCGTCATCAAATGGGGCCTCTCGATGGTCGGCATCCCGGTGCTGGAGAAGGTGTGAACGGTAACTGGGACACAACTGAGACACAGTTGGGAAACAACTGGGACACAACTGAGTGAACTCAAGCTCCCGTCCCCGAGATCGGATCGGTCGGATCAGTCCGATCGATCCGATTTGTTTTTCATAATCTGATCAGCAAAAGGAAACCCCGAGCGTGCCTCGCTTGAGCAGCTCCCGCAGATTGCGGAAGGCGCAAAAATGCGGCGCCGGATCGGCCATGTTGACCGCGTAAAAATCGACTCCGGCCGAGTGCGCCGCCTCGGCATCGCTGAGGGCGTCGCCGAGGTAGCAGATTGGCCCCGGAGCTGTCGCCTTGAGTTGGCGCAGGGCCGGAGCTTTTTCGGCGGGATAGCCGTAGATCCCGGCGAAATAGTGGGTCCAGCCGCGGGCGGCGATGATGTGTTCCAATTCGCCTTGGGTCGTGCCGCTGATCACATACAGCGGACGAGCTTGTTTTTGGCAGGCATCAAGGAAGGCTGTCGCGCCGTCGATTTCAGGGCATTCGATGACCTGCTGGATGACGACTTCGGAGAAGTGCCGGCAGAGCTCGTCCAAGGCGTCTTCGGGCAGCTTTCCCCGCTTCAGGATCTGCTCCCAGCAATGTTTCAGTTTTGGCCGCCGGTTGATGCCGCCGAGCGAGTGATGATAGGCTCGAACCGCCTCGGCTTCTGCGCCGGTGACGCCAAGCACGGTGACAAAGGCTTCGCTTTTCATCGGCACGGAGTCGACCAGGACGCCGTCGAAGTCGGTGGCTAGCCAGGGGTAGGGGAGGGGCATGGGGGTACGTCTTAGATGGTGATTTTTTACGTTTACCCCGAAGGGGTTGCATCCCAAAGCGAAGGGTTGGCGCCTCGCCTACCCTGGTGGAGTTTCCGCGCCGCTCAGAACGAGCTGAAACCCGGTGGGGTTTGGATTCATGAACAATGAACCCAGGATAGGCGAGGCGCCAATCCTGGGCTGAAGGATACAAGCCCGTTGGGCTTGAGCTCAGGTATAAATCTCTTTATCCTGCTGGGCGAATTCCTTCGATTTGGCATCCATGGCCAGCTTCAGGGCTTCTTCTTCGGCGATGCCTTGGTCTGCGGCGTATTTGCGCACGTCTTCGGTGATCTTCATGGAGCAGAACTGGGGTCCGCACATGGAGCAGAAGTGGGCGGTCTTGGCGCCATCTTGGGGCAGGGTTTCGTCGTGGAAGGCCTTGGCGCGTTCGGGATCGAGGCCGAGGTTGAACTGGTCTTCCCAGCGGAACTCGAAGCGGGCTTTCGACAAGGCGTTGTCGCGGGCTTGGGAACCGGGGTGGCCTTTGGCGAGGTCGGCGGCGTGGGCGGCGATCTTGTAGGTGATCACGCCTTCCTTGACGTCGTCGCGGTTAGGCAGGCCGAGGTGTTCCTTCGGGGTGACGTAGCAGAGCATGGCGCAGCCGTACCAGCCGATCATCGCGGCGCCGATGCCGGAGGTGAAGTGGTCGTAGCCGGGCGCGATGTCGGTGGTCAGTGGGCCGAGGGTGTAGAAGGGGGCTTCGTGGCACCACTCGAGCTGCTTCTTCATGTTCTCTTCGATCATGTGCATGGGGACGTGGCCGGGGCCTTCGTTCATCACTTGCACGCCTTTGGCCCAGGCGCGTTTGGTGAGGTCGCCCTGGACTTCCAGTTCGCCGAACTGGGCGGCGTCATTGGCGTCGTAGATCGAGCCGGGACGGAGGCCGTCGCCGATCGAGAAGCTGACGTCGTAGGCGGCCATGATGTCGCAGATGTCGTCCCAGTGGGTGTAGAGGAAGTTCTCTTTGTGGTGGGTGAGGCACCACTTGGCCATGATCGAGCCGCCGCGGGAGACGATGCCGGTGAGGCGCTTGGCGGTGAGGGGGACGAAGCGCAGCAGGACGCCGGCGTGGATGGTGAAGTAGTCGACGCCTTGTTCGGCTTGTTCGATCAGGGTGTCGCGGTAGATCTCCCAGGTCAGTTCTTCGGCCTTGCCGCCGACTTTTTCGAGGGCCTGGTAGATGGGCACGGTGCCGATGGGCACGGGAGAGTTGCGCAGGATCCACTCGCGGGTCTCGTGGATGTTCTTGCCGGTGGAGAGGTCCATGACGTTGTCGGCGCCCCAGCGGGTGGCCCAGACCATTTTCTCGACTTCTTCTTCGATCGAGGAGGAGATGGCGGAGTTGCCGATGTTGGCGTTGATCTTGACCAGGAAGTTGCGGCCGATGATCATCGGCTCGAGTTCCGGGTGGTTGATGTTGCAGGGGATGATGGCGCGGCCGCGGGCGACTTCGTCACGGACGAATTCGGGGGTGATTTCCTTCGGGATGTTGGCGCCGAAGGACTGGCCGCCGTGCTGGCGGGTGTAGATGGCGGACTGCTTCATGTTCTCGCGGATGGCGATGTATTCCATCTCGGGAGTGATGATTCCCTGGCGGGCGTATTGCAGCTGGGTGACGCATTTGCCGGCCTTGGCGCGGAGCGGCTTGTGCTGGGCCTTGAAGCGGATCGAGTCGAGGCGCTCGTTGGCGGCGCGGGCCATGGTGTAGCTGGAGCCGTGTGGGACGAATTCGACGTCGCCGCGATCCATCACCCACTTCTGGCGCAAGGGGGCAAGGCCAAGGGTGACATCGATGTCGGCGGTGGGGTCGGTGTAGGGACCCGATGTGTCGTAGACCAGGACCGAGGGATTGTCTTCCATCTTGCCGTTGCTCAGCTTGGTCGGCGAGCAGGTGATTTCGCGCATCGGGACGCGGATGTCGGGGTGAATGACACCGGAGACGTAGACCTTGCGCGAGGCCGGCAGGGGCTCACGGGTGATCACGGCATCGCGGACAACTTCGGTCTTGAGATCATTCTTAGAGACGTTCATGAGGCTTCCTTCTTGGGTAAATCGGCGGATAATAAACTCCGAAGCCGGAGCTTGCCAAGGTTGACGGGGAGTGAAAGGTGGAAAGGTGACGGAAACTGCAGTTGAAAGGTTGGAAGGTTGGAAGGTTGGAAGGTTGGAAGGTTGGAGCTAAAACTGAGTCATTGAGTCTCGGGTCATTGCGTCCCTCTGCTTGGCTGCTCGGCTGCCTGCGTTTCAACCTTTCAACCTTTCAACCCGGTTCTCTGTCTATCGGATGCGGGCGCCGCCGGCATCGAGACTGTTGAGGAAGAAGGCGACGGGCAGGGACAGGACCATCAGCAGGGCGAGGGCGAAAAGCGACCAGGCCGGATTCACCGGGATCGACAGGTATTGGAAGTCCTTCGAGGATTTCTTTTTCCAATGCGTCGGCACTTCAGCGATGAGGACTTTTGCCAAGGCTTCGCCGGACCAGGGCTTATCGAGCAAGCCGTCGCGAATCAGGGGGTGGAGTTCGGGATTGTCGAGCCAGCTGCGGACTTCACACCAGCTCACCTTGCCGGACGGCTTGTCGATGCCGACGCAGATCACCAGTTCGTTGAGGTTGGGGCCATCCCAGGCCTTCATCACATCGTCGGCGATGTTCAGGGTGTCCTTGTTGGCATCGAAGAGCAGGACGATGCTGTGCAGGCGGTGTTCCGGCGCGAGCTTGCCGGCGGCGCGGCGCATCGCTTCTTCATCGGCGGCGGAGTAGGGAATGCCGCAATCGAAGATCGGCCGGCTGTTCTGTTCATCGGCGGGGCGTGGGAAACGGGCCTTTAACTCCTTGCTCGGTTTGCTGCGGCTGAAGATCGATTCGGAGCCGCGGATGCGGTTCTCGTAAGTGGAGAAGGTACTGAGGGAAAAAATGGTGGCGTCAGAGCCGGGCCAAGCGATCTCAAAAATGCCGCCACTGGAGATGCCGGCGTGAGTGCCAACGCGTTTCACCGGGGCCCAAGGCTGTTGCCATTTGATCCAGTCAGAAGAGACGGCGGCGTGGCGTGCGCCCTTGCTGTCAAGAGCGCTCCAGTAGGGGCCGTGGGTGGCGACGTAGGTCTCGGGGCGGCTGCGGTATTTGGCGCGCCCTTTCGAGTCGGTGCCGGAACGAACTCTTACGATACGGGTTTCGAGGGTCGACCAGCGTTCCTCGTAAACCATTTTAACGATGCGGTGATCAAGGATTTCGCAGGTGTTGCCGCCGTTGATGCGGCCGATTGCGTAAAAGATGGAGGCGAGCGTCACCGCCAAAACCGCGAGAGTGCCGATAAACAAGCCGGCCTTGAGGATGCCGCCGCGGCGTCCCCAATTGCTGAAAAGCGCCATCCCGAGGGTGAGCAAGGGAGGCGCCAGCAGAATCACCAGCAGGAAGGGGATCACGCGGCGAGACTCACTTCAGCAGGTTGTCGTCGAGCTTGCCGGATTCCACCGCTGCTTTGGCAACCTGAGAAGAGATCACTTCCGGTTGCAGACGGATGCGGCTCTTTAGCAGCAGGAAGTTGGGCGCCTTGCTGCAGTAAGCCTTGTGTTCACGCCAGACGTCCTGGACGGTGCGCTGGCTGTTGGCGTATTGCGCCGCCTGGCCTTCGATCGATGCGGACAAACGGCTGAACACTTCTGGCGGGATGCCGAGGGAGGCACTTTCGGTGCTGAGCTTGATCAGGCCGCCACCGCTGCGGCCGGAGGCTTGCGCCTGCACAGCTTCGATGAAGCGCTTGGCGAATTCGTCGCTGACGGTGTGCTGGTTTTTCAGGGTCTTAATCATTTTATCCATTGAGATTTCGATCTCTTTGGTGGTCGAATCCAGCTTGGCAGCGAGAGCGACTTCGTGGTTGTTGACGCTCATCGCCCAGAGGCCGATGGCGAGGGCGAGAGCGACGAGGCCGGCAAGGGTGATGCCGACGCAGCCGAGACCGGCGATGATTTTACCGCTCATTCGAGAACTCCTTTGGTGGAAGGCAAGGCGCCGCTGGCGTCGCGGGCGCAGGCCATGGCGAGGGCACGGCCGAGGGCCTTGAAGATGGCTTCGGCGATGTGGTGGCGGTTTTCACCGTAGTGGACGAATACGTGGAGGTTGAGGCGTCCGGCGACGGCGAAGGCGCGGAGGAACTCCTTGATCAGCTCGACATCGAAGGTGCCCATGCGGCCGTCGAAGATGGCGGGGACGCGGTACTCGAAGTGCGGGCTCTTGCGGATGTCGATGGCGACGGTGACCAGCACTTCTTCCATCGGCAAGGTGAAGTGGCCGTAGCGGGCGACGCCGGTCATGTCGGCGGTGGCCTTGTCGATGGCGTTGCCGAGGACGATCGCGACGTCTTCGACGGTGTGGTGATAGTCGATCTCGAGATCGCCGACGGCTTTCAGATCCATCTTCATGCGGCCGTGTTTGCAGATGTGCGACAGCATGTGGTCGAGGAAGGGGACACTGGTGTCGAGTTTCGACTCGCCGTGTTGGTTGAGTTGCAGATCGAGGCTGATCTGGGTCTCGCGGGTTTTGCGCTCGATGCGGACAGGGGCTTGGCTCATGTCGTGGGGTCTCCGGTGTGGTTGCGCTGCGAAACTACCCGCGTCCTTCGGTGGCGCAAGTCATTTGTGCTTCCAAAGCCAGGGCTTATTCGGAGGAGCGGTGCCCGCCTTCAAGAAATCCCGGACTGGCCGAGTTCAGCATCGAGGCGGCGTTCCGCTTCGATGGCGAGAATCTGATCGAGGAGCGGCCCCAAGGAGCCGGAAACGATGGCACCGAGGTCGTGGCGGGTGATGCTGTAGCGATGATCGGTGCAGCGCGACTGCGGGAAGTTGTAGGTGCGGATGCGTTCCGAACGGTCGCCGGTGCCGATCTGGTCGAGACGGGCACTGGACAGACGGGCGCGTTCGGCCAGGATGCGCTGCTCGAGGATGCGCGAGCGCAGGATCTGCATCGCCAGATCCTTGTTGCTGTGCTGCGAACGGCCGGCCTGGCAGAAGACCACGGTGCCGGTGGGTAGGTGGGTGATCCGCACCGCCGAGTCGGTCTTGTTGACGTGCTGACCGCCGGCGCCAGATGAACGGGTGGTTTCGATCCGCAGGTCGTCGGGATCAAGCTTGACGTCGATCTCCTCCGCTTCGGGCAGGACGGCGACGGTGACGGTCGAGGTGTGGATACGTCCCTGGGTCTCGGTGGTGGGCACGCGTTGGACGCGGTGAACGCCGGATTCCATTCCCATTTCCTTGAAGACGTCCTGACCCTTGACCGAGAAGGCGATCGACTTCAATCCACCGAGGTCGCTGGAGCTGTGTTCGAGGACTTCGCAGCGCCAGCCTTTGGCGGCGGCGTAGTTCATGTACATGCGGGACATCTCTTCGGCAAAGAGCCCGGCTTCGTCGCCGCCGGCGGCGGGGCGGATCTCGATGATGCAGTCGCGCGAGTCCGAGGGATCGGGCGGGGCGACAAAGGTCTTGAGCTGGCTTTCAAGCCGCGGGATCTCTTCTTCCAGTGCGGCCATTTCGTCGCGCGCCATCTCCGCCATGTCGGGGTCAGCCGCCATTTCTCTTGCTTGCACGAGGTCCTGGCGCGCCTGCAGCAAGCGGGCGTGAGTGCTCAGGGCCTGGCTCAGACGCTGATGCTCGCGGGTGAGATCGCTGAATTGTTTACGGGAGCCGATGGCCTCCGGCGACGACAACAGCGCCTCCACTTGGCGGTGGCGGCTTTCCATCTGGCCGATGCGGCCGGCGAGGCGCTGAAGAAGGTCCATGCAGGGGTTTTAGGGGTTGGAAGGGTTGTAGGAGTTTCAGGGGTTATTGAGCTCAATGCTTGACCCCGAAGTGGGTCGGAGAATCCAGCCCAGGGTTGAGCCGCATCGGCGACACCCTGGGTAAGGGTGAATAATGATTTCTGACCCTGAAGGGGTCAAAGAAGGCATTCATTTTCAGCAACTAAGGATTTCAGCCCAAAACGACAAAATCCGCCGGGGTGCGGCGGACTTTGTCTGAGAGAGAAACCGTGAAGAATTACTTCTTCTTGGCGGCGGCGGCGGCAGCAGGAGCGGCCTTGGCGTAGCGGCGGTTGAAGGCGTCGATACGACCTTCCAAGTCGGCGCTGCGGCTGTTGCCGGTGTAGAAGGGGTGGCACTTGGAGCAGATGCCGACGCGGGCTTGCTTACGGGTCGAACGGGTTTCCCAGACGGCACCGCAGGCGCAGGTGACGGTGGCGAGGTGGTATTCGGGATGGATTTCAGCTTGCATGTGTAGAACCTTGTTGATTTCAGGCGGTGATCTTTGGGCCGCGTATGGTATCCCGCTTTCTTGAAGCGGCAAGTCGTTTCAAGGAGATTTTTTGGATCTTACTTGAGAAAGCCGGGCTTGTGCAGGCCGCATTCGCGCTTTTCGTTGGCCTTTGCGGCGTCGAAGTAGCGTTTTTCATCGGGCAAACCGCGCTCTTTCAGGTAGGCTTCCATCTGAGCCTCGCTCCATTCAAAGACGGGGTTGACCTTGAGGAGGCCGTTCTCGTCGCTGATGATGTCAAGGGTCTGACGGAAGGGGTTCTGCTCGCGGCGGAGTCCAGTGATCCAGACTGCGGGCTTGAGCTCGGCAAGACCACGGCGGAAGGGCTCGAGTTTGACCTGTTCGGAGAAGGCATGTACAGCGGCGTCTTCCTCGGCAGTGGGATTCTCGGGCAGCAGCGGCACCGGGCCGAAAAGCGCATCGCGACGGGCTGCGGTCATCAAGGGGTTGAAGATCTTCAGATTGAGCTTGAGCTGCTTCTCGACCTTGTCGGCGAAACGATAGGTCTCTTCCAGCATGTAGCCGCTGTCGGCCCAGAGCACCGCCATATCGGGCTTAGCGCGGACGCAGAGGTCGAGGATGACCGCTTCGAGGGGACGGAAGTTGGTCGAGACGATGACCGGTCCGCCGCGCAGGACGGCTTGGTCGACGGCCCAGCGGACGATGTCGAGGGGATGGCTGCTGCGGAACTGCTGATTGATCTTCTGACTGTCCATGATTTCTCCTTGGGATGTGTTCCCCGCCATCCTAGAAGCTGGAAGCCAGACTTCCAGCGACTAGGACAGAGACGGGTCAGTTGATGTAGATCAGACGGGGAAAGAATTCGCCTCGCGCAAAGGCTCGGGTCAGGCGCCAGGGATGACCCGTTTGCATTTTTCAAATTTTTCTTGTTTCCAGATTATTCCGGCGTTAGATTTTGGGTGTCACTACATAACTTCAGACTACCCTTCCACAAAACTCGACTTCAAGGAAAACCCCGATGAACTTCACACTGACCTACCTTCTTATGGTGATCCTCGTCCTTATGCTGATCATCACTCTTGCACCCCATGTCGCGAAGAGACTTCGAATGGAGCGAAGGGCGAGCAGCCTTCTCGCTCAGCACCCGGACGCTGAAAAGACCGCCGTATATCTGAAGTTAAATTCAGACTTCCTGACCCGCCGCACGGCGCGGCTGTGAAGGCCTTGGCACCTTGAGCCGCTAAAGACAGCGAACGGACCGTGGCTAGCTTGGAGTCATCCCAGCCAAGGAGCTTCGCCATGCGTCATCTTCTCGCCCTCCAGCCCGACCT
>CAMCSH010000071.1 GCA_945877655.1 Lentisphaera araneosa HTCC2155 | reverse complement strand
ACGACTATGAAGAAAAGCTTCGGCAGTCATCTTTGCCGCCCCTGAACATTGCTCTTAGAATCGGCTCTTGTTGCTGTTGTTCATGCGCTTGCGTTTCAACCTTTCAACCTTTCAACCCGGTTCCATTCCTCTGCTGCGGTTTTTAGGTTCAACCGGTTCGACGCTGACGGCGAAGAGAATCCAAGATCACAATGGAGTGATACAGGTCGAAAATTCATTCCCCCCGCTTCATCGCCCGGGCGAGGAGTCGGCAAGGATGCACCGCGGCGCGGAGTTCGTCGGGAAGTAGGCTGAAGCCGTCGCAGGCCTGGGAGGCCAATTCTGCGGCGGCGAGGGGCGCGGTGGCGAGGCCGCGGGAGCCGTGGGCGACACTGAGCCACAAACCCGGGCGCATTTGCGGCGCCGGCAAATCCTGGCGGCGGGCATTTTGACGCAGCGGCGCGTAGTCGCTCCGGAAGGCGTCGACATCGGGAACCGGGCCGATCCACGGGATCTGGTCGGGGCTGGCGCAGCGCAGCGCGGCGCGGGCCGGCAAGGCCGCCGGATCGTGGCCGCCGAGATCGTGGCCGGGAAGGATTTTTTGCAGTGAACGCAAAAGCCCGGCCGACTCTTCCGGGCGCAAATCGACACCGCGATCGCCCATCTTGAAGCTGGCGCCGAGAACCAAGGATTGGCCGTCTTCGCAAGGGACCAGATACTCGCCGAAATTGAGGCCGGCGGCGGGCAAAGGCGGCAGCGAGGCGGCGGGAATCAGGCAGATCTGGCCGCGCACCGGACGCAGCCACGAGGCGAACTCGGGGAGGAAGTTGGCGCTGTCGAGGGCGGCACAGAGGATCACTGTGTCGAAGTCGCCGAGCGTTTGCGCCGCGGTGCCGTGCAGAGTCCAATGGCCGTCCTTTTCCTCCATGCGGGCGAGCGCCTCGGTCACCAGGGTCGCACCTGAGAGATCGAAGAGGGCCTGGCACAGGGCCGGTGGGCGCAGCGCGGCGGCCCAGGGCAGCCAGGCAGCACCCTCGGCGGCGCTCCACGGCGTGGGCGGCTCGCGGTCTTCGCAATGACCCGGGCCGAGGCGTTCCGCCGCGGCTTTTTGACGCGAAGAGTCGGCGGCGTCCTCGGCGAATTCGAACAGGCCGAGATCGGCGCGGAGGCCGAGGCTTTGCGCCAGACGCAAGGTGAAGAGGGAGCCGCAGCCGCTGAGGAAATCCTGGGCCGTGCCTTGGCGGGTGAGCTGCGGCGCCAACATGCCGCGAGGATTGCCGGAGGCGGCCGCGGCGATCCCCTGGGGGTCGAAAAGTGTGACGGCGCAGCCGCGACGGGAGAAGGCCCAGGCGGCGCTGCAGCCAGCGACGCCGGCGCCGATGACGGCGACTTTTTGCGGCCGCCGCAAAGGAGGAATCGCCGCCCACGAAGGCAGCTCACGGCGGCATGCCGGCGCGGGGCCGCGAAAGACCGCGGTGACGCGATGGCGCTTGTGCGCGAAACCCTTGCTTTTGCTGACTTCAAAACCGGCTTCGGCCAGGCCGCGTTTGACCAGTCCGGCGGCGGTGTAGGTGCCGAGCGTGGCGCCCGGAACCGAGAGCCGGGCGATCTGGGCGAAGAGCTCAGGCGACCACAGCTCGGGATTTTTCGACGGCGCGAAACCATCGAGAAACCAGCCATCCATCGGTACGTCGCAACGGCTGAGAGTGTCGCTGGCATCGCCGATCAGAAGCAGGAGCCGGACGCGGCCGTTTTCGAAGTCGAGAAGATGCTGTCCCGGGAAGGCGGGGGGGAAAGCCGCGATCAGCTCCTGCGCCAACTCGCGCAGCTGCGGCCACGGGGCCAGTGACTGCGCCAGAGTGTCGCGATCGAGGAGGTGTTTTTCGGTGCTGACAAAAAGGATTTCGCCGCGGCCGCCGCCCTCCTTCCAGGCCTGCCAGAGACAGAGGAAATTCAGGCCGGTGCCGAAGCCGGTTTCGCCGATCCGCAGCGACTCGCCGAGGGCCAGTCTCTCACGCACCCGGTTGGGCGCCAGAAAGACAAATTCCGTCTCGTCGAGACCATGGCCATCCATGTAGTAGACGTCGTCATAACGCTGGGAAAACAGCGTCCCGCTGGCGGTGAAGGAGAAGTCGGACATAAGGGCAGCCGGTTTAAGATGTTTAAGCGATTTATGGGTGCTCTGTTTCAAACCAGATTAAGGCATTGCGGAGCCCGCGTTTAAACCGTTTAAACCGCTTAAAATTCGGTGGGCGGTTCAGGGCTTCATTTTGCCGCAGGAGACGGGCAGGGGGTGGAGGCATTTGCGGAGGTCGTCGGGAGAGATTTCGACGAGGAAGCCGCGCTGGCCGCCGTTGATCAAAAGGCGGGACAGGGAGAGGATGCTGTCTTCGACGCAGATGGAAAGCGGGTTGGCGAGGCCGAAGGGGCTGGTGCCGCCGACTTGATAGCCGGTGAGTTGCTGGGCGCGCTCGGGATCGCAGGGCTTGATGCTGCGGCGGCCGAGCTGACGGGCGAGCACCTTGGTGTCGACGTTCTGGTCGCCATGCATGAGGATGACCAGGGGGTGGCCGGCGTCGTCTTGCATGATCAAGGTTTTGATGACTTCAAATTCGGGGACGCCGAGGACCTGCGAGGAATGGGCGGTGCCGCCCTTGTCGACGTAGGGGAAGCGGTGGGCGATGAAGTCGATCTGGCGTTCACGGAGGAAGCGCAGTGCGGGGGTGTCTGGGAGCTCAGGCATAAGCGGAAAGGGCTGGGGTTGTGACGAGGTTGGGGTTTAAAAAGAAGAGGCCGGGGTCCCGAAGGACACCCGGATCTTCTTGAAGCAGCCGAACCCGGTCGGATTATTTTTTCTTGGCGGCGACGGGCTTAGCAGCGGCCTTGGGGGCGGCGGCTTTAGCGGCGGGCTTGGCAGCGGCTTTGGCGACGGGCTTGGCGGCGGCTTTGGGGGCGGCAGCTTTCACGGCGGGCTTGGCAGCGGCTTTGGCGGCGGGCTTGGCGGCGGCTTTGGCGACGGGCTTGGCAGCGGCTTTGGGGGCGGCGGCTTTGGCGACGGGCTTGGCAGCGGCTTTGGCGACGGGCTTGGCAGCGGCTTTGGGGGCGGCGGCTTTCACGGCGGGCTTAGCGGCGGCGACGACGGCGGGCTTAGCGGCGACGACGGCGGGCTTAGCAGCGGCTTTGGGGGCGGTTTTTTTGGAGGCCATGGTATTCTTCCCGTTGGTTGCTTTGGATTGGATTCGATTGCTTCGTTCTTCCATCTTCGTTGCAGAAGCAACTGAAGTTGTTTTTGACCCTGTTTTTGCAGGTGTCGAAAGAGGCTTGGTCGGAGCTTTGGCAGCGACTTTCGCCGGAGCTTTAGCTACGGCTTTCGCCGGAGTTTTGACCCCGGCTTTCGCCGGAGCTTTGACTACGGCTTTCGCCGGAGTTTTCGCCACGGCTTTCACCGGAGCTTTGACTACGGCTTTCACCGGAGTTTTCGCCACGGCTTTCACCGGAGCTTTGACCACGGCTTTCGCCGGAGCTTTGACCACGGCTTTCGCCGGAGCTTTGACCACGGCTTTCACCGGAGTTTTGACCACGGCTTTCGCCGGAGCTTTGACCACGGCTTTCGCCGGAGCTGGAGGAGGGGTTTTGGCAGCTTTTTTAGCGGCTGCCGCGGCAGCTTTGGCAGCGGCGGCGGCTTCAGCAGCGGCGGCTTTGGCAGCGGCGGCGGCGGCTATTGATGCGGCTTTGGCAGCGGCGGCGGCGGCTATCGATGCGGCCTTGGCGGCTTGCAACGCGGCTTTGGTTTCGGCGTCGAGCTTGGCTTTGATTTCGGCCTGCTCGGCATCGATTTTGGCTTTCGCCTTGGCCCGCTTGTCAGCCTCGATATTGTCGGTGTAGAACTTCGACGAGTAGAGGATGTCATCTGGCTTCAGTTTGATGTCACCTTTACGACCGCCAAGGGCTTGAACCACTTCATGCATCTTGGTATTGGGGGCGTAGTCGAGAGGGGTGCGGCCATTGCGGTCGATCACGTTGATGTCGGCACCATGTTCGGTCAAGATCCTGGTCACCAGGGGGCTCAAGGAATAATGCAGCGGCGATTTCCCATATTCGTCTTTTTGATTGACATCCACCCCTGACTTCAGGAGTTTGAAGATCTCATTCAGTTTTTCGTCTCTCACAGCTTTGAACAGGTCCATATTACCCCGACCTCTCGATTTTTTGCGCTTCCGGTTGCGCGTGTTGCCTTATTGTAGCAACATTATCGACAGCTTTCAAACAGTTATCAACAGGTTGTTGATAACTTTCTTGGGCTTGCTCTCCGGCGATCGGCCCTGTAAGTTGCCCGCTGACTTCGAAAACAACCTCAGGAAGGCACCACTCATGAAGCTTCTTTGCAGCACAGCTCTCTCACTGTTTTTCTCCACCGCCGCATGGGCTCTCAGCGATGCCGACCGCACGCGGCTCGTCGGCGAACTCGAAGGAGTCATGACGCCCGCCGAACAGTCGGCATGCGACGGGCTGGTCCGCGCCGCCGGCGATTTCGTCAAACTGTCGGAGCTCGGCGGCTCGCAAGTGGGCGAACTGAAATGTCTGCCCGAGGAAGCCGCCTATCTGAAAGCGCACGGGTTCCTCGCCGTCCGTCAGCTTCGTTCTCCTGCCGGGCTGCCGCACCTGTTCAAGCTCGCCTCCGAGGCGATGGCGCGGAAGGATCATCAGCGTTCCGCTCTCTGGTGCGGCGCCATTTCCGCCATCTGCCAGGACGCCGTCGCCATCACCAACGATGCCCGCGTCGCCTACTTCCGCGACTACTTCCTCAACGAGGGCGTCGAGCGCACTTTCGGCGGCAAAAACCTGCCCATGAACAATCTCGTCGACGCTTCCTTTGTGGAAGTGGCCAACCGTGGCGTCGGCAAGAAAGAATTGGCGGCTTTCCCCACCAAAGCCGCGGCGATCAAAGCGGTCTGTGACAACCCCGAAGAATTGGCGGTTTTCCTGGGTGAGCGGCTGTTCAAACTGGCGCAGGCGGGACGCTTCCACAGCGACAAGTATTTCGACAACTCGCGCCGCGCCTTGCTCAGCGACAAGCCCTTCCCCAATAACGGTGAAATCGCCTTTGCCCGCGGCCAGCTCCTGGCGCTCGAGACGGCCTTGCAGCTGATCCGCACCGCGCAGCATTTCGCCGACAAGAAAACCGCCTTCAATCCCGATGATCTCGGCACCAAACTCGCCGCCGGCGAAGAGCTGTGGCAGACCTTCAAACTCGAGGATGGCCAGGCCTGGGCCGAGGTCCTGAAAAACGCTGATCCGAAGTCGAAGACCGGCCTTCTCGTCGAAGCCGACTGGCCACTGCCGCAATCCCTCCTCGGGCAAGGTTCGCGGATCCTCGGCCCCGCCGTCGCCCGCCATCTCGCCGTCAACGGCGGCTTCCGCACCGTCGACCTCCGCCTCGCCGCCGTAGGCAAGCTGCCTCCTCCGGCGGAAATGCCGCTCCTCATCGTCACCGCCACGGCCCTGAGCAAGGAATTGCATGGATGGAAACGCAACGACCTGATCGATGCCATCGAGCAGTGGCGCAGCCAGGGCGGACGAGTCTTGTGGATCGGTGGCGACCGGGTCAAATGCCTGGATAAAATCAGCGGCGTCCTCGGCGGTGGCAGCGGCCGCAACATCGCCGATATCCTCCGCGATGGCGTCCAGTCCGGCAAGGACAAACTGACCTTGCTCGGCATCCTGCCCGACAAGAACCTCAGCCTCGGCGATGCCGTCCTCATCCGCCCCGCTTCGGACATCCATCTGCTCGTCACCACCGCCGACGGCAAAAACGGTCTTGCCGCGGTCGCCGCGGGTTGCGGCTACATCAACTCGCCCCTTCTCGGACCCGGCCTCTTCACGCCGGTGATCAAGGATCTCGATCCTCAGCTCGACCCCGCCGGCGCCGCCATTCTCGACGCGGCTCTTGCCGAAATCCGCAAATGAAACGCGGCGCGCCTCATCGAAGTGCGCCACTTCCTTAGGCCTTTCACATGCCCGAAATTCACAAGCCAAGTCCCGCCGTCGAAGAACTCGGCCGCGAAGTCAAAAAAGACGATTCGCGGCAATGGGAAGAAGGCGTCACCGCCATGTTCCAGGCCATCGCGGCGGAGTATGAATCGGTCAACCAATTCATCTCCCTCGGCATGTGCGAACGCTGGCGCCGCCGCCTGCTGAAAACCCTCGCCGACTTTCTCCCCGCCGGATGCCCCGTCCTCGATGTCGGCTGCGGCCCGGGATCGCTGTCGCTCCTCGCCCGCCGCGAAATGCCTGGTGTCCGCTTCATCTCCGGCGACATCACGCCAGGCTTCCTCGACATCGCCGCCAACAGCGGCAACGCCGCCGAAGTGCTGCGCCTGTCCGCCACCAACCTGCCCTTCCGCGACGCCTGCTGCGGCGGCGTCACTTCGTCCTTCGTCCTGCGCAATCTGCCCGACCTCGACGCCTTCTACCGCGAATGCCATCGCGTCCTCGTCCCCGGCGGCGTCGCGGTGATGCTTGACCTCACCCGCCCCAAATGCCCGCCGGTGGCTTGGGGGCACAGCCTCTTCATGAAGATCGCGCTGCCCTTCGGCGCCTGGATCTACGGCTCGAAGATCGAGGCCTATCGCTATCTCGACCGCTCCATCCGCAACTGCCTGCCGCCGGAAGAAATGCTGGGCCGCATGGCCGCCGCCGGCCTGCAGCCCGTCGGCTTTCAGAGCCTCTGCCTCGGCACGGTCACCATCTACACCGCCCGCAAAGCGCTCTGATTTCGGCGTCAATGAAAGCGGCGGGAATCTCTTCCCGCCGCTTCTTCTTGTGCGCTTAGCGCAGCATCACTTCTTGTGGGCCTGAAGTTCGGCCATGGTGAGGAATCCTGCTGGTCCCAGGCATTCCCAAATGGCAAGAAATTGATTTACAAAAATTGATTTATGATCTATCCTGTAAACCAGAGGGCACACATCTCCGGTGCCTGTCAGAGCCGCAATCGATCAGGAAATTCCCATGAGCCACTCACATACTTACCTTGAGCCAGCACCGCGCCCAGATTTCAAAGAAGTCTTCGCCACCCGCTTGCACCAAGCCCGCGAAGCCGCCGGATTGACCCTGCGTGGCCTTGCCGAAGCGCTGGACGGCCAAGTCAGCCACACCGCACTCAATAAGTACGAGAAGGGCCTGATGGCCCCCGACTCCCGCCTTCTCATCACCCTCGCCAAGGTCCTCTCCTGCCCGGTGGATCAGTTCTTCCGCCCCCTCCGCCCCAGCCTGGGAGCCATCCGCTTCCGCAAAAAAAGCTCGCTGCGCGAACTCGCCCGCAAGGCAGCGGAAGCAAGAGCCCAAGACCATGTCGAGCGCTACATCGAGCTTGAAGAGCTTCTGGCTCTGGCTCCAGCCTACAGCGCCCCGATCAATCGACCCTGCCAATCCTTTGCCGACGCTGAAGACGCCGCCCGGCAAGTGCGCCAGACCTGGCAGCTCGGCCACGGCCCGCTGCCCAATGTTCTGGAACTTCTCGAAGAACGCGGCGTGAAGGTCATCCGCATCGACGCCGATGAAAAATTCGACGGCTGCAGCGCTTGGCTCGACCAGCACCCGGTCATCGTCCTGGCCTCGCATCTCGACCGGAATATCCCCAAGCTCCGCTTCACCGCCCTCCATGAACTCGGCCATCTCGTCCTCGGCATCGCCGAAGATCATCCCGACGAAGAAAAGCTCTGCCACCGCTTCGCCGCCGCCATGCTTTGGCCGCAGGAACAGGTCTACCAGTCCCTCGGCCGCCAGCGCCAGAATGTCATGTGGCCCGAACTCGTCAGCATCAAGCGCGAATATGGCATCTCTCTCGCCGCCGCTCTCTACCGCCTCAAAGACCTGGCCATCCTGCCGGAAAGCAAATACCGTTGGCTGCAAATCCAATACAAACAACAAGGCTGGCACCGAAATGAACCCGGCAGCTACGCGGGGGAAGAAGCCGGGCTGCGCTTCGATCAACTGCTGATGCGAGCCCTCGCCGAAGAAAAAATCACCCTCAGCAAAGCCGCCGCTCTTGCCCATGAACCCCTCGAAGCCCTCCGCCATCGCCTCGCCCTGCCAGGACCTGCGTCCACCGCAACCGAGGATGCTCAGCCGTGATCGTCGTCCAAGATGCCAATGTCTTGATTGACCTGCTGCGCTGGGATCTGCTGACTCCCTGCATCGAAGGCCTCGGTCTGCACATCTTGACCCCCGACCTCGTTGCCGCTGAAATCGAGCCCGCCAATCCCCAGCAGCGGCGCCTTTTCGACCAGGCCGTGCAAATGGGGTGGATATCAATCCGCCCCAGCGATCTCTTGGCCATCTACACCCTGCAGGCGACGGCAGGCAGCGGACCCTCAGTCGCCGACTGCTCCGCCTGTCTCCTCGCCGAGGCGGAATCCTGCCCTCTGTTCACCGGAGACAAGCCGCTACGCAGCCTCGCCAGTAAACGCGGCGTCACCGCCCGAGGTCACCTCTGGCTGCTCAAGGAACTCGGGGAACAAGGAATCCTGAATCCCACTGTTCTCACGGTCACTCTCCAGGGCATGATCGCCCAAGGCACACGCCTGCCCCGTGATGAAGTCGACAAGCTCTTGAAATCCTGGTCCCTCGCATGATGCTGTCTCGCATCACACCTCTAACAAAACTTAATGAAGATCCCCCATGCCCACTCTCCACTGGATCGGTAAAGACAAGGTCGTCAATCACCACCACGAAGTCCCCTTCCGTGTCCTCGAACGCGATGCCGCAAAGTCCTTCCCCGCCCAGGAAGGCAGCCCGGCCAACTCCTCCGACAACCGCATCATCCACGGCGATAACCTCGAAGCGCTCAAGTCCCTCCTCCCCGAATTCGAGGGCCGCGTCAAATGCATCTACATCGACCCGCCCTACAACACCGGCAACGAAGGCTGGGTCTATAATGACAATGTCAATGACCCGAAACTCAAAAAGTGGCTCGGTGAAGTCGTCGGCAAAGAAGGGGAAGATTTATCCAGGCATGACAAATGGCTCTGCATGATGTACCCACGTCTGAAGTTGCTGCATCGACTGCTGGCGGAGGATGGCAGTATCTGGATTTCAATTGATGATAATGAATCTGCCTATTTAAAACTGATATTGGATGAAGTTTTTGGGGTGACAAATTTCAGATCTTCAATTGCGTGGCAAAGAAAATATTCTGTAAGCAACAATGCAAAAGGAATCGCACCAATTAAAGATACGATATTATGTTATTCAAAAACGAATTCATTTATTAACGGATTACTTCCTCGTAGCGCTGCTTCATCTGATAGGTATCAGAATCCGGATAATGATTTAAGAGGACCATGGAAACCCGTAGATTACTGGAATCAAGCAAGTCCCAAAGAGCGACCAAATCTTTGTTACGACATAATCAATCCATTTACAAAGATCACAATATCACCCAGTAAAAAAGCTTGGAAGTATTCAAAAGAAACACACTTGGAGCACTTGCAAGATAACAGGTTATGGTGGGGTAAAAATAAAGACAACTCAGTTCCATCATTAAAACTATTTCTTAGTGAAGTTAGAGATGGCATGATTCCTAATGATTTCTGGACACATGATGATTTTGGTCATACTGATGAAGCAAAAAAAGAGATCGAAAAAATATTTAACAAAAGCGCTTTTGATACACCTAAACCCGTACGTCTTATCGAACGTATTCTCCAGATTGCCGCCCTGCCAAATGATATCATCCTTGACTCCTTCGCCGGCTCCGGCACCACCGCCCACGCCGTTCTCAAACTGAACGCCGAAGATGGCGGTAATCGCCGCTTTATCTTGATCGAGACCATGGACTACGCCGACAACATCACTGCCGAGCGTGTTCGGCGCGTCATCAAGGGTTATGGCGAAGACAAGAAGGCAGTTCCCGGCACTGGCGGCGGCTTCGATTATTACGAGATGGGACCGCCGATCTTCAAGGAGCCGGACCTGCTCAACGAAGAAGTCGGAGTTGAGGTGATCCGCTCCTATGTCGCCCACAGCGAAGGCATCCCCAAAGAGCAACGATGCGGCCAAGACAATCCCGTCTGCACCTACCTCTTGGGTTTCAACGAAGACATCGCCTGGGTCTTCTACTACGAAAAAGACCGGATGACGACGCTGGATCTCGACTTCCTGCGCACCCTCAAGTTCGACAGTCCCCGCCCGGCCAGCGCCCTGATCTACGCCGACCGCTGCATCCTGCCCAAGGAGTTCCTGGCGCAGCACCGCCTCATCTTCAAGAAAATCCCCCGCGACATCGCGCGCTTCTAAGGCACACCCATGGAACTCAAACCCTATCAGGAACAGGTCCTCCGCGACCTCAACGCCTACCTCGAAAGACTCGAGAAGTCCGCCAATCTCGCCACCGCCTTCACCGAGCACTGGAGCGAACGCGGCGTGCGTATGGATGACTATAAGAACACCATCCCCGGCGTCCCCCATGTCTGCGCCAAGGTGCCCACCGCCGGCGGCAAGACCTTCATCGCCGTCAACGCCCTGCGGCCGATCTTCGACAGCTTCGCCCGTATCAACCCCGGCCGTCCCCAGTTTGTCGTCTGGCTGGTGCCTTCCCTGACTATTCTAGAGCAGACCCAGAAGAACCTCGCCGATCCCAGCCACCCCTACCGCAAGCGCCTCGACAACCTCTTCGGCCACCGCGTCCACATCTTCGACAAAGCCGATCTCCTGATGGGCGCCAGCTTCTCGCGGGACAGCGTCCGCGGCCAGCTTTCCATCGTCCTGATGAGCTTCGACTCGCTGCGGGCGAAGAAGAAGGAGGACCGCAAGATCTACCAGGAAAACGGCCAACTCGCCAGCTTCCTACGGCTCGACGGCGAGGAGAACACCGACCTGCCCGATCACGACCCCAGCAGCTTGATCAACGTCATCCGCAGCCTCAAGCCGGTGCTCGTCGTCGACGAAAGCCATAACGCCGAGACCGAGCTCTCCGTCGAGATGCTGCGCAACCTCAACCCCCACTTCATCTTCGACCTGACCGCGACGCCGCGCGACAACTCGAACATCATCAGCTTCGTCGACGCGATGCAGCTCAAGCAGCACCACATGGTGAAGCTCCCCGTCATCGTCGCTAACCGCCAGAACCGCGCCGAAGTGGTGGAGAGCGCCCTCATCCTCCGCCGCCAACTGGAAGAGCTAGCCAAGGCCGAAGAAGCCAAAGGCGGCGCCTACATCCGCCCCATCATCCTCTTCCAGGCCCAGCCGAAAAGCGGCAACGACGAAGCCGCCACCTTCAGCAAAATCAAGGAAGAGCTGATCGCCCTGCAGATCCCCGAGGAGCAGATCAAGATCAAGACCGCGCAGATCAACGAGCTCAAGGGCCTGGACCTGATGAGCCGCGATTGCCCAGTGCGCTACATCCTCACCATCAACGCCCTCAAGGAAGGCTGGGACTGCCCCTTCGCCTACATCCTCGCCACCTTGGCGGACAAATCCTCCAGCATCGATGTCACCCAGATCCTCGGCCGGGTTTTGCGGATGCCGCATGTCCGCCAACACGCCGCCGAACTCCTCAACTTGAGCTTCGTCTTCACCGCCTCCAGCACCTTCCGCCAGACCCTCGATTCCGTCGTCGCCGGCCTCAACCGCTCCGGCTTCTCCGCTCGCGATTACCGCGAAATGACGCTTGTCGAAAGCGCAGCTCCTGCGGCGCCTTTGACCCAGCCGATCCTGCCGCTCAACCCCAGCCCTGCCGCGTCTTCCCCAGACGCACCCTTGCTGGCCGGAGTCTCCACCGATTGGGAGGCCAGCGCGCTGCTGACGCCCCTTGCGTCGCCCGCAAATCTGCCCCACATCGGCAGCGACGGACGAGCCCTCACCCCGGCCCAGCTCTTTGTCGCCCAAATCGCCCAACAGGCGGCGGCGGAAAACCGTGATTTCGAACTCAAGGCACAGACCAGCAGTAGCTCCGTGCCGGTGGAATTGGAGAGCAAGATGAATCGATTCACCGTCAAAGAAATCTTCGCCGACAGCATCGTCGGCTTTCGCCTGCCGCAATTCGTCCAGAAGAAGCCCCGCGACGGCTGGTTCGCCTTCGAAGCCGCGCCCGACGCCAAGCCGGAGACCCAGCTCTTCGAGTCCGACTTCCTGCTCGCCGAATTCAAGCTCTCCCAACAAGCCAGCGACTTCGACTTCGCAGACATCGACGCCGAGATGTACCGCGTCGACATTGAGAAACAGGGCGTCGGCGATTACGCCGCCAAGCCCTTCAAACTTGATCAGCGCCAGCGCGACAACCTCAAGCAGTATTTCCGTTCTCAGAACCGCGAGGCCAACAACGACAACCTCGTTCATCACCTCTTCCGCCTGCTCGGCAACATGTATCCGCTCTGCGACCAGGAGCTGAAAGCCTATTTGAAGCGCGTTGTCTCGCAGATGAGTGATGAGCAGATCATGGACTGTCTCGATCGCGACTATGCCTACACCAGCAAGATCAAGGCGAAGATCAAGTCTCTTGCTGCCGCTCATTGCGAGAAGCAGTTTGCCTCCGGCTTGGAGAACAAGCAGATCTTCACACAAGCTCATTATTTCCTTCCTGAATTCCTGAGCCCAGCCAACAAAGGTCCGGCCTTACCCAAGAGCTTGTATACCCACGAGGGTGAAATCAACTCTCTTGAGCGCGAAATCATCGAAAGCCTCGCCGCTCTCGACAATGTCGAATGGTGGCATCGCAACCCCAGCCGTGGAAAAGGCTTCCGCATCAACGCCGCCATCAACGCCTACCCCGACTTCATCGTCAAGACCAAGTCCGGCAATATTCTTGTCATCGAAACCAAAGGCGACGACCGCGACAATTCAGATTCGGCTCTCAAGCTGGCCCAAGGTAAGCTTTGGGAAAATTATGCTTGCCGAATGGAGGATAAGTACCGCTACCTGATGATCTTCAAGGATAACCCGATCAAGGGTGCGGAGAAGTTGGGGGAAGCGGTGAAGAAGATTGGGATGATGTAAAATGATCACGAAAATTGACATCAAAAATTTTGGGGTCTTCAAGGATTTTACCTGGGATTCAAAATTGTCAGGGAAGGAATTTAAGAAGATCAACATAATATACGGAAGAAATTATTCCGGGAAGACAACATTATCAAGGATCATTAGGTCTCTTGAAACTGGAAGTATTTCGGATAAATATATAGACCAAAAATTTAATCTAAAGTTATCCGGGTCAACAATAACGACTCCTGACGCAACTCATGGTGAGATTATACGAGTATTCAACGAAGATTTTATTCGTGAAAATCTTAAGTTTTTTTCAAATCCAGATGACAATATCGAGTCATTTGCAATTTTAGGAGAGGAGAACAATAGAATTGAGAATGAAATTGCCGAGATTGAATTGGATCTTGGCATTAATATTGAAGGCAATGAGACTGGACTGCGTCTTAAATACATAAATTTATCTAAAGCCTATAACGTCGCCAGTGTTACTCTTGATAATTCTAAAAATAAGCTTGATGAATCTTTGAAGTCTAAGGCCACTGATAAGGATATAGGAATTAGAAATAAGCCGGAGAAATTCGGCGATCAAAACTACAATATAACCAAATTGAAATCGGACATAGAGACAGTTCTTAAAATTGGCTACAATCCTTCGAGCACATCCGATATACAAAACTTTGAGAAGCTTATTTTAGAGAGATCACTTGACCCAGTAAAGGCCCCGAGTCAGCAAACATTGAATTTGCTTAATCTTTCAACTCAAGCACAATTGCTTGTAAAGCAAGTAGTTGGAGTTTCTGGAAAAATTGCACAATTAGTTAATGAAGCAGCTCTTCACCGGTGGGCCAATGATGGTCGATCATTGCACAAAGGAAAAATTGATGACTGCGCATTCTGCGGGAATAAAATCAGTGAGTCAAGATGGGCAGCATTGGATGCGCATTTTGATGAAGAATCGGGCAAGTTAAGTCAATCCATAATTCAGATAATTGCTCAAATTGAGCACGAAAAAAATAATTTTAAATTATTCGCTAAGCCAGAAAAATCCCTGTTCTATTCAAAATTCCATAAAAGACTAGACGAAGCTGGCGCTGCGACCGACGCTTCAATCAGTATATATATCGACTCCTTAGAATCCTTAAAAAATCAACTTAAAGCGAGAAAAGACGATATTTTGAATCCGGTAGAATTCATAGCTATTCAAGATAACTCTAAGCAGGTTAAGGCTGCCATTGATAATTTTAACAGTGTAATCGAAGAATCGAATAAATACTCATCATCACTTAAAGGGGATCAAGACAAGGCAAAAGCTCAGCTGCGACTTAACGAGGTCTATGAGTTCCTAATTGCCATTAAATATAATACAATAATTAATGAAATTAAACAATATCAAGAGCAGAAGGATAAGTTGCATCAGAAGAAATGTATTGAAGAGGAATTAATTAAACAAAAAGAATTTGCCATAATGAGTAAGAGGAGCCAGCTTAATGACGAAGAAAAGGGGGCCAGAAAGGTTAATGAGTATTTAAATCACTTCTTTGGTCATCAATCAATAAAACTTGAAGCTAAAAATGAAGTAACTAGTGATGGATCAAAAAAATTTAAATTTGAGGTCGTGAGAAATGATAAAAAGGCCCATCACCTGAGCGAAGGAGAATGCAGCCTCATCGCCTTTTGTTATTTCATGGCGAAGTTTAGTGACGTTAATACGGATGGCAAGAAGCCGATTATTTGGATCGATGACCCAATTTGCAGTTTAGATTCGAATCACATATTTTTTGTATACAGCTTAATTAACTCACAGATTTGCGAAAAATTATCGTACAGCCAACTGTTTATCTCAACGCATAATCTTGACTTCTTAAAATACTTAAAGCGAATTAAGGGAATTGACAATGAAGTAAACCCGCCTAAGGAGCCAAATAAGAAGTCAAGATTTTTTGTTGTAAGTCGTAATGCCGATGGTTCTAGTTTAGATGAAATGCCACTATATATGCAGAATTTCGTTTCCGAGTTCAATTATCTCTTCTCCCAAATCTATCATTGCTCAATAATCGAGGTTATAGATGACTCAAATTACAATATGATATATAACTTTGGAAATAATGCTAGGAAATTCATCGAGATTTATCTTAGCTATAAATATCCAGACGGGATATCTAGTGACAATGCCCGCATAAGAAAGTTTTTCAAGAATGACGAAATTGTTATTGCTCTTATTGAGAGGGTGAGTAACGAATATTCTCATTTTAGTGGAGTTTTTGAAAGAGGTCGATTACCCGTCGAATCTCCCGAAATTAACCGAGTTGCAAAAGCAATTATTGGGAGGATAAAAGAAGTAGATTATGAACAATACAAATCCCTTCTTTTAAGTATTTCAGTTGCGGTTCCATCAGAGCCACCGCCGTTGACAATATCAGGCTGCCGAGGAATCTGCTGCAACTGATGGGGGATAGAATATTGGATCCGATACAATTAACCGATCTCTTCATCCTAGCCTCTCTTGATCATCTTCAACCTCTGGCCCCAACCCTCTTACACACCCAGAGCCTCGAAGATGTGCTCAACGCCAAGTTGCTTGAGCAATGGTAAATCCCATCGCACTGCCCCCCCGCGACACAGAAGCTTCAACCGA
>CAMCSH010000070.1 GCA_945877655.1 Lentisphaera araneosa HTCC2155 | reverse complement strand
TGGGTTTGTGTTCCTCGCCGTTTTTCGACCCGCATCGGGTCGCACAGCGCTCCTACCTACGCGGTGCGACCCGCAAGGGGTCGGAGCTTAATTCATGGCTCAACCCAGGGTCGAAGCGACCCTGGGCTACCATGTGCGACCCGCAAGGGGTCGAGCTCCTGAAGTTCTTCGCTTTCATGGGCGAAACCTTTCGAAGGAATGAAGTGTTTCGGGATCAGGCAATGTCAGGGGTTCATGCCCGTCTAGTGAGCAGACGTCAAGCTCGCAGAGCTGTTGGTTTTTGATTCGTAGAGCGACACCAGTGACTCCACCACTCTCGTCGCAACCTTGAACGAAAACAAGATCACTCGCTTGATCGCCGTCTTGGTGCGTCTGGAAAAAGATAATCGGGCATTGACCACAGCCACAGCGTCCAACAACCTGCAGTTTATGTAGCTGATTTCGATGAACTTCAGCTTGGTTTTTAAGAAGCTTTGCGACCAGCGCAAACTCTGCAGGCGTGAGTTCCCGAATCGGGATCGGAACAAAGTAAGGGAATCCGGTTTCCATCACTCACGATCCCAAACAGCGGCTGAGCTCCGGCAACCAGTCGCCTTGGGTCGACAGGCGGGCGTATTGGGCGCCCGCTTGCTGGCAGGCGTCGCGGGTGGCGTCGGTCCAGTTCTGACCCGGCTGGGTGACGCCACTTTGGAGCTCGGCGAAGGCGCCGGTTTCGGCGTCGCGGACGGTGAGTCTGGGGAGATTTGCGGGCGGCGCCATTTCGAAGGGATCAAGGAGGTGGAGGACGGTGATTTCGTGCTTGGCGGCAACGCTGCGCAAGCTCGCTTGCCAACCTTCGTCCATCATGTCGGAGAGAAGAAAGACGATTTCGCGGCGGCGTTCGGCGCGCATCAGCTCGCTGAGGGCGCGGCCGATGCCGCTGCGTTTCGAAGCTGGCTGGAAGGCGAGGAGTTCGCGGGCGATGCGCAGTCCTTGCGAACGGCCGCGGGCGTAGGGCAGGTGCAGCTCCTCGCGATCGCTGAAGAGAGTGAGGGCGACGCGGTCGCGGTTGCGGCTGGCGCAAAGCGATAGGACGGCGCCGACTTCGGCGGCGAGGGCGCGGCGGCGGCGGACCGAGCCGAACTCGGACGAGCCGGAGATGTCGGCGAGGATGTGGATGCGCAGCTCACGTTCTTCGGTAAAGATCTTGACATGCGGCACGCCGGTGCGGGCGGTGACGTTCCAGTCGATGCTGCGGACTTCGTCGCCTTCGGCATATTCGCGGACTTCGGAGAACTCCATGCCGCGGCCTCGGAAGCGCGAGGCATAGGCGCCGGCGCTGAGCGAATCGACGCTGCGGCGGGCGCGAATCTCGAGGCGTCGGACGGCGGCGAAGATCTCGGAGGTGAGCACGGTGGGCCTGCGGATCAGGGCGTGGCGAGCTGATTGAGCAGACGCTCGATCAGGGCGGAGGAGTCGAGGCCTTCGGCTTCGGCTTCATAGGTCAGGCCGATGCGGTGGCGGAGGACGTCGGGCGCCATTTCCTTGACATCCTGGGGGATGACGTGGGCGCGTCCGCGGAGGAAGGCGTGGGCCTTGGCGGCGAGGGCGAGGGCGAGGGTGGCGCGGGGCGAGGCGCCGCAGGAGATCAGGGTGTCGAGCTTGTCCAGCTTGGCATTTTTCTGCATCTCTGACAGCTCGGCTCGGCTGGCTGGGCGGGTGGCGATGACAAGGTCGAGGATGTATTCGGCGATGCGAGGGTCCATGTAGATGCGGTCGACGCAAGAACGCGCGGTGATGACATCCTCGAGGCTGGCGACGGCGCTGGCCTTGGGGCGGGCGACGGGGTGGCCCATTCGCGTCAGCATTTCGCGTTCGTCGGAGCGGGCGGGATAACTGATCACGACCTTCATCATGAAGCGGTCCATCTGCGCTTCCGGCAAGGGGTAGGTGCCTTCCTGGTCGAGCGGGTTCTGGGTCGCCATGACGAGGAAGGGATCGGGCAATTTCAGGGATTCGCCAGCGAGGGTGACCTGGCGTTCCGCCATCGCTTCCAGCAGGGCCGATTGGACTTTGGCGGGAGCGCGGTTGATTTCGTCGGCGAGGAGGAGGTTGCAGAAGACTGGGCCGCGTTTGACCGAGAAGGTCTGGCTGCGGGGATCATAGACTTGGGTACCGATGATGTCGGCGGGCAGCAGGTCGGGGGTGAACTGGACCCGTCCGGCTTCGGCGCCAAGGCAGCGGGCGAGGGTGGAGATGGCGAGGGTTTTGGCGAGGCCGGGGACACCTTCGACCAGGAGGTGGCCGTTGGTGATGAGGGCGACGAGGAGGCGGTCGACGAGGCGGTCCTGGCCGCAGACGACCTTGCCGAGCTCGGTTCGGACGGCGTTGGCGAAACCGACGGCTTGTTTGACTTCGATCTGCAGACTCTCGAGGGAATTCTCTGGCATGTCTCACTCCTGGAAAATGGGTCGGGGCTTCACCGTTGTCTGACGCGCCAATGGCGAGGCTTTTGCAATGGAAAGCCGTCCAGACTTTTGGAAAGCTGTGATTTGCCAACTATGTTGCCGGATCGAGGAGATTCCAGACATGGCTGAACACAAGTGGGAAACCCGAGCGTCTGTCAAAAAGCCCGCGCTTTTTGAAGTTTTGATGGATGGCGAGAGAGTTGGCTGGGTCCGGCAGCATCTCGGGCTTTGGCGTGTGACTCTGGAATCGAAGGGCGAATACTGGCGTCTTGAAGAGCTCGAATCTCTGGAAGCTGCCGCCGCCCGGGTGCCGGAACTGATTGCCGAAAGAGAGACCTATGCAGCTCAGCATAAGGAAGAACCATGAGCCACCTCGAAATCCACAAGCTTTATTATCCTCCTGCTCAGCCGGTGGAGAAGCAGAAAGATCTCTACATGATTTTCCACTGCGAAGACTGCGGCAAGAAATTGCGGGTGTCGCATCCGCAGTATGGTTTCGGCATGGTCTGCCCGCACTGCAAAGCCGGCCTCATCTGCCCCAGCCCGTCCTTCCATGTCGGAGAAAAGCTCGGCCATTTCCAGATCGATGGCTGGGTGGCGAAGGGCTCGATGGGCGAGGTGTATTATGCCCGCTCCGGCAAAAGCGGACGCGTCTGCGCCCTCAAGGTTTTGAACTCCTCGCTCGGCGAAGAATCGATCAAGCTTTTTGATCAGGAAGCGGAAGTCCTGCGGGTTTTCACCCACACCTCCCTGCCTCGCCTGATCGCCCACCAGCAGGATCGCGGCTACCGCTACACCGCGATGACCTATTTCGAAGGCGAATCGATCGACCGCCTGCTTATCCGTGAGAGCGCCCTCAGTGAAGAGCTTGTCCTCAACATGATGGCTCAGGTCGCCAACGGCTTGAATCACGTCTGGCGCAACTTCGGCCTCCTCCATTTTGACATCAAGCCCGCCAATATCATGCTCTGCGACAACGGCTTCACCGGCCTGGTCGACTGGGGTATGGCGCGGACCTGGGACCACACTCAGGTGACGGGCGTCGCCTTCGGCACTCCCTTCTTCATGGACCCGATGCGTTTCACCCAGACCGATCTTCTCGATTATCGCAGCGACATGTATTCCCTTGCCGCTTCGTTCTTCCAGGCGCTCACCGGACAAGTGCCCTATTTCGATCTCGACACCGATGTGGTGGTCGACAAGGCTCTTACCGAGCCGGTTCCCAGCCTGATCGAATGTGGCGCCTCGGTCACCGAACGCACGGACGCTCTCTTCCGCAAGATGATGGCGAAAACCGCCGATGAACGCTACCTCACCTGGGAAGATGTGATCGAAGAGATCAGCGCCATCCTCGACGATCTCGGCAGCAATACCTGGATAGATAGCGCCAACATCCAAGCGGCAGGTTTGATCGCGGAAGAGTGAGGGTGAACTGGGACACAACTAGGGAACAACTGGGACACAACTGGGACACAGTTGGGTAGCAGCAAAACGCTTAACGACTTCATGATGGCAATTACGCCTTTCACCTTTCAAGCTTTGAACACCTTTCCATGAATCTGCACTTCCAGCCGCTAGAATGCGTCCGTCTCCTTCCCCATCGCCGCCAAGTCTGGCGCGGTCTCTGGGAGGGCCAGCCGGCCTTCGCCAAGTTCTATCTCGATGCCAAGGCCACCCAGGATCTGGAGGCCGAGGAATCTGGACTGCGGCAACTGCATCAAGCCGGCATCGCCGCACCTTTTGTCCTTCATCGCAGCCCTCAAAGCGAGAGCCCGGACGGCCATAAAGGCGCTCTGCTGGTTTTGGCCGAAATCCCGGGAGCCCGCACCCTTCTCGAGGCCTTTGCCGATGCTGATGAGGACGGCAAGACTCGCCTGGCCGCCGAGGTCATCGGCCTCTTCCGCCGTCTTCATACCGCCGGCCTCGACCACAAGGATTGCCACTTCGGCAATTTCATCGTCGGTGATGATGGCTTGCATCTGATCGATGGCGACGCGGTCCGGCCCTTGTCGGATGCCATGAGCTCGATGGCTTTGCTGCTGGCGCAATTCCCCGCCGGCTTTCAGCCGGATCTGAGCGCTTTCAGTCCGGTGGAACCACTAGTCGCCGCCACCGCCGCGGCCCGTTTCGATCGCATCCGTCGTCTCGGCCGCAAGGTCTTCCGTTCCTGCACAGCAGTCGAAACCAGCCGCTCGGCCACCTGCCACTCCTGGTTTTCGAGTTTCGTCGACTCCCTCGCCCTGCAAGAGCTCCTCGACGATCCCGAAGCCTCGCTCCGGCATCCCTCCGCCCGACTGCTCAAAGAAGGCCACACTTGCACCGTCTGGACCCTGCCGCTAGACGTCACCGGTCAAGTGGTGGTGAAGCGCTACAACCTCGAATGGCCGGGCGCTCTGGTCAAAGGCTTTCTTCCCGGACGCGGCGCCAAATCCTGGGCGGGAGCCTTCATCCTCGCCGATCAGGGACTGCCGACACCGAAGCCCTTGGCCTTGATCGAAAACCGCCTCGGACCCTGGCGTGGAACCTCGTGGATCGTCACCGCTCATCAGGAAGGATGCGATCTCCTCAGCCTGATCACCGATGACAAGCTTAGCGATGAAAAGCTCGAGCCCCTGCTGCAACAAGCAGCGAAGTTGATCGCCAATCTCGCTGCGATCGGTGGCGTCCATGGCGATTGCAAAGCCCAGAATTTCCTCGTCGATCCGGACGGACAGGTCACCTGGATCGATCTCGATTCCCTGAAATTCCGTCCACTGCCCCTCAGTCCCGAGTTGACCGACAAGGATCGCCGGCGCTTCCTGCGCAACCTCGACAAGGCGCCTTGGAGAAGTCCCGACCTGCGTCGCCGCCTCGCGGCGTCCCTGGGTATGGAAGGCTGAGATGGAATTCGATCCCGACTCCCTCCGCTACATCCGGAGCGAATTCACCGAAGAGCCGCAGCCTTTGATCGAGTTCCTCTGCCGCCGCTTCACTTACTGGACCCGCGAACGCTGGCTCGAGGCCCTGGCCAAGCAGATTTCCAAGGTCAACGGCGTCGCGGCCGAACCGCAATACCTCCTGCAGAAAGGCGATATCCTCTCCCTCGACCTGGAGCATGTCGCCGAGCCGGAGGTCGATCTGAATTTCCGCATCTTGCATGAAGACGATGACATCCTGGTGGTCGATAAGCCCGGCGATCTGCCGGTGCACCCGGCCGGCGCCTTTTTCAAAAACACCCTGTGGCACCATCTCGCCCGTCGCATCGGCGCCCACCACATTCTCACACGCCTCGATCGCGAGACTTCGGGACTGGTGCTGATCGCCCGTCACAGCACCGCCGCTTCACGTCTCGGCAGACAGATGGAGCGGCGCCAGATCGGCAAGGTCTACGACGCCTTGGTGGAAGGCTCGCCCGCATGGGATCATTACGACGCCTCGGGCCGGATCGAGACTGGAGTGAACGGCATCGTCAGGAAGAAATTCGTCTTCACCGAAGAGTCCGACTACCTCAGTCTCGGCAAGCTCGGTGCCCGCACTGAGTTTGAGGTCGCGGTGCGTCATGGCGGACTCAGTCATCTGCGCTGCACCCTGCACACCGGACGAACCCACCAGATCCGCGCCACACTGAAAGGCCTCGGCCTGCCGCTACTCGGCGACAAGATCTACGGTCTCGACGAAAGCTGTTTTGTCCGATTCGTCGACAAGCGGATGACCGACGAGGACCGTGCGCTGCTGCGGATGGATCGCCAAGCCCTGCACTGCGGCAGCCTGAGCTTCCGTCATCCGGCGACCCAGGAGCACGTCCAATTCAACGCGCCGATGCCGGCCGACATGGCGGCCTTCCTGAGCTGATTTATTCCCGATTCCGCAAGGCGAAATAGAGCCCTGCGTAGACCTTCGGGCTGACCAGTTGACCGGAGGCCTCGCGGGCAGCGAGCCAGTCGCTCACTTCATCGAGCGGGATGACATGGACTTCGATGTCCTCGCCGTCGACGCCGCCACCGCTGCCGCTGGGCAAGGCGTCGCGGGCGGCGACAAAGGTGACGACTTCGTCGGTGAGTCCGGCGGAGGTCGGTCCGCGGCTGAGGATCTGCCATTGGGCGGCGAAATAACCGGTTTCTTCATCGAGCTCGCGTTGCGCCGCTTCGAGGATGGCCTCGTCTTCATGGCCTTCGTCATCGCCGACCAGACCGGCGGGAAGCTCGATGATACGCCGGCCAAGCGGGACGCGCTCCTGCTCAATCAGGACGATTTCATCCATCGCAGTGGTGGCGACGATGGCGACCACGGCGGAGGCTTTGGTGCGTTGGACGAATTCCCAGCGGCCGGTTTTGACGAGGCGGAGGAAGCGGCCTTGATAGAGGATTTCAAGGGACATAGTCAGGGCTCCGGTGGGTGGATTTACTCGGTGAGATACTTGCGCAAGGCGTCAGCTGCGGCTTTTGAACCGAGGACTTCCGTGGCGATATTCTCAAAAATGGTGTCGAAAGGAGGCAGAGGGCGGCGTTCTTTGTTGCCACCCTGAGTCTGCTTCGTGTAGTTGCCGTAGACGTTTTTAGCCATCGTGAGGTAGCGGAGGGCGCGTTGCTTTTCTCCGAGGCGGCCCCAGTAGGCGCACTGGCTGATGCAGGATCCGATATTCATCTTCACCTGAGCCTCGTCCATGCTGTTGAGGTTTTCGCTGGCTTCTTTGGTCGCAAAGGCGTCGACACTGACGAGGAATTCGGGGTTGCCGGGATTGAGGCGGCGCAGTTCCATGAGGCAATGAGTGGCCTTCTCCATGCCTGGCGGCCCTTCGAACCAGAAGGCGACGAGGGCTTCGCGTTGGAAATTGCTCAAGGCGGTGAGGAAGGTCTGGCCTTGGGCCTCGCCGTATTCCTTCGAGTTGTCCTCAAGGTTTTTCATACAGGCGTCGTAGACTTCGATATTGGGAGCCCAATCGAAGAGTTCGGTGGTTTCGCTGTTGTAAGAGACGATGCGACCGGCGCGGAAGGAAGCCATCAGGCCGTGGCCGACGAGGCGGGTGAGCTGGACATCGGGTTTTGCCGGGTCGCGGCGGAGGCCGGCTTCGCCCCAGTAGATGCCATGGGTGTCGGAGTTGCGCCAGTCGAGCTTGCCGTATTTGCGATCGATGTCGGCGCAGATGATCGGATCGAGGCGGTAGACCTGTTTCATCCAGCGTAGGCGGAGGAAGCGGTCGCAGTAGGAATTGACAATGAGGGCGCGGCTCGGGCCGAGTTGTGTGCTTACCAGATCGGTGAAGTCGCGCGGCAGCTGGCCGCTGCGGCGGAATTCCGCTTCCCAGAGGGCCCAATCGGCCTCGGGCCGGGGCATGGATTGAACCACTTTGTGGAGATCGAGCTCCGGGCTGAGGAGCTGCTGCAGGGTGTCGAAATCCAGAGGGTGCTTGAGGCCGCGGTCGATGAAGTCGGAGGTGATTTCGATCCAGCGCGGATCCTTGATCAGGCGGGTGACTTCGAGCGGCAGATCGTTGCCGGCGCGGCGGGTCTCGATCAGGACTTTCCACTCGAGCCGGGAGGCTTTGAGAACCGCTTCCAGACCGCCGAGTTTTTCTTTGTGGAGCCGGGCGTCGAGTAGGTTCTGGCTCATCGGTAGATCGATATAGCCCTGCCAATCTGGATAGCCACCGTTGAGAAGCGCCTGCATCTCGCGGGACCATTGGGTCTTGTAGTAGCGGTTGGCGTCGTCGAGATTCTGCCCCATTTTGTGCTGGAAGGTCCAGCCGAGCTGGTGGTAGAGTTTGTCATCTTCGGGGTTCCACACGAGAGCTTCGTCGCGCAGGATGGAGATGCCGCGGCGGACCCAGAACCAGCGTTCCTTGGGGGAGGGGAGGGCGACCGAGATGTTGTAGGCCATGTTCCAAGACAGGTAGCTGGCGGCGGAGGCGCAGCGGGGCTGCAGGCGGACGGCCCAGAGTCCGAGTTCATAGGATTCGTGGTAGCGCTGCTCGTCCTGCATGCGGATGCTGCGAAGCCAGAGCCAGTTGGCGGCGAGGCCGCGGAAGGCGCCGAGGGTGGCGGACGCGGCCATCACTTCGGAGGGGGCGTCATGCAGCGGCTGATCGTCGATCAGCTTGGCGGCGGTGGCGTTGCGGGTCAGCGCTTGCTGCTGCCAGGAGGCGGCGGCGAAAAGGCCGAGCGCGGCGAGCGCCAGGGTGCTGCTTTTGACGGCGTTCATCGACGGGCCTCCTTGCCGAATTCGCGGCGTTGCAGGGCGATGCGGCCAGCGAGGTAGAGCAGGCCGCCCTTGATCAAGACGCCGAAGAGGAGGATCGGCCAGAGCTCGGCGCTGCCGATGGCTTGGCCACGCGAGAGGAGCGACGACAAGTCGAACTCGCCCTCGGTGGCGGTGACCAGGCGCAGCACCTGGTAATTGAGGCCTTCGTCGGGATTGGCGACGGCGCCGAGCACCTGGCTGAGGAAGAGGTAGGCGCCGGACATGAAGAGGGCGACGGGCGTGCTGAAGCAGAGGCCGAAGCTGCAGCCGGCGGCGGCGAGGATGGCGAGGAAGCCGCAGATCGCCAAGGTCATCAGGAAGAAGTTGAGACCGAAGCTCTGGCTCTGGCCGAGGATGAAGGGGCCGTCGCCGAGCTGCACCAGGAAGCTGCTGGAGCCTTTCGGTCCGAGGTTGTGAATGCGGACCCGCACCCGGCCGTCTTCGCCACGGCATTGCGGCTTGATGCCGAAACGAAGGACTTCGCCGCCGTTGCCGCGCCAGCCCAGAATCGGGGTGTCGGCATTGGTCGCCGGGTCGATCATCGACAGCCCGACGTAGAGGCGTTCACCAGTCAGGGAGGCGGCCCAGAATTTTGCCCGGACGAACATCTCGCCGTCCTTGCCCGGGGGGACGTTTTCAGCGGTGAAGACGACGGAGCTTCCGGGCGCGACGCTGCGGGTCAGCTGGGCGGCCTTTTTCACCGCTTCATCGCGCAGGTCCGAAGGCGCGCTGCCCGGTCGTTCGCGAGTCAGGCGCTCAAGCTCTTTCTGTTCGATTTCCGCCACCGCCGGCGGGCGGGCTTCGACAAAATTCCGCGCTTCATAGACGGTGTCTTCCATCACTTCCATCTGATGCATGCGGTTGGTGGCTTCGCGCAAGCGGGTGAGCCAAGATTCCGCCTGGCCGCTCGCCACCGGAGTGGCATCGACAAAGTGGCGCCATTCCTCGGGAGTCTTGAAGAAACGCGGCAGGGCTTGGCTGAGCGACTGCAACAGGGTGACGCCTTCCGGACTGAGCTGCCCGGCTTTGTGGAGCGCCTCTGCTTCGCGAATGACGCCAGCGGCTTGGGTCAGAGCACTCTGCTTCTGGGCCTGGCGGTCGTACTCAAGACGCCACCAGGTGCAGCCTGCGGCAGGAAGGAAAAGACCGAAAGAAACCAGGCAGGCGCCGAGGAAGCGGCCACCCCAGTAAGCCGATGGGCCGACCGGTTTGACGTAGAGAAGATGGAATTGCTGGCCGTCGACCTCGCGGGTGATGCTGAGAGTGCCGATCCAGAGCGCCGCCAGTGAGGCCACCACGGTGCTGAAGCCGATCGACCACTCCAGGCGCACCTTGAGAGCTCCGGCGGCGCTGCCGTCACCGATCCCTTCGGAGGGCAGGAAGAGCATCGCCGAGGAGAGGACCAGAGCGAGGACGAGGAGAAGCCTGGAGCGGATCGCTTCCCGGCAGGTCTGAAGGGTCAAGGCAAGCACAGGTTTCATGCGTCTTTCCCGGAATTTGCATGTCGATGAAATACACGGCATCGGCAAAAGAGCAAAGCCGCATTTTGAGATTGCCAAAACTCCCGCATCAAACGAGGCGGGAGCCTAAGTCAGCTTTTTTTCTTCGCTGTCTTCAACTTGCGCTTCGACAGGCTCTTGGCGATCGATTCGGTAAGCTTGTCGCAGAGCTCTTTTTTGGTGGCGCAGGGAGCCGAGTCGCCATCGGGATTGATGACGAAAGTGCGGTGCTGTTCGCCGGCCACTTCATCGAGGTTGTTGGCGACGATGAGATCGGCTGATGAGGCGTGCAGGCTGCGCAAGGCGATGGTGTGCAGGCGTCGGTCGGTCAGGCCGACCTGGAGCTTGAACTTGACCATGAAGGCATCGGGTTGCGCCGCACGCATAGCATCGACCAGCTTCGGCGTCGGCACCAGCTTGAGGTTGAAGCCGCGTTTCGACGAGGTCTTGCCCGGGCGGACTTCTGCCGCGGTGAAGTCCGAGACGGCGCTGGAATGCAGGATCAGATCCCAACGGTGCAACGAGCACTCGGTCTCGAGCAGATCCTTGAGCTCTTCGAAGTAGAAGAACTGGTGGATGCGCATGCTGGTCCAGTCATCGGTGGTGTACTTCGCCCGACCCGGTCCCATCAGCAGAGTGACATCGGCGCCGAGGCCTTGGAAATGACGGGCGAGGCGGAGGCCGGTCTCGCCGGAAAAGACGCTGGTGAGAACCCTGACCCGGTCGACCGGAGTCCAGGTCGGACCGGCGGTGACGAGGACGCGAAGTCCGGCGAAGTTGAAAGCCATGGGAAACTCCTTGCTAGCTAAGACAGTTCCATGATACACCTCGGCGGACGGCGGGCAAGGACTCCGGCTGAGCGCAGAATGCAATTGCCGGCTTCAAAGCCAATATCCTGCGTCATGAAGATTGACGCCAAGGCCCCTTGCCGCTAGACTGCAAAACTGAAAAACAAGAGAAGAATTTCATCATGCTTTACACGCACATCCTCTGGGACTGGAATGGCACCTTGGTCGACGACATCGACCTCTGCCTCGCCACCACCAACGCCCTCCTCGCCAAGCGCGGACGCCCCGGCATCAGCCGCGACATCTATCTGCGCTCCTTCACCTTCCCGGTGACCCAGTTCTACGGCAATATCGGCTTCGACTTTTCGAAAGAGGACTACGGCGTCATGGCCGATGAATGGATCGCCCAATACCGCCGCGGCTTCCGCTCCATGTGCCAACTCAACGGCCCGGTCGCAGCCACGCTCGATCAGGTCGCGGCGCAGAATCTGCCGCAATCGATCCTCTCCGCTTGCGAAACCAGCCTCCTCAAAGCCTCGATCGAGCACATGGGTCTGAGCGGCCGTTTCGCCAAGATCTTCGGCACCGGCGACAACGCCGCCCACGGCAAAGGCGAGCTCGCCCGTCGGGTCGTCGCCGAAGGCCACTTCGATCCAGCCACCACGGTCCTTTTCGGCGACACCGCGCACGACAGCGAAGTCGCCGAGGAAGCCGGCATCGGCTGCGTCCTCATCGCCAAGGGTCACCAGCATGCCGATCGCCTCCATGCCACCGGCCGCCATGTCCTTGGCTGCATCTCCGAAGTCCCCGCTTGGCTGCAGCAGCGCAGCGCATTCAGACATCATTGACATCAAAAATCCATACGAAAAAGCAAGGAAACGCCCATGAGCCAGCGCGCCCACACCGTCGAAAAAATCGGCGGCACCTCAATGTCCCAGTTCGACAAGCTTCTCGAAACCATTCTGATCGGCAAGCGCACTGGTGACGACCTGTTCAACCGTATCTTCGTCGTCTCAGCCTACGCCGGCATCACCGACATGCTGCTCGAGCACAAGAAGTCCGGCCTGCCCGGCGTCTACAGCCGCTTCGCCAACCCCGACGAGGAATGGGAAGCCGATCTCGACAAGGTCCTCGCCCGCATGTGCGAGATCAACGCCGGCTTCGCCTCGCTCGGGCTTGATGTCGTCGCCGCCAACACCATCGCCACCGAGCGCATCCAAGGCATCCGCGCCTGCCTCAAGGACCTCGACAATGTCTGCACCTACGGCCACTTCCAGGTCCAGGACTTCCTCCCCGCCATCCGCGAAATGCTCGCCTCGCTTGGCGAATTCCACTCCGCCTGGAACTCGGTCGAAATCCTCAAGGCCAAAGGCATCAACGCCACTCTCGCCGACCTCACCGGCTGGAAGGACAAGCAGGACCTGCCCTTCGCCGACAAGATCCGCGCATCTTTCGCCGGCATCGACTTCGACACCACCGTGGTCATCGCCACCGGCTACACCAAGTGCTCGGAAGGTCTTATGACCACCTTCGATCGCGGTTATTCGGAAATCACCTTCTCGAAAATCGCCTGCGTCACCGGTGCCCGCGAAGGCGTCATCCACAAGGAATTCCACCTCAGCTCTGGCGACCCCAAGCTGGTCGGTATCGACAAGGTGAGAATCATCGGCCGCACCAACTTCGACGTCGCCGACCAGCTCGCCGACATGGGCATGGAAGCCATTCACCCCCGTGCCTCGAAAGAGATGGAGCAGCTCGACATCCCCATCCGCGTCGCCAACGCCTTCGAACCCGAACACCCCGGCACCTTGATCTCGAAAGATTTCAAATCCGCCTCGCCCCGAGTCGAAATGGTCACAGGTCGCAAAGATCTCGTCGCCATCGAAGTGCACGACCCCGACATGGTCGGCGTGCCGGGCTATGACGCCCGCATCACCGGCCTCCTCGCCAAGCACAAGATCAGCTACATCGCCAAGAACACCAACGCCAACACCATCACCCACTACCTGCCGAAGAAATCGAAGAACCTGCAGCTCTTCATGACCGAGCTGCGCAGCGATTTCCCAGGCGCCAACATCCGCTCCGAAGACACCGCCATCGTCTCCGCCATCGGCTCGAACATCAACCACCCCGGCTTCCTCGCCCGCGCCGCCCAGGCCCTGGCCGACGCCAAGGTCAACATCCTCGGCATGAACCAAGACATGCGCCAGGTCAACATGCAGTTCATCGTCGACTTGCACGACTTCGACAAGGCAATCAAAGCCATGCACGTCGGACTAGTCGAGAACTGAGCCGGAAAGCGACAGTCTCTCTACTGTATAAACCCTTGGAACTGCCGAAAAAATGAAAGTTCATTAGCGGATGGCGAAGTCGCGCTGATTTCTGCTTTCCCAAGACAAAAAGTGGAATGAGATGAAACCACCGACCAAAAATTCATGGCTAATCAAGGCGGTTGGACGCTTGCCGATTTATCTGCACGTCAAAACACCGATTAAAAAAGGTCGTTTGTCAGGAGTCACGCGCCTTGAGGAATGGCGGGCTTATCGGCTGTATGCACCGCTATCCGGGGATCTGGTTCTGCGCGACGGTTTGAGGGTTCTTCCGGGTGACGTCTTAATCTTACCCCAAGGTTGGCCACGTTTAGCAGTGAGCGAACCTGACCAGTGGATTGAATTTGCGTTTCAGTGCGGCGTATTGATCTATCAGCTCGGCACCGGTGCAGGCAAGATCAAAAAGTTGATTTTAGAGTGTCACCCAAGCACACCAGCAGGAGCTGAGCTGCTCAGTTATTTTGATGATTTAATCCATCCTACTAAAAATGCCTCTGAGGTAGTGTCATCACTGCGTTGCCAAGGCACTTTAAACTTGTTGCTGGCGCGTTTTCTTGAGCTTAGTCACGGGCAAGAATTACGCACTAATGACGACAACAAGGGGCGGCGTCTCTACGCCCAGGTACGGGATCTGATTCAGTCTAACCTTGGAAAATACTTGAGTTTGAGTGATGCTGCGCGCACACTTGACTGTAGCCCGCAGCACCTCAATCGCCTGATGCAAGAATACCGGCAGATGAGTTTTCTTGAGAATCTCAATTTTTGCCGACTGGAAGCAGCCCGACAATTACTGCAACGCTCTTCAGCGCAAATTCAGGAGTTGGTCGGTATTTGCGGCTACAGGGACATCAATAATTTCATCCTTGCTTTCAACCATCATACTGGCTTCACTCCCGGTCAATGGCGTGAGCAATGGCGGCAAGCCAAAGATGAATCACGTCGCGGTGAACTGCTAAGATGTCCCTCCATGCAGCTTCTCGTTGAGATCCCCCTCCCCAATAAACTTCCCGACATCAAAGAGGGGCGCTGCACCCTGCTATTTAGTAATGCTGATGATAGAGATTATGAAATCTATTGGCTTACTTTAGACGGTCGCGAAGTGTTGATGAGTGATCTTTCTCCGGGCGACAACTTGCAACTAGGCGCTGAAATCGGTTCATTCTGGAAAATTAAAGCCACCCGACGCGAAGCTCGTTACTACATGACTCACAAGTATAATTGTCAGATTATCATTACCAAAAAAAGCATGGCCTATCCCTTGGAGTGATCTGCCGATCGAACCGAAGAGGATGCCGCCGATGAGGGCGGAGTTCGCGGTGTGCCCGAAGAAGCCATCACTCAAGCGAGAAGCTGAGGTGAAAATCCTTGCTACTTCGAATCAGGGGGCATTAGCGGATGGCGAAGTCGCGCTGATTTCTACTTGACCAAGACAGTTCAGATTAGCACGCAAGTGGACGATTTTGCGCTTGGCGCTAAGCTCTGGCATGCAAATGCCTGATGTACCACCTGCATCTACCGCTGATCCTGATTTTTGGGGCAGCGACTGGCTCTTGGGCGCGTGAAGCCCCTACGGCCGTCCACCAGTCCACCCGAAAGTATGTGGCTCGATCGTTAGATTCATTTGTCAGTAAGTTTTTTGAACAAGTCGGACTTGTTCATATTCCTTCGTATTCCTGTCTTTCCAAATACAGCCCCCCTAGGAGCCCCCATGCCCTCTTTCTCGCTACACCTCGCCGTCTTGGTCTTCATCAGTCTCGTTCCAGTGACCAAGTCTGCCGACAATGATTACGATGTCGTCGTTTATGGCGGCACCTCGGCAGGCGTCATCGCGGCCGTGCAGGCGGTGAAGATGGGGCGGTCGGTGGTGATAGTCGGGCCTGACAAGCATCTTGGCGGCCTGTCGAGCGGCGGGCTTGGTTTCACCGACACCGGCGACAAGTCGGTTATCGGCGGCCTATCGCGGGATTTCTATCACCGCATCTGGAAGCACTACGACCAGTCCACGTCTTGGGTGTGGCAGAAGAAGTCCGAATACGGCAATGTCGGTCAGGGTACAAGCGCCATCGACGGAGACGAGCGCACCATGTGGATCTTTGAGCCGCACGCCGCTGAGAAGGTCTTTGAGGACTATGTGCAGGAATACCGCATCCCAGTGTTACGCGACGAGTGGCTGGACCGTGCAGGCGGTGTGAAGCAGGACGGGGCGCGCATCGTCAGCATCACCATGATCAGCGGCAAGACCTTCACCGGACGTATGTTCATCGACGCCACTTACGAGGGTGATCTGATGGCGGCGGCCAAGGTTGATTACATGGTGGGGCGCGAGGCCACTACGGTGTACGGCGAGAA
>CAMCSH010000069.1 GCA_945877655.1 Lentisphaera araneosa HTCC2155 | reverse complement strand
GGGAGTCTGAGTGTCATGTCATTCCTTCGGGTTGAAACGCGATTTGCGAACTACGCAGAGATGAGCATAACACCAATCGAGGGTGAATTGCAAGTTTATTTTTTGCGGTCTTCGTAGGATCTCACGCGAAGCCGCAGAGCTACTTTTCTCGTTCTGTGACTTCCTGGTCCCAGGACTGCAGCCAGAAAGCCGCGACGATTTTTGGATCAAGCAACATGTATCACTCGCCGGCTGAAGGGTCACCCAAAGAGGGCGACGGAGATTTCGGGAAGACGCATTTGATGCCATCGACATGTTCATTCAAGTCGGCGCGAATCTGCGCCCACATCGGATCCAGAATGAAGTCGACGCCCTCACGACGGGCCAGTTTTGCGGCGGGCACAAAGTCGCTATCGCCTGACACCAGGATGATCTGATCCACTTGTTTTTTGAAGGTCATCGAGGCAATATCAAGACCGATGCGCATGTCGACCCCTTTCTGGTGGGCTTCATAGGTGACATCCGCGGCCGTCAGATCTGTAAGCTGCAAGCTGCCGCGGAGCAGCTCCTTGAGCTTGGTCGGCTTGAGCGCCCAGTGTCCCGAAGCTTCATTAATGACTCCCATCCGGAGCGCGACTTTCCTTTGGGATTTCAAGGCTTCGTGAAATTCGGTCCGCCAAATGGCGAGATCACTTTTAGCAAAATCAATGGCTTGATGGCTGACCGGATTATGCACTTTTTTGGTCAAAGGAGGGCAGTCGTAATAGAAGATGCGGTAGAGCTGTCGGCGACCATCAGCCTGTTTGAGGTGCTCCAAACACATTCTGTGGAGTTCTTTGGCTACTTCTGAGGGTGTAGCGTGACCTCGCAGATGACGGTAGCGGCGCAAGAAAAAGCCGCCATCAATCAGAATCGCTGTGGGCATGGGAGGGAATCCTAAAAAAAACCCCTCAGGCTCGGCAATTCCTGGATTGGTAGGAACGCGTACTGCTGAGGGATTGGTGAATCTCTGCGACTAAAGTAGTACTAGAAGCGAGGCTGGCAAGTTTGCCTCGCGCTCAATTTCAGTTCTCCACTGCCACGCCCATGCCCGGGCGGCTCGCCAAGGGCAGGTAAGTTTTGCCTTCGGCGTTGAAGACCACTTTCTCAGAACGGGCGGCGGCTTCGAGCTGGCCGGGCTCGGTCTCGAGCACCTTAAGCACGTCGGCGGGTGCTAACACGTAAAGCACCTTGCAGGCGTCCTTGGCCTTCAGGTTGAAGGCTTTCTTGGCTTCGTTGATCAGCGGCTTGAGCTCGCTGACCACTTCATTGCGCAAGAGGGCGGCCTTGTCCATTTCGATGGCCAGGGCGACGCGCTCGGTCTTGTCATCCGAGTTCGCGATCTCCGCAACGAAGGCGACCTTGCCGGCCTTGCAGACGCCGAGGATGTCTTTCTCGACCAGCTTCAAAGCGGCGGTGTTTGCGGCGTCCGCAGCGATGCTGATGGTGTCGATGGCGAGCTTCATCGAGTAGTTGTTGCGCGACTTGTAGCCGCGGACGAGGGTGACCACTTCGAGCAGGAGTTCACCGGCTTTTGCGGCGTCCGCAGAGACTATCGAGGGCTCGACGACGGGGAACTTCGAGATGTGGATCGACTTGTCGCCTTCGAGCTCCGCGAAGAGGCCTTGGTAGATCTCTTCGGTGATGTGCGGCAGGTAGGGCGCGAAGAGCTTGAGCTGGCCGAGGGTGAGGAAGTAGAGGGTCCACTTGGCGGCTCGGGCGCGTTCGGCGTCGGCGGGGTCGGTGGAGTAGAGACGGTCTTTCACCAGCTCGATGTAGTTGTCGCAGTAGTCGCTCCAGAAGAATTGCTCGAGGCCGTTGCGGGCGGGGAAGAACTCGTGCTTGGCGAAGGCGGCGTGGTAGTTCTTGATCACCGCATCGAATTTGGTCAGAGCCCAGAGGTCGACCGCTTCGAGCTTGGGACGGCCTGCCTTGGGGTCGAAGCCCTGGAGGAAGCCGGCGGCGAATTTGGCGGAGTTCCACACCTTGGTGAGCAGCTTCGAGGAGCCCTCGATCTCGTCTTCATCGAAAGCGATGTCGGAACCAAGGGTGCCGGAGGTGGCCCAGTAACGGATCGCGTCGGCGCCGAATTCCTCGATCAGACGCAGGGGCGAGAACTTGTCGCCGTCTTTCGACTTCGAGATCTTCGACTTGCGCTCGAAGGCCTGGCCTTCGACCTTCTGGGTTTCGACCTTGACTTCCTTCTTGATGACGTGGCCGGAGATGACCGCGTCCTTCCAGGGGATGTCGCCGTGGTGGAACCAGGATTTGACGATGGTGTAGAAGGCCCAGGTGCGGATGATGTCGTGGGCTTGCGGGCGCATCGACATGGGGCGGAGCTGCGGCATTTCGTCCGTCTCGCCCCAGCGCCAGTTGAGCTCGGGGGAGATCGACGAAGTGGCCCAGGTGTCGAGCACGTCTTTCTCGGGGATCAGGGTAGCGGGGTCGTAGCCCTTGCAGTCGAGCGGCTTGTCGACGAGCGGGTTGACCGGCAGCTGCGAGTCGGAGGCGGGAATGACGGTGCCGTCGGGAGCGTACCAGACGGGGATAGGCACGCCGTAGTAGCGCTGGCGGGAGATGGCCCAGTCCCAGCCGAGGTTATCGACCCAGTCGCGGTAGCGCTTGCCCATGTAGGCGGGGAACCAGTTGACCTTTTCGCCTTGTTTGATCAGATCTTCCTTGGCATCGACGACCTTGATGAACCACTGCTTGGTGTCGAGATATTCGACCGGGGTGCCGCAGCGTTCGTGAGTGTTGACGACGCGTTTTTCGGCGGAGATTTCTTCCTGCTTGTAGATCAGGCTGGCTTCGACCAGTTTGGCGGTGATCTGCTTGCGTGCTTCGTTGATGGTGAGGCCGGCGAATTCACCGGCGAGCTCGTTCATCTTGCCGTCGCGTGTGAAGGCGAGGCGGTTGGGCAGCTTGTGCTTGCGGAACCACTCGATGTCGGTGACGTCGCCGAAGGTGCAGCACATGACGATGCCAGTGCCCTTGTCGGGGTCGGCCTTTTCGTCGGCGAGGATGGTGACTTGGTGGCCGAAGAGCGGCACGATGGCCTGCTGGCCGATGAGGTGTTTATACTTCTCGTTTTCGGGGTGAATGAACATCGCGACGCAGGCCGGAAGCAGCTCGGGGCGGGTGGTGGCGATGGGTATCAGCGTGCCGTCGGCGGCGCTGAAGTTGAGGTAGTTGAAGGTAGTGCCTTTGGGGACATCATCGACTTCGGCCTGGGCGAAGGAGGTCTGGCATTTGACGCACCAGAGAGTGGGCATGGAGCGGTAGTCGACCTTGTCCTTCTTGAGCAGGTCGAGGAAGCTGCGCTGCGAGATGCGCTGCGACGACTTGGAGATGGTCGAGTAGACGTTGTCCCAGGCGCAGGAGAAGCCGAGGCTCATCCACAGGTCGCGGAACTGGACGCGGTATTTGGCGGAGGTTTCTTCGCAGAGTTTGACGAAGTCTTCGCGGGGCATGTCGGCGCCCTTCTTGTCGGTTTCCTTCTCGGTGAGGATCTCGGTGGGTAGGCCGTTGTCGTCGAAGCCGAAGGGATAGAGGACGTTTTTGCCGGCCTGGCGCTGGTAGCGGGCGATGATCTCGGTCTGGGTGTAGGAGAAGACGTGGCCGATGTGAAGCTTGCCGGAGACGGTGGGCGGCGGCGTGTCGATGGTGAAGGGCTCGGCCTTGGAGGACGCATCGAACTTATAGATCTTGTTATCGTCCCAAAATTTCTGCCATTTGGCTTCAGCGGCGGCGCGTTCGTAGTTGGCGGGGAGGTTCATCGTCGGGGGTCCTTTTGGATTGAAAGCCCGCGAAAATACCACGGCAAACGAAAATGTTAAGCGCTGGGCTCAGCTCAGTCATTTCAGAAATGTCCTCGCCCAGACTTGCGCCCCCCGCCTCGGCCGTCCCCTGGGCCACCCCCTTCCCCAACAGCTTGGCAGCTTCCTACACGGGGTTCCGGGTGGTGAGGTGAGGGTTCCATCACGATCTCCCCAAAGAACGCGCCCGCCGCAAGTTTCCTCGCGGCGGGCGCATTGGGTCAAGATCGAAGGCTCAGCCCTTCTGGACTTCGCTGTAGGCCCACTCGATCCAAGGAAGCAGAGCCTCGACGTCGGCGGTCTGGACGGTGGCGCCGCACCAGATGCGCAGGCCGGGAGGAGCGTCGCGGTAGGCGCCGAGGTCGTAGCCGACAGCTTCCTTGTCGAGCAGTTTCACCAGAGCGGTGACCTTGTCGTCGGCGAGGTCGAGGGTGAGGCAGACCGAGGTGGTGGAGCGGAGGGCCGCGTCCTTGGCGAGGAAGTGGATCCAGGGAGTCTTCTCGACGAAGCGGGCGACGGCGGCGAAGTTGGCCTCGGTGCGGGCCTTGAGGGCGGGGAAGCCGCCGATCGATTCGGCCCACTTGAGGGCGTCGAGATAGTCGGCGACGGCGAGCATCGAGGGAGTGTTGATGGTGGCGCCTTCGAAGAGGTCCTCGGTGACCTTGCCGCCCTTGGTCATGCGGAAGATTTTGGGCAAGGGACGATCGGGGGTGAAGGACTCGAGACGGGCGACGGCGCGGGGCGACAGGATGAGGACGCCGTGGGCGCCTTCCGAGCCGAGGACCTTCTGCCACGAGAATGTGACGACGTCGAGTTTTTCCCAAGGCATTTCCATGGCGAAGCAGGACGAGGTGGCGTCGCAGATGGCGAGACCTTCGCGGTCGTCGGCGATGAAGTCGGCGTTGTTGACGCGGACGCCGGAGGTGGTGCCATTCCAGGTGAAGATGACGTCGCGGTCCTTGGCGGCCTGAGTCATGTCGGGGAGCTGGCCGTAGGGCGCAGTGAAGACGCGGACGTCTTTGAGCTTGAGCTGCTTGGTGATGTCTGTCATCCATTCCTGGCCGAAGGATTCCCAATGGAAGACATCGACGCCGCGGGGGCCGAGGGCGGACCAGAGGAACATCTCGACGGCGCCGGTATCGGAGGCGGGGACGATGCCGAGGCGGTAGCCTTCGGGGAGGCCGAGGATTTTCTTCGACAGGTCGATGGCTTCCTTGAGGGCTTTTTTACCTACGCCGGAGCGGTGCGAGCGGCCGGCGGTGGCGGCGAAGGGCAGCTTGGCGAGGTCGTAGCCGGGGCGCTTGGCGCAGGGGCCGCTGGAGAAGTTGGGGCAGGCGGGTTTGGTCGCGGGTTTGCTCATGGAGGACTCCGTATCGGTTGTGGGTTTCTCAGAAAGTCGGTACTTCAACACTAATCTCAAATCCGGCAAGTTCCGGCCTTATGACGGTATCAGCGCACCAATGCCGAAACAGCCTTGAAAGCAGGATGTTTGGCATCGCGCAGGGCGGCGAAAGCCCAGGCTTCGAAGCTGAGTATCTCGACGCCTTTGTTTTCGAGTTCGCGCCAAGCCAGATCGCGATCGCGGACCGAGCGGGATTCGGTGCAATCCGCCAGCAGGCTCACCTCGATGCCGCGGCTGAGAGCGTCGAGACAGGTCTGGCGAACGCAGACATGGGCTTCGATCCCGGCGATCACCAGGTGTCTGGTCCGGTTCTGCAGAAGCAGCTCTTCGAAGCCAGGGGCGCCGAAAGCGGAGAAGGAAGTCTTCTCGAGCAAGGGCAGTCCTTGGGCGTGTTCTACGATGGCCGCAATAGTGCGCCCGAGTCCTTTGGGATATTGCTCGGTGAGGACGACCGGCAGCTGCAGCAGACGCGCCGCTTGCAGGGCCTTGGCCGAACGGGCGATCAGGGCTTCGGCCCGATCTCCCATTGCCGGGACGAGTTTCTCTTGCAGATCGATGAGGCAGAAAAGGCTGGGTTTCATGGGTGGGTTTCCGCTCTTGTTCAACGTGAATGCGCTCATGTTCAACTTTAAACCTTAAACTTTAAACTTTAAACTCACCCTCTCGGCCAGCGGCCGAAGATGAGCGAGGTGTTGATGCCACCGAAGGCGAAATTGTTGTTCATGACGATGTCGGTGTTCAATTCGAGTCCATCGCCCATGAGGTAGTTGAGCGGGGCGCAGCGGGTGTCGACTTGATCCAGACCCAAGCTCGGGGCGAACCAGCCTTGATTCATCATCGCGATGGTCCACCAGGATTCGAGGGCTCCGGCGGCGCCGAGGGTGTGGCCGGTGTAGCCTTTGATCGAGGCGACGGGAACCGAGGAGCCGAGGAGGCGGTGGGTGGCTTCCGACTCGGCGATGTCGCCCAGTTCGGTGGCGGTGGCGTGAGCGTTGACATAGCCGATTTTCTCCGGCTTGAGTCGGGCGTCATCCAAGGCTTCGCGAGCCGCATCGAGCATGGTTTCCGAGCTCGGTTGGGTGAGGTGGACGCCATCGGAGTTGGTGCCGAAGCCGAGGATCTCGGCGTGGATGTGGGCGCCACGGGCGAGCGCGTGCTCGAGTGACTCAAGCACCAGAGTGGTTGAACCTTCGCCGATGACCAGTCCGTCGCGATCCTTGTCGAAGGGACGCGGGCTGAGCGACGGCGTGTCGTTCTTGCGCGAGGTGGCGTACATGACATCGAAGACCGCGGCCATCGCCGGATCGAGCTCCTCGGCACCGCCCGCGACCATCAGGTCGCAACGGCCAGCGCGTACCGCCTCGAAGGCGTAGCCCACCGCTTGCGAGCCCGAGGTGCAGGCGGAACAAGTCGGGATGACGCGTCCTTGCAGGCCGAAGAAGAGGCCGATGTTGACGGCGCAAGTCTGCGGCATCATCTGGATGTAGGAGGTCGCCGAGATGCCGCGCGTGCTGCTTTCCAAACGCATCCGGGCGAAGGGTTCGACCGCATCGGTCGAGCCGGAGCAGGAGCCGTAGGCGACGCCGCAGCGAGCGCTGATCAACAGCGGCGAGCCGATCAGGCCGGCATCGCGCAAGGCGAGCTCGCTGGCCCGGACTGCGAAGATCGCGACCCGGCCCATGCCGCGGGTGAGTTTGCGGTTGTAGCCATAGGTCTCGCCGATCGGGGCTTTGCACGGCGCAGCGAGGCGGGTGTCGAGGCCGCTGAAGCGGTCCCAGGCGTCCATCCGGACGACGCCGTTGCGGCGGGCGCGAAGCTCCGGCAGGATTTCCGCCCAGCTGCTGCCCAGCGGCGTGACTCCGCCCATGCCGGTGATGACGACCCGTCGATTTTCTGCCATGTGAACTCATGTCCTCTGTGTTTGCCCGCGAATCTAATCCCGGAAGGCGGATTTCCTCGTCCTGCCGGCAAGCTCGAAAAGCGAACGCAGTTATGGTGAGAGGCATCAATCCCAAGGCCTTTCCTGCATGAATAGCGATGACATCCTGCCGCTGGTGGTTCAAGACGTGACGATTTCTTATGGCGGCCCGCCGCTGATGGAAGGGGTCAGCTTTGAAGTCCGTCGCGGCCGCACCTTCGGCATTCTCGGCGGCTCCGGCTGCGGCAAGTCTTCGCTGCTGCGCTGCCTGGCGGGATTGAAGTCGCCGAGCCAAGGCGAGATTCTGCATTCCGGTCGCAGCATCGTTTCCTGCGACCAGGACGAGCGCCGCAAGCTGATGCAAGGCTTCGGCATCCTCTACCAGTCCGGCGCCCTTTTCGGCTCTCTCACCTTGCTTGAAAACGTCCTTCTGCCCTTGGAGGAATTCAGCGGACTCGACCGCGCCGCCTGCGTGGAAAAGGCCCGACACAAGCTCTCACTCACCGGACTCAGCGGTTTCGAAGACTACCTGCCGGCCTCGATCTCCGGCGGCATGAAAAAACGTGCCGGCCTCGCCCGCGCCCTGGCCCTCGATCCGCCGCTGTTGTTTTGCGACGAACCCTCCGCCGGCCTCGATCCGATCTCCTCGTCCGAGCTTGATCTGCTGCTGCGCCGCCTCTGCGACGAACAAGGCACTGCCATCGTCATCGTCACCCACGAGCTTGAATCGATCTTCGCTGCCGTCGACGAATGCATCATCCTCGATCGCCAGGCTCGGGGTGTCGTCGCTCGGGGCGATCCGAAGGAATTGCGCAAGCATTGCGAAGTTCCCTTCGTTCATCACTTCCTCAATCGCCTGCCGATGAAGTGAGTGAACCCAGGTTCACCACGAAGACACGAAGAGCACGAAAAGAATTCACCCGAGAGCTCACACCCAAGCGCACTGAATCCGCTCGGAGCTCTGCAGCTCCTGTCCCAACTGTATCCCAGTCGTGTCCTAACTGTGTCCCAGTTGTGTCCCAGTTAGATTGACGAAGTCCACTTCAGATCTTGATAAAGGCCGGGATGATCATCAGGACGATGCCGATCAGGCACATCAGCCAGACGCTGTCAATGAAGTAGGGATAGGCCATCAAGGCGATGCCGCAGGCCAGCGGAATGCCGGCACGCTGGGTTTTGCCGTACATGAAATAGCCCATGCCGATGCAGCCGAAGAGGAAGCCGGAGAAGAGCAAGGGCATCGAGATGTTCATGAAGGCTCCGTGGTTGGAGGCAAAGCTAATCTCCTGTCGGCGGCTGGCCAGTCTTCATCCGTTTTTGGCTCTTGGCGTTGTGTCTCCGGGGTGCTAGATTCGAAGCGAATCAAACTTTGAGAGAGTTCTCATGCGCATCGCCAACCCGATTTACGACAGCGTCTTCAAATACTTGCTGAGCGATCCGGAAATCGCCCGACTGGTGATCTCGACTATCACCGAACTCGATATCGAATCGGTGGAGACCCGGAACATCGAGCAAATCGGTCGCTTCAGTCCGGCACTGTCGGTTTTTCGTCTGGATTTCTGCGCCCGAATCCGGCTCGCCAATGGCGAAACGCAATTGGTTTTGATCGAGATCCAAAAAGCCAAGTTCCCGGAAGACATCATGCGTTTCCGTCGCTATCTGGGCGAGCAATATGCCGACAAAAACAATGTCGTTCACGAGCTCAAGAATGGCCGGACGGTGAAAACACCGCTGCCGATCATTAGCATCTACTTCCTCGGCCATCAATTGGAAGGTCTGCCTGCTCCGGTGATCAAGGTGCGCCGCCAATATTTCGACGCCATCACCCGCGAGGAGCTGCAATTCCGGGCACAGTTTATCGAATGTCTCTCGCACGACAGCTTTGTCATCCAAATCCCGCTCCTGAAGGAACCGGCACGCACCCGTCTGGAGACTCTACTCAGCTTCTTTGACCAGCATCACGCCGACCCCAAGAATGAGCATCAGCTGATCATCGAGGAAGACAAGGTGCCAGCGGAATTCCGAGCCATCGCGCGGAGCCTTGCCCGCGCCGGAGAATCCACCGAGGTCCGCAAGGAAATGACACTTGAAGATGATTTTCTCGATGGCATTCTCAGGATCGAACGCGACACCATGGCTCGTGCAGAAGCAGAAATCAAAAAAGCCGAAGCCGACAAGCAAAAAGCCGAAGCCGACAAGCAGAAAGCTGAAGCGCAGTTGAAGACTGCCTTGACAAGCTTAGTCGCTAGTGGCATGGCAGAAGACGAAGCTCGCCGACTGCTTGGCTTGTAAAGTCGCTATGCAATCTCTTCCGACGCCCCCTCCCCTCGTCATCCTTGCCTACGGCAGCAACCTCGCGGCGCCTTGCGGTTCCCGCGAAGGGAACATCGCTGAGGCGATGCGCCTGCTTGACGAGGGCGGATTCCAGCTCGATCAGATCAGCGCCGCGGTGGCCAGCACCCCGGTCGATTGCCCGAGCGGCTCCGGCGAATTTCTCAACGGAGTGTGCTCGGGTTTCTGGAGCGGCTCGCCGCGGCAATTGATGCAGCTCTGCCAAACGATCGAAAGCCGCCTCGGGCGCGCCGCTCAGCGCGAAGTCAACGCTCCGCGTCCGATCGACCTCGACATCATCCTCTTCGGCGATCTGGTGCTCAACGAGCCCGATCTGGTGATCCCCCATCCCCGCGCTTTTCAGCGTGACTTCGTTATGCAGCCACTGCGATCCCTGGCGCCCGAGCTGGCTGCAAGATTGCAGGCGAAGTGAACGCTTTTACAAATTTCTTGCAAGTCCCGCCGCCCTCAAGATCCTCGCCGAGCTAAACTGGTTCCAAGATCAGCTCAAGGAGTCCGACGATGAAAACCCTTTTCCTGCTCTTCTCGTGTTTCCTGCTTTCCTGCAACCAGAGCGCTCCCATCGCAACGAAGACGCCGCCGGCAAAAGCGGTGGCCTACGAGGCTCAAGAAGGCGATGTGTTGTTCCAGAATATCGGCGACGCACCCTTGCCTCAAGCGATCCGGATCGCGACGCAGTCGAACTTCTCCCATTGCGGCTTGGTCCTGCGCGGCGCCGACGGCTCTTTGCGGGTGATCGAGGCGATCGGCCCGGTCAAGGAGACCCCGCTGCAAGAATGGATCGCCCGCGATCACGGACGCTTCAGCGCCTGCCGACTGAAAAGCGGCGAGCGCGCTTCGATCCCCGCCTGGATCGCAGCAGCCCGCAAGTATCTCGGGCGACCCTACGACCTCCATTACAGTCTCGACGACGGGGCGATCTACTGTTCCGAACTGGTGTGGAAAGCCTGGCGCGACGCCACTGGCAAAGAGCTCGGTCCCTTGCAGAAACTGGGCGACTTGAATTGGCGTCCTGCGACGCCGGTGATCCTCGCGATCGAAGGCAGCCTGCCTTTGGAACGGAAGATGATCACTCCGGTGGCGATCTCCCGGGCGCCGGAATTGGAACGCGTTTGGGGCGACGACGGCAGTCTTCCTCAAGCACCGAAACCTGCAACTCCTGATCCGGAATGGGACCCTCAATGAGCCAGACTCCAACACGCGCGCCATTCCGTCTCTCCTTGTGCCAGATCGCCCATTGTGTGGTGACACGCTGTCCTGCCACAAGGCTTGGATTCTTAACCTAGATTTGCGGAAGTCGCAATTCGGCATGAACTTACGGCAGTGATCTTGAGCCCTGTCGCTAGCCTGCTCTGTTGCAGGGGATCACCAAACCCAAGCCGAGGAGCCACGCCATGGATCTCAGCAAATTCACCGAGAAATCGCAAGCCGCCCTGCACGATGCCCAGGAGCTCGCCCTCAAGCTCCAACACCAGGAACTCGAGCCCGAGCACCTCCTGCTCACCCTGCTCAGCCAGGAGCCCTCACTCGCCGCCCGCCTGATCGAAAAGGCAGGTGCCAGCCCCGCCCAATTGAAATCCCAGGTCGAGTCGCTCCTGAGCAGCCGCGGACGCCTCGGCGTCGCGCCCACTCAAGTGCTCCTGTCGCAGCGTCTCGGCGCGGTCTTGCGCAAGGCGCAAAAAGAAGCCGAAGCGATGAAGGATGAATTCGCCTCCGCCGAACACCTTCTCCTCGCCCTCGCCGACGAAGGCCGCGGCGAGAGCGCCCGCCTCCTCAAAGAAGCTGGCCTCGGCCGCGATGCCATCCTCAAAGCCACCAAGCTCTTGCGGGGCACGCAAAAAGTCACCTCGCGCAACCCCGAAGCGACCTATGAAGCCCTGAGCAAATACGGCCAGGACCTGGTCGAACTGGCCAAGGCCGGCAAGCTCGATCCGGTGATTGGCCGCGACGCCGAAATCCGCGGCGTCATCCGCATCCTGTCGCGCAAAACCAAGAACAACCCGGTCCTCATCGGTGAGCCCGGCGTCGGCAAAACCGCCATCGTCGAGGGCCTGGCCCAGCGCATCGTCCGCGGCGACGTCCCCGAAGGCCTCAAGGACAAGACCATCTTCTCCCTCGACATGACCGCCCTGATGGCCGGCGCCAAGTACCGCGGCGACTTCGAAGAGCGCCTGAAAGCCGTGCTCAACGAGATCAAGCAGGCCGAAGGCCAGATCATCCTCTTCATCGACGAGATCCATACCATCGTCGGCGCCGGAAAAACCGAAGGCAGCTCCGATGCCGGTAACATGCTTAAGCCCATGCTCGCCCGCGGCGAACTGCACTGCATCGGCGCCACCACCCTCGACGAACACCGCAAATACATCGAAAAAGACGCCGCTCTCGAACGCCGTTTCCAGCCGGTGATGGTCGACGCGCCCTCGGTCGAAAACGCCATCTCCATTCTCCGCGGCCTGAAGGAACGCTTCGAAGTGCACCACGGCGTCAAGATCCAGGACGCCGCCCTGGTCGCCTCCGCCGTCCTCTCCGACCGCTACATCTCCGACCGCTTCCTGCCCGATAAAGCGATCGACCTGATGGACGAAGCCTGCGCCTCGATCCGCACCGAGATCGACTCGATGCCGGCCGAGCTCGACGAAGTGTCGCGCAAGCAGATGCGCCTCGAAATCGAAGAGGCCGCTCTGAAAAAAGAAACCGACGCCGCCTCGAAGCTTCGCCTCGACGACCTTCGCAAGGAGCTCGCCGACGCCAAGGAGAAGGCCGGCGCTTTGCGAGCTCAGTGGGAGTCCGAGAAAAAAGCCGTCGGCGGCATCCAGTCGCTGCGTGAAAAACTCGAAATCGCCCGCCTGCAATGCGACAAGGCTGAACGCGACGGCAATCTCGGCCGCGCTGCCGAACTGCGCTACGGCGACATCCCTCGCCTCGAGAAGGAAATCCTCGCCGCCGAAGGCAAGAACAAAGATGGCCATTCACTGGTCAAGGAAGTGGTCAATGAAGAAGAGATCGCCAAGGTTGTCGCCCGCTGGACCGGCATCCCGGTGTCCCGCCTCGTCGAAGGCGAACGCAAGAAACTGCTCAAGCTCGACGTCACCCTGCACGAACGGGTGATAGGCCAGGATGAAGCGGTGCAAGCCGTCGCTGACGCCATCATCCGGGCCCGTGCCGGCATCAAAGACCCGTCGCGCCCGATCGGCAGCTTCCTCTTCCTCGGCCCCACCGGTGTCGGCAAGACCGAGCTCGCCAAAGCCCTCGCCCTGTCACTCTTCGACTCGGAAGACTTGATCCGCATCGACATGAGCGAATACATGGAGAAACACGCCGTCTCCCGCCTCGTCGGCGCCCCTCCCGGCTACGTCGGCCATGAGGATGGCGGCCAGCTCACCGAAGCAGTCCGTCGTAAGCCCTACGCCGTGGTTCTCTTCGACGAGATCGAGAAAGCTCACCCCGATGTCTTCAACATCCTCCTGCAGCTCCTCGACGACGGCCGTCTGACCGACTCGCAAGGCCGCACCGTCAGCTTCAAGAACACCGTCGTCATCATGACCTCGAACATCGGCTCGCACCACCTCCTCGCCGCTCACACCGGCAAGGACGGCGCTTTGCCGCAAGCGGTGCGCGACCAGGTGATGGGCGAACTGCGCAAGCACTTCCGTCCCGAGTTCCTCAACCGCATCGACGAGACCGTGCTCTTCAAGCAGCTCAATCTGAGCGAGATCACCCGCATCGTCGACCTGATGGTGCAAGAGCTCCGCAGCCGCCTGAAGGAGCAAGATGTCGGCCTCGAGATCACTCCCGCCGCCCGCGACTTCATCGCGGTCCAGGGTTACGACCCCGCCTACGGTGCCCGCCCCCTGCGTCGCTGGTTGCAGCGTCAGCTCGAAACTCAGGTCGCCCGCCGCCTCATGTCCGGCGACATCCAGCCCGGCCAGACCATCCTGGTCGACGCCCAAGTGGACGAGCTTATCATCAAGGCCAAATGATTCTCGGGGAAACCCGTAAAACCGCCGCACCCGAGATGGGTGCGGCGGTTTTTAAATTTTATGCAGTAAAATCGTTGATTATCATATTGAGGTTGCAAAGCTTCCCGAAAACTGCCAGTTCACAGAGAGCTGAAAAAAATATTACGAAATTTAAATTGGCAAATTGAAATCTCGATCCCAAGCATGACAAGCTTGTATACTCCTAGAAATTTTCGGCACCCCTCTGGACAATTGTGGAAGATGATCTAAGTAGGCACCCATGAATTTCCAGATGATCAAGCACACGAAATTTACCAAAGACACTAAGGAAGCCAAATGAAGAGCAAGAACAATAGCAAGACATCACAAGTTGGACAAAGCCGTAGCGCCCCGTTCAAGGTCCCATTGATCATAGTCCTTGTTATGATACTTGCCTGTGTCGGCATGAGCTGGGGTTTCAACCGGGCAGAGGCAAATGAAGCGAAAACTACACAATCTGAAGCCACGCCAAGCCAACCCAAGAAACAGCAGTATCCCATTTGTCTACCTGCTCGCAAAGGCGACATGAATGCTCGCTGGCGTCGAATTGCAGGGGTTGACCATGGAGCAGTAGCTAAAGGCATGGTCCATTATTTGCTTGAAGACGAAGAACAACACGAATTTGCTGAAATTACTTGCGCAGGTAGCGACACTATTTCGACTAAGACAGATGAAAAACCGGGGACACTCTTCCTAACTCGTCTTTCTTCGCTTCCGGAAGTTATGGATATCGAAAAGTTTGAACATGAAAACCGTTGCACTATTGAGAGAATAAAAGTTGGGATGGAAGTTCCGATCAGTAAGGAGCACAGCGCGACAAAAAGAAACTTTAAGAAGGATAAAAACTTCCTGTCCTCTCCTGAATGGGCAGCACTCATGCGCAAAATTCCTACAAGCGCAAAATGGTATAAATATCAACCCAATGAACTCTTCCCTTACGGCATTGATATTGAAACCTGTGAGGGATATATCACAGCCTATCAACGCTCTAAGGAAGATACTAAGGACTATGATATCCTAGGCTCAACCTATGTAGTTGATGATCTGGACACCACTGATATCACCCGCGATTTGTGCCGCGCCATTGATCTTAAAATCATTGAAGCCGATGGCGGAACTACTGAATTGACCATTACTCGCCCTCTCTGGTGGATTGAAAAAACAAACGCTAAAATCGGAAATGCTATTGATCTTGGGATGCTTGAATATGGTATCCTTGAAAATGCTAAGGTCATGGCAATCAACCCTATCTATCGGGACTCAAGGGATTGCGATGATGGATATCAGTTGGTTACTGGCACCATCAAACATGATAATGCAGAATGCTTGGAACTGACTTTCGACAACTCCGATATCCCCCTTGGAGTCACCGCGCCGCACCCACTCTATTCCTTTACTCGAAATGCTTGGGTTGCCGCTGGTGAGCTGCGTATCAGTGAGAAGATTCAGGCACGGGAGAAGGTTTGCTCCATCACGGGCAGAAAGACCACACGCAAGCTCCAGACGGTCTATAACCTTGAAGTTCACCGTGCTCACAACTTCTTTGTAGGCAATGAAAGCATTCTGGCGCATAACAGTGATATCTTGCATTGCCAGAAAATATTGGCATCACAAGAAGCGCGAGGAATGAGCAAGTTGGATGATCTCGTTTATGCTTCAAAGCCATCGACAAGACAGATGCATTATTACGAAAATCCCGGGCACCATGATATCACCACATAACAGTATAATCCCACAAAATCTGTATTGCCATCGAACCACGTAGAACTTTATAATTCAAGTATTCCATACGTTGCAAATGGCAAGATTGTTAGATACGCTGTTGACCCACTTGGCAATTATCATCAGTTCTATCAAACTGGGGCAAACTCAAATTTCTTCCACTGGTCTGGACAAACCAAAGGATTTACAAAATTTGGTCAGCCGAGAACAATAAAAGTCCCGAATGAAATTTTAAATCAGCTTAGACGGTGAGCCCAATGAATGGAAACTTTGAAATTATTTCCATTTCCAATAATGGTATATTTTCGGATATAGCTATTAATATCTGTAGTGAGAAATTAAAAGGAGGTGTAATCACTAAGGCTTTTGTAGGTGATGTCTATTTGTCGTATAAGTTTTATGGGACAGATCAATGGATAAACTCAATCATTAGCTCAGATTTACTAAGGAACCTCTCTCCTCAAGATATATATTTTAAATTCCACAATGATTTCGATGATAAAATATTTGTTCACAGCCTTCGCTTTCATGAATTTTTCGATGATAATAATATGTGTTTAATTATCTACGATTTGGACCAAACAGGAAAAACCCATCTGCTGCTTGGGGTCATAGATGGATCAGGCTATGTGGGCCACGACACAATGGATAAGGAAGAATTTAAGGCATCTCTACTGAATTTGGCGTTAAGAGTCTCAGGATGTGCAACAGAGCCAGAATTACAAACCTACTTAAAATTAGGTTACTGCTCAGCCCCCGATGAGCTCCTGATTTCTTCGGCCTAAGCACCTTCCTTGTTGAAAAATCCCGGCTGCCGCCCGCAGCCGGGATTTTTCTTGCCCAGTGCACTTGACGTCCGCATTCGATGCTATATTTTATTTTATGGATAA
>CAMCSH010000068.1 GCA_945877655.1 Lentisphaera araneosa HTCC2155 | reverse complement strand
CCCGAGATGTCAGCGTAGCTGCCGTTCAAGGTGCTGGCGCTCTGCCATTGGTAGGTGGCGACCGTGGGCGAGCCATCGGCGTCGACAAGAGAGGCGACCGAGGCGGAGACGGAGCCGCCTTCCTGGGTAGTGCCGGTGATCGAGAGAGTTGCGGTGGCCGCGTCATCGACGTTGCCGACGAGAGAACCGGTCGAGCTCAAGGTGGTGCTGCCGCTGAGAGCGTCGGAAGTGGTGATGACGAAGCGCAGGTACTTGCCGACCAAGGATTGATCCGAGGGGATCGAGTAGCTGGAGGAAGTGGCGCCCGAGATATCGGCGTAAGTGCCGTTCAAGGTGCTGGCGCTCTGCCATTGGTAGGTGGCGACCGTGGGCGAGCCATCGGCGTCGACAAGAGAGGCGACCGAGGCGGAAACGGAGCCGCCTTCTTGGGTGGTCCCGATGATCGAGAGAGTTGCGGTGGCCGCATCATCGACGTTGGCCACGAGAGAGCCGGTGGAGCTCAGGGTCGTGGAACCGCCGAGAGCATCGGAAGTGGTGATGGTAAAGCGCAGGTATTTGCCGACCAGCGACTGATCCGAAGGGATCGAGTAAGAGCTGGAGGTGGCGCCCGAGATCTCGGCGTAAGTGCCGTTGAGGGTCGACGCGCTCTGCCATTTGTAGGTCGCGACCGTGGGCGAGCCATCGGCGTCAACAAGAGAGGCGACCGAAGCGGAGACGGAGCCGCCTTCCTGGGTGGTGCCTGTGATGGCGAGGGTGGCGGTAGCAGCGTCATCGACGTTGGCGACGAGTGATCCGGTCGAGCTTAAGGTGGTGGTGCCGCCGAGAGGGTCGGAGGTGGTAATGGTGAAGCGTAGGTACTGGCCGACCAAGGATTGATCCGAAGGGATCGAGTAGGAGCTGGAGGTAGCGCCGGAAATGTCGGCGTAAGTGCCGTTGAGAGTCGAAGCGCTCTGCCATTGGTAGCTGGCGACTGTGGGCGAGCCATCGGCGTCGGCAAGAGAGGCGACCGAGGCGGAAACGGAGCCACCTTCTTGGGTGGTGCCGGTGATCGAGAGAGTTGCGGTAGCCGCATCATCGACGTTGGCCACGAGAGAGCCGGTGGAGCTCAGGGTGGTGCTGCCGCTGAGAGCATCGGAAGTGGTGATGGTGAAGCGCAGGTACTGGCCGACCAAGGATTGATCCGTGGGGATCGAGTAGCTGGAGGAGGTAGCGCCCGAGATATCGGCGTAAGTGCCGTTCAAGGTGCTGGCGCTCTGCCATTGGTAGGTGGCGACCGTGGGCGAACCATCGGCGTCACCGAGAGAGGCGACCGAGGCGGTGACGGAAGCTCCTTCTTGGGAGGTCCCGGTGATCGAGAGAGTTGCGGTGGCCGCATCATCGACGTTGGCAACGAGAGAACCGGTGGAGCTCAGGGTCGTGGAACCGCTGAGAGCATCGGAACTGGTGATGCTGAAGCGCAGATATTGGCCGACCAAAGACTGATCGGAGGGGATCGAGTAAGAGCTCGAAGTGGCGCCCGAGATGTCGGCGTAGCTGCCGTTGAGAGTCGAAGAGCTCTGCCATTGGTAACGGGTGACCGCGGGCGCTCCATCGAGATCGCTGAGGGAAGTGACCGATGCAACGACGGTGCCGCCTTCTGCGATGGTGCCGCTGATCGACAGGATGGCGCTGGCGGCATCGTCGATATTGTCAATCTGTGCGGTGGGCGCAGAGTTGACGTTTTCGATGGCACCATGTCCATCGGTGTAGGCTGCGACGACGCTGATTTTTTTGCCGATCTGAGCTTGGGTGAGCATGAAGCTGTCGCCACTGCCAACAATGGCGCCGTCAACGAGCCAAGTGTACGAGATGTTGCCGAGGCCGTCGAGGTCGTTCAGGTCATTCGAAGCGCGAAGGATTTGACCTTGTGCGGTGCTGCCGCTGATGAAGACGGAACCAATGGGGGCGTCATTGCGATTTTGAACGACGTTAGACTCGGAAGAGATGACGGATTCATGGCTGCCATGAACATCTGTGTAGGAGGCGACGACGCTAATTTTTTTACCGACTTGAGCTTCAGTCAGGAGGAATTGATCCCCGTTGCCGAGGATCAGGCCTGAATCGTCTTTCCAAGTGTAGGTGATGTCGCCTAGGCCGTCGAGATCGGAGAGGCTGTTCGAAGCGGATAGAGTGTCGCCTTGTCGGGCTGTCCCGGCAACAAGAACGTCGCCGCTTGCCGGATCGTTTTGGTTGAGGACGGAGACAGAGGTGCTTATCGATACCGATTCGGAGTTGCCGTCGCTGTCTACGTAAGTGGCGCTGAGATTGATTTTCTTGCCGACTTCGTTTTCCGTGAGGAGCAAGCTGGGGCCCTGGCCGAGAAGCAGGCCATTGGAGTCGGTCCAGGTATAGCTCATGGTCCCGATAGTTTCGGGATCGGTGAGAGAGTGTGAAGCGTTCAGTGTTTGACCCTGAACCAAGCTGCCGATGATCATCAGTGAGCCGCTAGGCGCGTCGTTGACTGCGGCGATGTTGACCGAAACGGTCTTGGTCGTGGTGATCGCGCCGTCGCTGACCGCGATGACGAAGCTGTCGGAGCCGTTGGCGTCGGCGGCGGGCGTGTAGGTGAAAGCGGATCCCGAAAGGGTGATCTGGCCTTTGCTGCCTTGGGTCGCGACGCTCCAAGTGAGATTGGCGCTGTCGATGTCGTTGGCGGCGGCCTGATAGACGATGGACTGATCTTCTTGAGTTGCGAGAGACGCAGTGCTGGTGATCACCGGCGCGTCGTTGACTGCGGCGATGTTGACCGAAATGGTCTTGCTCGTGGTGATAGCGCCATCGCTGACCGCGATGACGAAGCTGTCGGAGCCGTTGGCATCAGACGACGGCGTGTAGGTGAAGGCGGAGCCGGAGACGCTGATCTGGCCCTTGCTGCCTTGCGACGCGACCGACCAGGTGAGATTGGCGCTGTCGATGTCGGTGGCCGAAGCTTGGTAGACGATGGACTGATCTTCCTGGGTCGAGAGAGTTGCCGAGCTGGTGATCACGGGCGCGTCGTTGACCGCGGCGATGTTGATCGAGATGGTTTGAGTCGTGGTGATCGCGCCGTCGCTGACCGCGATGACGAAGCTGTCGGAGCCGTTGGCGTCGGAGGCGGGCGTGTAGGTGAAAGCGGATCCCGAAAGGGTGATCTGGCCCTTGTTGCCTTGAGTCGCGACCGACCAGGTGAGATTGGCGTCGTCGATGTCGGTGGCTGAAGCCTGGTAGACGATGGACTGATCTTCTTGAGTTGCGAGAGACGCAGTGCTGGTGATCACCGGCGCGTCGTTGACTGCGGCGATGTTGACCGAGACGGTCTTGGTCGTGGTGATAGCGCCGTCGCTGATGGCGATGACGAAGGAGTCGGAGCCGTTGGCGTCGGGAGTGGGCGTGTAGGTGAAGGCGGAGCCGGAGACGCTGATCTGGCCCTTGCTACCTTGCGACGCGACCGACCATGTGAGATTGGCGCTTTCGATGTCGGTGGCAGAGGACTGGTAGACGATGGACTGATCTTCTTGAGTTGCGAGAGACGCAGAGCTGGTGATCACCGGCGCGTCGTTGACCGCGGCGATGTTGACCGAAACGGTCTTGGTCGTGGTGAGATCGCCGTCGCTGACCGCGATGACGAAGGAGTCGGAGCCGTTGGCGTCGGCATTCGGCGTGTAGGTGAAGGCGGAGCCGGAGACGGTCACTTGTCCCTTGTTGCCTTGGGTCACGACCGACCAGGTGAGATTGGCGCTGTCGATGTCGATGGCGGAGGCCTGATAGACGATGGACTGATCTTCCTGGGTCGAGAGAGACGCGCCGCTGGCGATCACTGGCGCGTCGTTGACCGCGGCGATGTTGACCGAGATAGTTTGCGATGTCGTGAAATAGCCGTCGCTGACGGCGATGACGAAGCTGTCAGAGCCGTTGACTTCGGTGTTCGGGATGTAGATGAAGTTCGAGCCCGCCACGTTGATCGAGCCTTTTGCGGGGGCGCCGAGCAGTGAATAAGTCAGAGAATGTCCGTCGGCATCGGTGGCGGCGGCGCTGTAAATCGCGGCGACGTCTTCGGTGACGACGAGCTCAGTGCCGCTGGTGATCACCGGGGCCTGATCGATGACGACGTTCTTGAAGGCGAGTGAGGCGGAGCTTTTGCCAAAGGCGTTGGTCGCTTTGAGGGAGAAACTGACCGGGCCAGCGCCGACTTGCTCGAAGCTCACCAAGCCATCCAACAAATCTTGCAGCGTGAATGAGCTGGTCTTGAGGCCGCCAAAGCTGAAGAAGCCGCCTTTGACGGAGCTGGTGCTTAAAAGGGTGCCGGAAGGAATTTCGCTGCCGAGATTGCTCAGATGAATGAAGTCGGAATCGAGAAGGGTCGATTGATTTTTCAGCACGGCCAAGGTGTCGCCAAGGGTCAATGCAGGAACGGGAAGAATGCCGCTGCCTGTGAGCTTGAGTTGAACCGAGAGCGTGCCGCTGCTGGTGAGGCCGTCGCCGTCATCGACGGTGAAGCCGATGTTGGGGGCGATGGAAGCTTGATTCTGAGTCAAGCTGAGTTTGCCTGATTTGAGCTCGGCGTAGGTGAAGGAGCCGTCGAGGCGCGGGGTGCCGGCGTAAGTCAGGGTGTAGGCGGTGCCCAGATTGAGCTTGATGATCGCATCATTGGAATTGCTGTCGGGGTCAATGATTGTGAAGGTGCTCGTGCTGAGTTTGCTGCTCAGTCCCGGTTGAACGACGAGGCGCGAGGTGCTGAAGCTGGCGCTGTCGTTGACCAGCAAGAAATTGACCCCGGCCTGGAAGTTCAAGCTGAGGCTTGAGGTGAGGCCGCCGGAGTCCTTCACGGTGAGGCTGATCGAGGGGGCTTTTTCCGAGCCGTCGTGGACGAAGACCACGTCGCCGCTGAGCACTTGCGCGTGGGTGAAGGATTTGACCGTCTTGCCATCGAGAATCTGACCCCCGACGAGGATCGTGCCGGAACTGAGCTTGGCGGTGTAGACGTTTTGGCCGAGGATGCCGGCTTCATCATCTTCTTCGTCGCTGAGGGAGATGAGCTTGCGCAGTTCGATGCTGCCGCCTTCCTGCAGGACGGCATGTATATCCTGGCTGATGACGGCTTTGTCGTTGACCGCCTTGAAGCTCAAATTGGCGGCGGAGCTGGCGACGGAGAAGCTGTCGCTGCCGGATTTTGCGGTGAGCACAAAAGATGGCGCGTGATTGCTGCCGTCATGGAGCAGGCTGACCTTGCCGGCTTTGAGTTGATCGAGAGTGAAATTCGTGGTGGCGACACCATCGAGAAGGAAAGTTACATGCTCTAGGGCACCTGCCTCAAAGCTGACTGAATTATTGACCGCGCCTTGGAGCTTCACCCATGATGAGCTCAACTTCAGGGCTTTGCCTGGATTGGATTCGGTGATCGAGAGTTTGCCGAGTGTGTAGCTGAAAGGCATGGGTGGACTTCTTTTGAGGGTTAGAGGCAGGAAACTTAGAGCAAGATAGAACTAAATCAGGACAGATGCCAAACTTTATCAAAGATTTTAGTGCTGTATCACTCGGGATTCTAATCTCCAGGCTTGGGAGTGAGGGAACGAGGGAGTTGGGGAGTGAACTCTTATGAGCTCCTGCCTTACTCTTATGAGCTCCTGCCTTACTCTTATGCGCTCCTGCCTTACTCCCTTACTCCCTTACTCCCTACCTCCCTCACTCCCTGGTTCGACGCTGACGGCGAAGAGAATCCAAGATCAAAATGGAGTGATACAGGTCGAAAGATTTTAGTGCGGCAAAAAACCGCGCCCGCCGTTTTGTGGCGGGCGCGAATTAAAATCTCGAGCTGGAAGCTCGAGCCACGTTCAGCGGCCGAGCTGCTCGAGGCGCAGGGTGTGGGTGGTGGTGTCGCAGACTTCGGTGGGGCCGAAGTACTGGATCGGGCCGGGGAAGACGAAGGAGGTCTTCAGCGACCATTCGCCACGCTGGGCGACGAGGCGCTTGAAGGGGGCGCCGTCGAGCTCGACCAAGGCCTTGCGGATGACGGGTTTATCGGCGCCGTGACGGCGTTCGACGTTCATCATCGAGGTCAAGGGGACGCCGCCGGCGATCCACTTGTTGGCCGGCAGGGTGAGCTTGCGGACGCTGGAGAGGTAGGCGGTCTTGCCAGCGCCGAGGAGAGCGGCGGCGGTGTAGCCGAGGGAGTAGCAGTAGTCGGCGTCGAAGTTAGACGGCGCGGCGCATCGGCCTTCGTAGCCGAAGAAGTGGTTTTGGTGCGAGAACTTGGCTTTCGATTGACCGGCTTTCTTCTGCTCGGCGAGGCGGGCTTCGACCATTCCGATCAAGAGCTTCTCGGTCTCGATGCGGGACACTTGGACGTTGCCGTGCGGATCGCGGTCGGCGACGAGCTGCTCGCGGATGGCGGCGGGCAGGGAGAAGTAGAGGCTGGCGGAAGCGGCGGTGAGGCCGAGTATGGTCAGTTCGCCGAGGCTTTCGGCTTTGGCGAAGGACTTCGGCAGCGACTCGTCGGCGTGAGCCATCAGGTCGTTCAGTTCGGAGATCAGGGTCTTCATCTCGGGGACGAATTCGACCAAGCCTTCGGGGATGACGATCAGGCCGAAGTGCTCGCCTTTTTCAGCGCGGGCGTTGATCACGGCGCAGATATCGTCGACGATCTGGCCGAGGGTCATTTTCTTGGCGGCGACTTCTTCCGAGATCAGGGTGATGTTGGCCTGGGTTTGCAGACCGACTTCGAGGGCGATGTGCGAGGCGGAGCGGCCCATGACCTTCATGAAATGCCAGTATTTCTTGGCGGAGAGGGCGTCGCGGCCGATGTTGCCGACCAGCTCGGCGTAGACCTTGCAGGCGGTGTCGAAGCCGAAGGAGGCCTCGATGTATTCGTTCTTCAGGTCGCCGTCGATGGTCTTGGGGCAGCCGACGACTTGGATGCCGGCATCGATCGACTTGTAGTATTCGGCGAGGACGCAGGCGTTGGTGTTCGAGTCGTCGCCACCGATGACCACGAGGGCTCCGATGCCGAGGGCGCGCATGTTGGCGAGGCCTTGGTCGTACTGGGCTTTTTCTTCCAGCTTGGTGCGGCCGGAGCCGATGATGTCGAAGCCGCCGGTGTTGCGGTATTCGTTGATCACGGCGTCGGTGATTTCCATGTATTTGTTATCGACCAGGCCGCCGGGGCCGCCGAGGAAGCCGAAGAGTTTGTTGGCGGGGTTGAGCGACTTAAGGCCGTCGAAGAGGCCGGCGACGACGTTGTGGCCGCCGGGAGCCTGGCCGCCGGAGAGGATGACGCCGACCGAGAGGGGGGCGAAGCTGGAGTTGGCGGCATCAGGCTTGAAGCTGAGGATGGGGGCGCCGTAAGTCTTGGGGAAGAGGCCGGCGATCTTGGCGGCATCGGCAGCGGCGGTGGTGGCTGCGCCCAGTTCGAACTGGACTTTTGCGCCTTTCGCAAAGCAGGCGGGGAGCTTGGGCGAATAGGCGGCGCGGGCGATCTGCAGGGGGGACTTGACGGTCATTGGGGATTTCTCCTTGGCTGTGGTGAGTGTGCTCGCCACGCTAACCCGGAAATCGCAAAAAGGCAGGGGCTGTGACGTGGAAGGGAAAATGCGTCATTACGCAAATTTTCATTTTTGCGAAACACTTTCTTTTTCCAGTCGTCGTATTATAGGGCATAAGCCTTCCCACCAAAAAACCTGATCAGGAGATCTCCAAATGCGTTTCGCCCTCAGCTTCGCTCTCGCCGCCGGCCTCGCCATCCCCCTTTTCGCTGCCGATGCGGCTAAGGAAGTCGAAAAAATGATGTCCGAGATCAAAACCCCGAACAAGGCCCTGAAAAAATTGGCTCAAGCCAAAAAATTCACCGATCCCGCCTTCTCCACTGATCTCGCCAAACTCGAAAAAGCCGGCGACAAGCTCAAGGCTTTCAAACACCCCGAAGCCGAGTTCAACAAAATGTCGGTCGACATGTCCACCGCCATCACCGCCCTTAAAGCAGCCGTCGCCAAGAAAGATGTCAACGAAGCTGATAAAGCCTGGAAAGAACTCAGCAACAGCTGCGCTTCCTGCCACGACAAATACAAAAAAGACTGAGCCCTAGCTCGTCCAGGAAAAACCCGGTGCTGTGGGCACCGGGTTTTTTGCGTTCAGTCCACAGAGACATCCGCAAATACTTGAAACAAAGGCAATTAACATCAGTTCGATTCCGTGGCACGGGACTTGCTCTCTGTATCCGGCAAAAGCCTGAGGAAGTTCCCGATGAGCACCATGGACACCCTGAAGACACGCGCCGGATTGACCGACATCGGTTTCGCCCTCGGCATGGCGATGGTGCTCTTCATCCTGATCTTCAAACTACCGCCGATGATGCTCGACCTGCTGCTGGTTTGCTCGATCTCGGCCGGCTTCCTGGTGATGCTGATGACCCTGTACATCAACACTCCGCTGCAGCTCTCCAGCTTCCCCGCCATCCTCCTGATCGTCACTCTCTTCCGTCTCAGCCTAAACGTTGCCTCGACCAAGCTCATCCTCCTCGATGGTCATGCCGGGGAAGTCATCCACGCCTTCGGCACCTTCGTCATCCAAGGGAACTACTTCGTCGGTATCGTCATCTTCTTGATCATCACCATGATCCAGTTTAAAGTGGTGACCGAAGGTGCAACCCGGATTGCGGAAGTCGCAGCCCGTTTCACCTTGGACGCCTTGCCCGGCAAACAGATGAGCATCGACGCCGACCTCAACGCCGGCCTGATCGACGAGCGTGAGGCGCAGGATCGCCGCAAGAAGCTCAATGATGAAGCCTCTTTCTACGGCTCCATGGACGGCGCCAACAAGTTCGTCAAAGGCGACGTCGTCGCCGGTTTGATCATCCTGATCATCAACATCGTCGGCGGCATCGGCATCGGCATGATCCAAAAAAACATGCCGATCGAAGAAGCGTTGAAGCACTACACCACTTTGACCATCGGTGAAGGCCTGGTCAGCCAAATCCCCTCGCTGGTGATCTCAGTCGCCGCCGGTATCCTCGTCACCCGCAGCACCAAGCAGGGCGCCATGGGCTCGCAGGTCTTCACCGAATTGCTGGCGCAGCCGACACCACTCTACGTCTGCTCGCTGATTCTGGCGATCATCGCAATCCTCCCCGGCCTGCCCTTCCTGCCCTTCGCCATCCTCTCCGGCGGCATCTTCACCCTCGCCCGCGTCGCCGAAAAAGGCGCCTTCGCCGCCGTACCCGCCGCTGCTGGCGCCGCCGCCAAAGCCGGCGCGCCCGGCAACCCGCCCGCCCCCGGCGCTCCGCCTGCCGCGCCAGAGGACAAATACAACAAGCCGGTCAACCCGATGCAGCTTGAAATCGGCTTCTCGCTGGTGCCTCTGGTCGATGTCGGCCAAGGCGGCGACCTGGTCGAACGCATCGGCAACATCCGCAGTCAGATTTACGACGATCTCGGCTTCCGCATCCCGCCGGTTTCAGTGAAGGACAACATTGAAATCGGCGCCAACGAATACCGCATCCTGGTGCGCGGTCTGGAACGGGCACGCGGCCAGGTCCATGTCGGCTACCACCTCGCGATCAATCCCGGCGATGTCCGCGACAGCATCGAAGGGATCAAGGCGAAAGACCCGGCCTTCGGCTTCGACGCCGTGTGGATCTCGCCGAAACGCGTCGAAGCCGCTGAGGCGCTCGGTTACACCGTTGTCGACGCCGCCTCGGTGATCACCACTCACATCACCAAACTGGTCCGCGACTACGCTCCCGACATGCTCGCCCGTCAGGACGTCTCCAACATGCTCGAGAAGCTCAAAGAGACTCACGCCTCGGTGGTCAACGAAGTCACCCCGGAACCCCTGTCGGTCGGCGTCATCCACCGCGTCCTGCAAAACCTCCTCGGCGAAAAAGTGCCGATCCATGATCTCGCCCTGGTCCTCGAAACGCTGGCCGATCACGCCGCTACCAGCAAGGACCCGCAAGTCCTCGCCGAGCATTGCCGCCAAGCCCTCCGCGGCCACATCAGCTCGCGCTGCCTGGCCGACGGCAAGACGCTTTTCGGAGTCACCATCCAGCCTGAACTCGAGCACGAAATCGTCAGCTCGATCACCCAGAACAACGGCGGCATCGGCCTGCTCACCCTCGCCCCCGACCGGGCCAGCGAAATCGTCCGCCAGATCACCCAGGTCACCAGCTCTTTGAAGGAGTCCACCGGCACCGACGTCTGCCTCCTAGTCTCACCCCTGATCCGCAGCCACCTGCAGCAACTGGTCAGCCGCAAAGCCCCGGAACTGCCGGTCCTCTCCTACGCCGAGATCTCCGACGACCTGCCAGTGGAAATCGTCGGCAATGTCCAGGCGCCGCGGTGAGCTCAGGAAAACGAAGTTCACCACGAAGACACGAAGATCACGAAAATGGCAGAATTACGGATGAGCACAGAACCCATCTGAATTTTGTTCTTCACTTCGAGATCTTCGTGTCTTCGTGGTGAATAAAGTTCTTCTGGGGATTACTTCAGCGGCCGCAAGCTCAGAATCACTCGCACACCAGCGCCGAGGCCGGGCTTGAGGCGGCGTGGATTGGCCCCGAAAATGACGTCCTTGACGGCGTCGCGATCGGCGCAGTTGAGAACGCTGTCGGGGCGATTGTAAAGCAGGGCGATATTGCCGGCGCCTTCGGCCTGGAGGACGCCCTCGACCACTTCGGAGCCGGTGAAATGGAAGCCCATTCGCGGCGGCGAGCGGTTGATGCGGCGGGTGTCTGAAAGGAAGTTTTCGACCGGCTCGCGGCGCAGGATGCCGTCGTCGCCGCGCCATTCGACATCGACATCGATGACCTGGCCGACTTGGCCGTCAGCGGCTTTGACGTCGTTGCGGGCTCCCGCGAGGAGGAGCATGAGCTGGACTTGATAGGGCGAGGCATCGCTGAGCAGCAAGGCTTCGTGAATGCGGCCCCGCGGGGTCGCGATCAGCACTTCGAGAGTGCCGACGGCGAGGTTCATCTCAGCCGGGAAGGAGACTTCACTGCGCTTGGGATCGTAAAGACATTGACCGAGCTGGATGCGGCCGTCGTCGAGACGGACCGGCTTGGCTTCGGGGGGACGCAGGGTCTGGCGTTGGCGCCCGGGCTCACCTTCTCCGCCGAACTGGGAGAAGAGTGACGGCGTCGCGGCTAGCAGCAGCGGCAACAGAGCCCAGCGGCGTTTCATTCAGGACGGACGCTGATTGTCTTCGGCCTGGTGAGGCGAGCTCTCCTGATCAAGGAGCGAGCCGCTGCTCAGAAGCGAGACATTGGCAGGAGCTTCCTGAATATCAAAATCGGCGGCGGCAACATTCGCGGCCATGGCGGCGGCCGCAACAGCGGCGAGAACCTTCATTTGGCGACGGGAAAGACGTTGGCGAACCATGTAGTACCTCCTTGGGATCTTGATCGGCTTAGGTTGTTAGGATAGCTCATATTTCCATTTGTTCCAAGTTAAGTTATCAACAAGCTTCCAAATGTCCTGTTAACAGATTCTAATCATTGCAAATCAAGTGATTAGTACAAAATTTATGGATTCCATTTATAAGCTACTAAAAATTTATTCGGGGGAAATGAATGGGGAGGAGCGGTTTCCCGGCCCTCCCCTTTTGGCGTCGGAGCTCAGGTGACCCGGGTATCCTGAGTGTTGTCGGCAACCAGTGCGGCGCTGCGCGAGCTGCGGAGTTTTTTCCAAGCCCAGCGGAGGGCGAAGCCGGTGGCGACGAGCAGGCAAACGGCGCCGAAGATGGCCAAGCCGGGAACGAAGATGGCGAGAGCTGAAACCGTAGCCGCTCCTGCCAGTTCGCCGCTGGCGACGACGGGATTACCGAGGCCGCCGGTGGTCAAGGTGGAAAGAGCTCGGACGACGACGGTTTTGGCTTGCACCAGGCCGGCGGCGCCGCCACCGGCAATGACAGCCAGGGTCCAGCGCAGCATCGGGCTCATGTCCTGGATCATCGAGGCGGTGACGATGGTGCCGGCGATGAGTGCGGCGGGCGAGGCGATGGTGTCGAGGAAGTTGTCGACCGCCGGGATGTAGTAGGCGCAGATCTCACCGATCATGCCGACGAGGAAGATGCCGAGGGCGAGATCGCTCGCCATCCAGCTGAAATCAGAAGCAAGGTGCAGCTCGCCGGCGCGGGCGCCGAGCGAGATGGCGACCAGGGGGATCATGATGCGGAAGCCGCAGGCGGCGGACAGGGCGATGCCGATGCCAAGGGCGAGAAGAGCGCTTTCGGGTGCAGCCATGGTGAAATCTCCGAGTTGAGTGAAAAGGGGCCGTCTGAAGCTGAAGCGAGATCTCCTCGTTTCGGCGTCACGGCAGGCGTGGGAGGCCGCCTTAGGTCAATCTGACCCGGAACTTCCCTGATACACATTACAACCAAGGCGTCTTTTTCGTAAGAGCTGGGAACTTGGAAAACCTTGCCCTGTCTTAAAAAATCGACGGAAGGCCTTCTTGGAGATCGGGAGGCGTCCGAGAATGTTTTCCCTACAAGCCCTGCAACCCGGGAAGATGACGATGAAAACCTTGATGATGACCGCTTGGCTCAGCCTCTGTCTAAGCTCCGGTCTTTACGCCCTCGACAATGGCAAGCCCCTGCCGGCACTGGAAACCATCGACATCCAAGGCAAGGCGGTGAAGAGCGCCGATCTGAAGGACAAGATCGTTGTCTTCGAGTGGACCAACAAGGACTGCCCCTTCGTCAAGAAGCACTACAGCTCCGGCAACATGCAGAAGCTGCAGACCTTCGCCGCCGGCAAGGACATCGTCTGGATCAGCGTCTGCTCCCAGGGCGAAGGCAAAAACGGCCATGTCAACGCCGAGCAGGCGGCGAAATGGCTGGAAGAGCAGAAGGCCAAGCCGAGCCATTATCTCCTCGATGCCGCCGGCACCCTCGCCGAGGCTTTAGGCGCCAAGGTGACGCCCCATATTTTCATCTTCGACAAAAAAGGCATCCTGGTCTATCAAGGCGCCGTCGATGACAACAAAGACGCCAATCCCCAATCGGTCGCAGCCGCCAACAACCTGGTCCAGGCCGCGCTCGACGAGCTGCTCGCCGGCAAGCCTGTAAGCAAAGCCTCCTGCACTCCCTACGGCTGCGGCGTCAAATACGGCAAGTGAAAGGCGCCCGGGGAAACTTGTCAGGCCGCTGCGACACAGCACAGTGAGGGCTGACAAGGAGAGACCTGATGAATTTTCGACCGCACCCGGGGCTCAGCGCCGGTTTTCTGCTGCTCCTCAGCATCACCGCTTCCGCCGAAGGCGAAGCGGGGCAGGGGCTTGCCGCCGCCGGTGACGCCGCCGCCGCGGATGGCCGCAGCGACATCGCCCGCCGCCTCTGGTCCCAGGCCCTGGAACAGCTCCCTGCACCGCAAAAACCGGCTCTCTCCCGCCGCTTGGCGCGCCTTGAACTGGATGCCGCCGCTCCGGCTGCCGCGCTCAAATGGCTGAGTCAAGCCGGCGGCGATGAATCCGCATCCCTCCTCCTCCGTGGCGAAGCCTTGCAAGCGCTCGGTCGCGATGACGAAGCCGAACTGCTGCTCCTGCGCACTTGGCCGGAGGACCTGCAGCAGCGCGCCGAAGCCCTCCGCCTGCGTGGCCTCATCCGCCTCGGCAGGATCGCTGATGCCTCCGCTCTCGCCCAAGCCCCCGGCTCGCACGTCGCCCCGGCTGACCGCTTTCGCCTCGCTTGCTTGAAGGGCGATGCCGCCGCGGCGAAGACTCAGCTCGCCACTTTGACCAATGGCCCCGGAAAAACCTTGCTGAGCCTGCGGCTTGAACTCCTCGCCGAAACCGCCCCTCCCCTGCCCCTGCTCCGATCCATCACCGCCCTCAAGGCCGTTGATCTGCGCCTCGAGCCTGGCGCCGCCAGCCTGCTGCAGGAGGCATCGCGACGCATCTCCCCCGCCGATCCCGGCCTTGCCGCCGATCTTCTCGCCGCTGCCGTCCGTGCTGGTGGCGACGCGAAATTGCAACTTCAAGAAGCCTGTCTCCGCGATGGCGCCGGCCAGAAGGATGAAGCTCTGGCGATCCTCCGCCGCAGTCTCGAGAAAGGAAATGATCCCTCCCTCCGTTTTGGCCTGGCGGTGCTCCTGCGTCGCCATGGCGACAAAACCGGTTCCCGACAGCAGCTCGACCTGCTCCTCGCCACGCCAAACAGCGAGTGGCGTGGCCGCGCCTTGATCGAACGGGCCCGCATCGCCAACGACCCCGCTGCCGCGGCCAGCGATCTGGAGGCTGCCGCCGCCTTGGCCCAGGAAGGCGAAGCCCAGCTGCTTTTCCGCCTCGCCGCCTTGCGTCAGGCCGAGGCGGCGCGCGTCAGTTCGCCCACCCAGCCCGGCTTGCGCCGCGCCGCCGAGCTCGCAACCCGCGGCGGTGATGAGGGACTGCTGCTCGCCGCGACCCTCCTCGGTGAAGGCGGTTTAGCCAAGGAAGGCGCCTCCCTCCTCCACAACAGCCATGGATTAGAAGCCCGGATCATCGCCGGACGCCTTCTTCTGCAAGGCGGCGCTCAACAACAAGGCGGCGCCGAATTGCTCGCCGCCGCTCGCCTTGCGGTCGACACCCAACGCTCTGCCGGACTCCTGCTCGAAGCCGCGGTCGCCGCCGCCCCCGGCGCCGCAGATGAACTGAAAGCCCGGGCTGCCTCCGGCGATGCCGCCGCCAGGGACATCCTGCCCTGGCTCGAGCACGCCCTCGCGGTCGGAGCGTGGAAGGCCGGCAAGGGCGACGGCAGCCTGTGGAATCGCCTGCGCAACGACACCGCCGCATCGCCCGCCCTGCGCTGCGACGCCTGGGCCTGGTGCGCTCGCGATCTCCGCAAAATGAAGCGTTTCCCCGAGGCGCTTGATGCCTATGTCCATGCGCTCGCCCTCGCCAGCAAGGCGCGGCGCGGCGGACTCCTCCTCGAGCAAGCGGGACTGCTGATCGAAAACGGCGATGAAGAGACGGCGCTCAGCCGCCTCGAACAGGATCTCGGCCAAGCCAGCTCCGAAGAGGCAGGACGCGCCGCTCTTCTCGCCGCCTCGCTCCTCGCCCGTCAGACGGCTTTCGCCGAAGCCGCGGCCAAACTCGATGCCGCCGCACTGCTCTTCCAGGACCCCCAATTGCAACAGCAGGCCCAACTGCAGGCCGCCGCCGCCCGCCTCGCCGAAATCCGCTCGAACCCGGGAAATGCCGGCCAGGCTGATCCACGCCTCGCCTTGGCGCAGGAATCCCTGAAGAAGATTCGCGACAACAAGAGCTCCGTCGAAATCCACGCCCGCGCCTCGCTTCTCTGGGCCGAATCGCTCCTCTGTGGCCTGCCCGCGGCCGATGACAACGCCACGCAGCCGGCCTTGGACGCCTTCCGCCAGTTCTTCTTCGATCAACTTGAGGCGCGCAGCCATCAGCTGCCGCATCACCCCGAAAGCCTCGCCCGCGCCGGACTCGAACTCGCCCGGCTCCAACTGCGTCTCGGCCGCCACGGCGCCGCTGCGGATACTTACCGAGATCTCGCCGGCACCGGCATTCCCGGCACCGCCAATTGCCGCGCCATGGCCAAGGCCTGCAACCCGGAGCTGCCATGAAACGCGGCATCCTCATCGCCGCCGGCGGCTCCGGCCAACGCTTCGGTGCCGATAAACTCCTGGCTCAGTTCCGCGGTCAGCCGGTGCTCATCCACTCGCTCCGCTGTTGTACCGCCGTGGTCGCCCCGAAGGATTGCGTCCTGGTCGCTCCCGCCGCGGCTCTGGAGTCTTACCGTCAGCTCCTCGACACCCATGGCTTCTCTGAACTCCGTCTGGTCGCCGGCGGCAGCGAACGCGCTCACTCCGTCGTCAACGGCTTGCGTGCGCTCGACTGCGAACTCGTCGCCGTCCATGACGCCGCCCGTCCGCTGCTGCGTCCCGACACCCTCCGCCTGTGCTTCGAACAAGCTGAAAAAAACGGCTCCGCCGTCCTCGCCCATCCGGTCACCGACACGATCAAAATCGTCGATGCGGACAACTGCGTTCTTAGCACTCCGCCGCGCGCCAGCCTACGCGCCGCCGAGACGCCGCAGATCTTCCCCCTCGCCGCCCTCCTCGCTGCCTACCAGAAGGCTCTCGATCAAGGCGTGCTCCTCACCGATGAAG
>CAMCSH010000067.1 GCA_945877655.1 Lentisphaera araneosa HTCC2155 | reverse complement strand
CCCCGCCTCGCGGCGACGCACTATTCGGGACTACGAGGCTGACGGCCAACCTCGACGAGGACTTGCACCTCGCTGGTGTGATGTGCGCAAGAGCGCACTGTGCGACCCGCAAGGGGTCGAACGAATGAACAAGAGCAAAATTGGCTATCTTGGATACGCGTGGATAGCGCCAGCAAAATCCAAGACTAAAAATTCAAGATTTTAGCGGGCAATCGGTCCTCCAGTTCGGATCCCAACTGTGTCCCAACTGTGTCCCAACTGTGTCCCAACTGTGTCCCAACTGTGTCCCAACTGTGTCCCAGTCGTGTCCCAACTCAACGCTAAGGCGCCAGCGCTTCTTCCAGTGCTGCGAGGATGTCGGCATCGCCGGTCTTGTAAGCGAGTGAGAGCGGGCTGAGCTGAGTCTTGCCTTGGCTATGGCGGGGGTTGGCGCCGAGTTTGAGCAGGGCGCGAACGGCGCTGGCTTGGCCGCTGCGGATGGCGCCGAGCAAGGGGGTTTCGCCGTCGCTGTCTTCGCTTTCGATCATCGGTTTGATCTTACTGGCGACGAGGCGGATGAGTTCGGGGTCGCCACTGAGGGCGGCGGCGTGGAGACAGCTGCGGCCGAGTTTATCGAGCTTGCTAGGTTCGGCGCCGAGCTGCAGCAGGAGGGCGACGGAGTGAAGGGATCCGGAAGCGGCGGCGAGATGCAGGGGGCTCGCGCCGCTCTTGTCGCCGTCGTTCAAACCCAGGCCGCTTCGGGCGAGAAGCTCAATCGCCGCAGCGCTGTCGAAGAGGGCGGCAATGTGGAGGGCGTTGAGGCCGTCGTTGTCGACGCGACGCAGCTGGGCGCCGGCAGTGAGCAGGACTTGCATCAGGTCGACCCGGTCCTGACGGGCGGCGAAGTGCAGCGGGCTGAGGCCTGCCTCGTTCGAGGTGTCGGGATTGAGGCCGAGGCTGAGGAGGAGATTGACGATGCGGACATCCCCGCCTTCGACCGCCGCGTGGATGAGATTCTGGCCGTGGTGACCGGAGAAATGGGTTTTGGCGCCGGCGGCGAGGAGCTCGCGGACCCGGCTGAGATGGCCGTCGCGGCAGGCGCGGGCGAGGGAAGTGTCGCCGGCGATGTCGAGATCTTCGAGGTGCCCGGCAGCGGGGAGCGCCAAGGGCGCCGGGCGGAGCCAGGCCTTGCCGGCGGAGAAGTCGCAAGTGAGGCTGACTTGGCGCAGGAATTCGGTGCCGAGCGAGCCTTCGGAGGGATCCAAGGGATCACTCGGGGCGTTCATCTGGAAGCAGCGGCCGAGAGGGAGCTGAAGACCCTCCGCCGCAGCGGCGGACAGGTCGACGCTGCGCACCCGCATCCGCCATTGCAGCAGGCCGCCGGCGAGGAAGCTTTGCGGCGACAGCAATTTTTCCGGCACTTCGATACCGCGATTGAGAAGGAGGCCGCAGGTAAGAGTGGTGTCGAGGCGGAGCCAGCGCTTGGCGCCCGCGACTTCGAGCTGGATCAAGGGACAGCCGTCCTTGATCTTCAAGGCGACGGAGCGGGCTCCGGCCGGCGCGGTGAAATCGGCGGCGGAATGGAGGACGAGCTTCTCCCGTCCGAGCTCAAGGGTGAAGGGGCGCAGGCCGAGAAGATCGCAGCCGATGACGCCTTGCACCGGCTTGGGCAGGCGGCCGTCGAAGCGAGGCTGGCCGAGGACGGTGAACAGGGCCTGTTCGAAACCCCAGCCGCCGCTGCGGAAATTCTTCAGCAAAACGCGACGTCCGGGCAGGGGGGCGCCGCCGCTGGCGGTGCTGAGCTGGAAGGCTTGGGCGAGGCGTGGATCGACGAGGGATCGCGGGCTGCCGGTATCAAGCACGAAGAAGCCGGCGGGTTTGCCGGCGATCACCCATTCGGACATGGGGAGACCGGCACCGAGAGGCACCTTGAGCTCCGAGTCTTCGGCGCGGAGCGACGAAGCCAGGCTGAGCACGAGTAGAAAGTGAAGAATTTTGAACATGGGGGCCGGGGAAGCTTTGGGTCGGTAAACTAGCTTGATAAGAAGGAGAGCCTCGCGTCCGAGCATAAAATTATCATGAATCCTGATGCACCTCGTTGGCAGTTCATAGTCCGCGCTTTGGGCGCATGTGTCCTCTGGGGAAGCGCCTTTCCGGCGATCCGCCTGGCGCAGCAGCACATGCCGAAACTCGATTTCCAGGGACGCTGCGCCTTCGCCGGATGGCGCTTTATCATCGCCGGCCTGATCCTTCTCTTCCTCGCCCGCCAGTCGCTCGGCTTGCTGCGCAGTCTGCCGCGGCGCAAATTCCTCGCCTTCTGCTTCTGCCAGATCTTCATCACCTACATCCTGTTCTACTGGGGCATGGCCCATTGCGGCGGCTCGCTCGCCGCCATCTGCATGGCCGCCGGCAACATCTGGTGGCTGGTCGCGGCGCCGCTGTTCGACCGCAGCGAACGCTGGCAACCGGCCGACCTGGCCCCAGTCCTCCTCGGCCTCGCCGGGGTCGCAGTCTGCCTCTGGGACGAACGGCAGTCCGCCAGTCTGCTCGGCGTCGGACTCATCCTCGCCGCCGCCTTCACTTCGGTCAGCGCCATGCTCTTCGTCAAAAGCCTGACCCGGACGCATCCTTTGACCCTGGTCAACGGCTCCTCCATGCTCTGCGGCTCCGTCGCCCTGCTGCTGTGCAGCGGCAGCGCCGCCTGGGAACTGCCGCAACAGATGGATGAAGTCTCTCTCGGCGTCACCCTCTGGCTCATCTTCATCTCGGTCGTCGCCTTCTCAGTCTGGTACGGATTGATCCACTCGCAGAAAGTCGCCCGTCTGTCTTCTTGGCGTCTCGCCGAGCCGGTTTCCGGCGTCCTCCTCTCGATCCTCATCCTCGGCGAGCATCTTTCCGCTCATGCTTTTGCTGGCGCCGCCATCACCTTCGGCGCCATCCTGCTGTGCGAGAAGCGCAAAGCCGCGCACGCAGCGACTTGAGACTCCCGAAGAAAGAACGCCTCCCATCCCCTCACTTCCCCTTCGGACGGGAGTACCAGAGATAGAGGAAGCGGCGCGAGAAGAGGGCGCCGGGCAGAAAGCAGATGAGGATTTGTTTGACGCAGCCCCAGATGCCGAACCACTGTAGCTTGCGGGCCGAGGTCAGCACGGGCTCATGCAGGACGACAAAACGGGCGCCGCGAGCTTTGCCGAGGCGAGTCAAAGCCTGGCCGAAGAGCACGTCTTCGCCGGCAAAGACGGCTTTGGAAAAGCCGCCGCAGCGGGCCCAATCGGCGCGGCGACAGAAGATGAAGGCGCCGGCCGAGAGGCGGCGGAAATGCGCCGCGGCATTCCAGCACTTGAGCAGATTGCGACCGAAGATGCCGGCCACTTCCGGGTCGGCGTAAGCCACCGTCGCGGCACCACCGCAGAAGTCGTCGCGGCCGAGCTGCGCCAGCGCGGCGGCGAGGGTGGCCGCCGGCAGCAGGGTGTCGGCATCGAGAAAGATCAGCCATTCCGCTTCGGCGGCGGCGGCGCCGGCGTTGCGGGCGCGGGAGATCTGGTTCACCGGCTCGAAGACCAGGCGGACACCGGGATAGCCGAGGGCGACGCGGCGGGTGCCATCGGAGGAGTTGTTGTCGACGACAATGATTTCGCCCGCGACACCAGAGGCGTCACGGGCGGAGATGGCTGCTTGCAGGGTCGCGGGCAGCCATCGTTCCTCGTTGAATGCGGGGATGACGATGGCGTAGCGCGGCGGCATCAACGGCCGGTTTCGAGCTTCTTCAGTTCGACAGCGATGATCGACTGCACGGTGGTGGAGGTGGCCTTGTTGGGGTAGCCGGCGCTATTGCGCGAGCTGACGTCGTAGCGGCAGGTCAGGGGGCTGAGCGAGGTGAAGCGGATGGTGGCTTCGCCGGCGACCGGGCTGTCGCCCTTCTCGTCGGACTTGAAGGTCTTGACCACAAGGACGCAGTTGACAAGGTCGTTGGCGAGGACTTCGCCTTGCTCCGAGAAGACTTCCTTGATGCGCTGGAAGGCGACTTTCTGGGGGACGTCGGCGTAACCGAAGTAGCCGGCGCGGGTGAAGGAGTATTCACCGGGCTGCTGGCCGGATTTCTGGCTGTGCTTGTCGGAGCTGGAGGAGCAGGAACCCAGGAGAAGGGCGCTGACGGCGAGGGCGAGGGCTGCGGTTTTCATGATTTTCTGCCTCAATTTTTTTAGGGAGCGATGAGATTCGCCAATCTAAGGCGGTGGCAAGAGATTGCAAGATCCCCTGTCGCTGTGTTCGTCCTGGGATCGCGGCAGCCCTCTGCCGCCCTTCCTTTCGCGCAAAGCGAAAGTAATAAAGACCACGGCGCCAGGGGGCTGGCGCGCTCCCAGGGAATCCCGAAAAATCGCGACCTGTGCAACTCCGGTTTGATCTTGTATGCCCCCGCATACCTCTGCGACCGGGGAGTGAGGGAGGAGGGAGTAAGGGAGTAGCTCCCTGCAGCTCACTCCCTTACTCCCCTGTTCCCTTACTCCCTAGCTTGTTGATCGTGATGTCGATTTGCACAGGTCGAAAAATCGCGACGCCACCTTGTTTTTGCGCCGCTTCAAGCGCAACATGGATCATGGACAAACCCTCACGACACTACCAGCGCTGGCAACAGCAACGCCGGCGCAAGCTGCTGATCGCGACCATCGCCATCGGCGCGCTCGGCCTGATCTTTCTCGGCATCGCCCTGAAGGAAGGGGCGCTGCATGCCTTCTACATCTTCATCGGCTGCACCTTCGCCGCCGCCGCTTGCCTGTCCTTCCGGATCAGCGGCGGGCTGGCCTCGCTCGCCGTCGACTCCTTCCGCAACGGCGAAGCGACCGAGACGCCGCTCTTCGACAAGATCGACGGCCTGCTGAAACAAGATCGTCTGAAAGAGGCCTGGGAGCTCTGCCAGGAGAATCTCCGGCGCTTCCCCGACGATCCCGGCCTGTGGGAGCGCCTGATCGTCATCGCCCTCAAGTTCCTGCACGACCCGGCTTTGGCGGAAACCATCCTGATCTCCTCCTGGGAACGTCTGCCCCTTGAGCCGCGGCAGGCGATGCTGACGGTTTTCCTGGCGCACAGCGGCGCCACCAGCTGCCCGGAAGCCCTGCACTCCCGGCTGCAAAAACTCGCCGCGCACCACGACGCCCGGCGGGCCTACGAAAGCTCCTGGCCCGGCCTGCTCCGCCGTCACGCCGCGCGCCTCGCCCTCGCCGCCCTCTCCTGCCTGATGTCCAGCCTCTGCGCCCAATCCGCCTGGAGCAGCCCCTCACAAGGAATGCTGCTTCTCCTGCTGACCCTGCAATGCGTCCTCGGCTGCCTGTCGATCTGGCTCATCCTCGAACCGCTGCGCGATGTCGCTCGACAAAAGGTCAGCGCCATGACCGCGCCGATGGGGCCGTGGATCCTGAAGCACATTCGCCATGGCAAGGTGTCGCCGCAGCTCGCCGCGGCTCGTCACGAATTGCAGCAGGGCCGGCCGGTTGAGGCCCTGCAATTGGCGATCCAGAACGCCCGGCGTTATCCGCAGCACGAGGAAGCTTGGATGCTGGCGGTCGATGCCGCCGCCGCCAGCGGCCAGCGCGCCATGATCGCAGAAGTTGTGGCCGAAGCTGGGCGCCACAAGGTCCGCCCCTACCTGCTCGACGGCATCGAGCGGATCGCCGCCGCCAAGATCCGTCACCTCGACGAAGCCGCCGCCCTGCCGCCGTCCAGCCCGATCGAAGTCAAGATCGCCGCGCCGCCGAGCGATGGCCGCGGCGTCCGCCCACGTGCTCCCGCGCTCTCTCCCGAGCCGGAAGCCTTGAAGGCGCCGATGGCGGTGGCGACCCGGCGCCGCCGTGATGATCGCGAAGAACGCAAATTGAGCTTCTGGCAGGGACTCCGCTGCAGCCCCAATTGGCATTGGATCAGCTTCGGCATCAAACTGCCCTTCTGCCTGGCGCTCGCCGGCATAGGCTTCGCTATCTGCATTGTGACCCAATTGGTGCCCCTTGCCGTGCCTTTTTTTGTTCCACTCGGGATCATTGTCGCCGGCCTCATCGTCGATCTAATGCCCAACCTCTACGGCGGCGGCCATGAACAGAGCGAAGGCCCCACCGCCTTGATCGGCCCAGTCGAATCGAAACGCTTCCGTGGCGACCCCGAGGGAGCTCTGGTCGACGCGCGAGCTCTCTGCGAAAGCCATCCGCAAACGCTTCAGACCTGGCTGCTCGCCACCCGAATCGCCTGCATCGATCTGAAAAAGCCGGACCTCTCCCAAGAGATCGTAGCCGAGGGCCTGCAGCAGATCGAAGTTCCCGCCGATCGACTCCGTCTGCAACGCTACGCTCAGGCCCTCGGCGGCGGCAGCCTGCAGGAGGAATCCCTCGATCCCGAAATGGAAGCGCAGGCCGACGCCGATCGCCACCGCAGCAATCTGATGAAGCTGCTCACCGGAATGGTCTGGCGACTCCCCCTCGCCGCCGCCCTCATCTTCTATGCATGGCCGAAATTCTCCCAGAACGACCTGCAGAAATCCCTGGCAATTCTTCTCATCACCGGCGGCGTCCTACTGATTGCACCCATCCTCAAGCCGATGTTCATCACCGGCCTCGAACTCGCCTTCAAACCCATTAACGCCCTCTTCCGCCGCGTCTTCCGCCACGGCGAGATGCGGCCGCTGATCGCCAGCGCCGTCAACCTGCGCAAAGAACGCCGCTACGAAGAGGCCTTCCGCCGCTTCACCGAACTCAGCAAACAATTCCCCGGCGATGACGAGATCTGGAGCCACCTGATCGAAATCTCCCTGGTCGAGCTGAAGGATCAGGAACTCGCCGCCGCCGTCCTCCGCCAAGGACTGAAAAAAATCCGCCGCAAACACCGCCCCGCCCTGCAACGATTGTATGACCGCCACAGCAAGGACTCCGTCCGCACCAGCCAGGCCCCGGCTGCGCCGAGTATAAAAGGGGTTTGAAAGGTGGAGGGGGTGGATGCATCCGTGGTGTCCCAGTCGTGTCTCAATCGTGTCCCCGTTGTGTCCCAATTGCTTCCTCCGGAAAACCTCCGCCCCGGCTTGCGGATTCGGCGAAGCGCGGCACTTTCCCGGGCATCATAAACCCGGGATGACAGACCATGATCTTCCGCCTTGAAATGAGCCCTCGTCCCGAAGTGGACCACCCCAGCCGCCACCATTTGATCGCTCAGGCGCGTGACTATTTCGGCATGTTAATCGCCGAAGTCCGCACCGCCGAAGTCATCACCGTCACCGCCCAGCTCGACGCCGCCCAGGCCGCCCGCTGCGTCGCCGAGATGATCAACCCCGTCCTCCAGAAAGGCATCGTCGGCCAGACTCGCGACCGCTCCGGCTTCGACTGGTTCCTGAAAATCGGCTTCCTCCCCGGTGTCACCGACAACCTCGCGCGCACCGCCCATGAAGCCATCGGCGACATCGTCGGCCGCAAGCTCAGCGACGACGAGCAGTGCTTCTCTCACAAGGAATACTTCATCAGCGCTCCCTTCCTGAGCCGCGAAGATGTCCTCCGCCTCGGTAAAGAAGTCGCCGGCAACCCGCTGATCCAGACCATCGCCGTCCTCTCCGCCAGCGAATGGCAGGCCACCGGCGCCCCCGAAAACCTCCCCTTGATCGAAGCCGGCGCCAAGCCGGAAGTCAAGGTCTTCTCCCTCGAAGTCTCCGACGCCGCGCTCTTCGACATCTCGAAGAAAAACACCCTCGCCCTCACGCTCGAAGAGATGAAGATCATCCAGGAATGGGCCCGCAAAGGCGCTTCCGATCCGGTCCGCCAGAAGCTCGGCATCGCCGGCAAGATCACCGACGGCGAACTCGAATGCCTCGCCCAGACCTGGTCCGAGCACTGCAAGCACAAGATCTTCGCCGCCCATGTCGATTACACCGACGAGAACGGCAAGACCACCCGCTACTCCTCGCTCTACAAGACCTTCATCCAGCAGGCCACCAAGGAAATCTCGCAGCGCGTCCCCTGGCTCGTCTCGGTCTTTAAGGACAACGCCGGCGTCATCTCCTTCAATGACCGCTTCGACCTCGTCTACAAGGTCGAAACCCACAACTCCCCCTCCGCCCTCGACCCCTACGGCGGCGCCATGACCGGCATCGTCGGCGTCAACCGCGACCCGATGGGCACCGGCATGGGCGCCGAGCTCCTGATCAACGTCTGGGGCTACTGCCTCGGCTCGCCCTTCACCAAGCCCTCGGAAGTCCCCGAAGGCCTGCTACACCCCCGCCGCATTCGCGACGGCGTCCACCAGGGCGTCATCGACGGCGGCAACCAGTCCGGCATCCCCTACGGCCTCGGCTGGGAATACTTCGACGAACGCTACATCGGCAAGCCCCTGGTCTACTGCGGCACCGCCGGCCTCCTGCCCCGCCAGCTGCACGGCAAATCCGGCGCCAGCAAGTCGATCAGCCCCGGTGACCTCATCGTCATGACCGGCGGCCGCATCGGCAAAGACGGCATCCACGGCGCTACCTTCTCCTCCGAAGAGCTGCACAAAGACTCGCCCGTCCAGGCCGTCCAGATCGGCGACCCGATCACCCAGAAACGCATGGGCGACTTCATCTTCGAAGCCCGCGACCAGAACCTCTACCGCTTCGTCACCGACAACGGCGCCGGCGGCCTCTCCTCCTCGATCGGCGAAATGAGCGACCACTCCGGCGGCTGCCGCATGGACCTGTCCAAGGCCCCGGTGAAATACTCCGGACTCCAGCCTTGGGAAATCCTCGTCTCCGAAGCCCAGGAACGCATGTCCTTCGCCGTCCCGCCCGAGAAGATCGAAGCCTTCCTCGCCCTCGCCAAGAAGCGCGACGTCGAAGCCAGCGTCCTCGGTGAATTCAACGACTCCGGCAAGTTCCACATCGTCTACGGCGATTTGACCGTCGCCCTCATCGACATGGAATTCATGCACGACGGCCTGCCCAAGATGGTCATCCCGGCCAAGTGGACCGCCCCCGTCCACCCCGAGCCCGCCACCGAGTCCGACGACGTCGGCCACGACCTGCTGCAGCTCCTCGGCTCGCTCAACCTCTGCTCCGGCGAAAGCAAGGCCCGCTGCTACGACCATGAAGTCAAAGGCCTCTCGGTCATCAAGCCCTTCGTCGGCGCCAACTGCGATGTCGCCACCGACGCCGCCGTCTTCATGGCCGAACCGATCGGCCGCGAAGGCATCATCCTCGCCTACGGCATCGCCCCGCACTACGCCGACATCGATACCTACCACTGCACCGCGGTCAGCCTCGACCAGGCCATCCGCCGCACCCTCGCCGTCGGCGGCCAGCTCGGCCACATCGCCGGTCTCGACAACTTCTGCTGGCCCGACCCGGTCGAGTCCGAGAAGACTCCCGACGGCCGCTACAAGATGGCCCAGCTCGTCCGCGCCAACATGGCTCTCTACGACGTCTGCACCAGCTTCGACGTGCCCCTGATCTCCGGCAAGGACTCGATGAAAAATGACTCCACCCGCGGCGGCAAGAAGATCTCCATCCCCCCGACCCTGCTGATCTCGACCATCGCCAAGATGGACGACATCTCGAAGTGCGTCACCCTCGCCGCCCAGCGCGCCGGCGACCTGGTCTACATCATCGGCGACACCAAGGCCGAACTTGGCGGCTCGCAGTTCGCCCTCCTCAAGGGCGCCCTCGGCAACGCCGTGCCCAAGCTCGACTGCGACCACGCCAAAAAGCTCTACGCCCAAGTCGCCAAGGCGACCGACGCCGAGCTCTGCCACTCGCTCCACGCCCCCGCTCTCGGCGGTCTGGCACTCGGCTTCGCCAAGGTCGCCGTCGGCGGCAGCCTCGGCCTCGACATCGACATCAACCTCATCCCCGGCGCCGACGACCTGAGCTCCGCTGAAGTCCTCTTCAGCGAAAGCGCCTCGCGCTTCATCGCCACAGTCGCCCCCGACAAGGCTGCGTCCTTCGAAGCTCTCTTCAAAGGCCTGCCCTGCGCCAAGGTCGGCAAGGTCACTTTCGACGGCGAACTGGTCTTCCGCCAAGGCCAACACGTCGAAGCCGCCCTGTCGCTCGACGCCATGGCCAAGTCCTACAAGTCCACCCTCGACGGCGTCTGAGTCGAAATCCAGGGAGAGAAACCATGCTGATCCGCTACGAACTTGACGAGGAGCACTATGCCATCCTCCTGGAGTTGATGGCCAGATGGAATCTCTCCCAGGAAGAGACCCTCTGCCGTTGCATCGACATCGCCTACGAAGCTTACCTGGCAGGGAAACTCACGCCAGAAAGTTTTCAGAAAAACGAGCCAGGAGATTCCCATGCAGCTCCTTGAACAGGACCTTGATAGCAAGCGCGTCCAGGAGCTTGAAACCTTGCAAGCCAAGCTTCATCAGCCCCTGCCTGCATTGCTCAATAGAGTCTTGGAAGTCAGCCAGGATGACGGCATCCCAGAGGACTCCATGTATGCCATCTTCAAGCGTCGCGGCTTGATTGGTTGTTTTTCCGATGATCCACACCTGTCGGTCGACTACAAAAAATATCTTTGGAAAGACAAGAAGTGATCATCGCTGATACCGGATATTGGTATGCACTCATGAACCGTCGCGATGAACACCATCAGGCGGCGGTGAGAGCCTCTCAATTATATATGAAGGAGAAAATGATCACCACTTCTCCGGTACTCACCGAGGTCTGTCACCTTTTGCTTGACCGCATCGGCAATCATGCGCAAGTTGCCTTTCTGGCTGGCATTGCCGAAAGTTCAACCCTTGTACACCCGCTGAGCAAAGCAAACTTGGAAAAGGCGAGCCTTCTCATGACCCGCTACGCCGACCTGCCGATGGACTTTGCCGACGCCTCCCTCGTCCTCCTCGCCGAAGAGCTCGGCCACGGCCGCATCCTCAGCACCGACCAACGCGACTTCCACACCTACCGCTGGAAGAACCACGAACCCTTTCAAAACCTACTGATTAGCAAGTAACGGAAGCCCCCCATGACACCCAAAACCCTCATCATCACCGGCGTCGGCCTCAACTGCGAGAAGGAAACTTCCGCCGCCTTCGCCACCGCCGGTTCCGACGTCACCCGCATCCACCTCAACGACCTGATGGACAACCCGAAGAAGCTCTTGGACTTCCAGATCCTCGCCTTCATCGGCGGCTTCTCCTTCGGTGACCACCTCGGTTCCGGCACCGTCCTCGGCAACCGCATCAAGTACGGCGCCCGCGCCGAACTCGAGCAGTTCGTCGCCAAAGGCGGCCTCGTCATCGGCATCTGCAACGGCTTCCAGACCATCACCCGCATGGGCATCGTCCCCGCCATCGGCGGCCTGTTCAAGCAGGAAGTCGCCCTCCAGCACAACGACTGCGGCGCCTTCCAGGACCGCTGGGTCACCCTCAAGGCCAACGCCAAGTCGCCCTGCGTCTGGACCAAGGGCATCGACGTCCTACCCGTGCCCATCCGCCACGGCGAAGGCAAGCTCGTCCCCCAGGATGCCGCCACCCTGAAATTCCTCGAGGACAACAACCTCGTCGCCCTCCGCTACATCGACCCCGCCAGCGGCGAAGCGACCCAGGAATTCCCCCTCAACCCCAACGGCTCGACCAACGCCATCGCCGGCATCTGCGACCTCTCCGGCCGCATCTTCGGCCTGATGCCCCACCCCGAAGCCTACCTCTCCCCCTTCAACCACCCCCACTGGACCAACCAGAAGATCAACGGCTCCCTCCCCAAAGAGGGCCTCGGCCAACAGCTCTTCAGGAATGCGGTCAGCGCACTCAAGTAAGAGTTAGGAAGATCAATCCCGCCGCAGGAAACTGCGGCGGGATTTTTCATGCCAAGCTCAGGCTCTCCTGGGAGCGCGCCAGCCCCCTGGCGCTCTTGGCAGCTCCCTCACCGCAGGAAACTGCGGCGGGGGTTTCCCTGCTTCGCAAAAGCCCCGTCGATGTCTATCGATATCTGTCGATACCATCGATAGCTATCGTGATATCGATAGACATCGACAGATATCGACTGAGCTGAGTTCTCCGCCCCGTTCTCGTTCCTGATTCAGCGCCGCCGCTCTTCCGGCGGGCGGCGCCCTTCCTCAGCGGGCCGCGAGCCCTGGCATTTCGGGTAGGCGCAGCAACCCCAGAAGGAGGCGCCGGAGCGGGTCTGGCGCCGTGCCATGCGGTCACCGCAAACCGGGCAGGAAGGGGCGTTCTGCTGCTGGGCTCGCACTCCCTGGCGCTGGCTGCTGAGTTGCTCGCGAAAGCCGCCTTCTTGCACAAAACGCTGGTGCTGCCATTTCACCTGATGCTCCAGCATGTTGATGGTCCGGCCGATGAGAATGATCAAGGCCCGAGCGACAACTAGGGAATCCTCATGTTCGAGCCAAGACGAAAGGCGGCGGCTTTGCTGGAGCAGATCGGCGACGAAGCAACCCAGTCTCGTAGTCGCCGCGCCAGCTTCTTTCCGCAAGCTTCTGGAGCGCGGCAGTCCGCGTAGCGACTGCGGCCCTTCAATGTCCGGCGTTCACCCCTTGTCGGGATCTTCGTTCTCTGGAGAACGACGCTCCCTTCGCCTTTGCTGTCCCGGACATTCCAGCCGCAGTCGCTACGCGGACTGCCGCGCTCCATTTTTTTCCCACTCATTTCTCATCCCGGAAATAGGTCATGTTGCGCAGCAGAGTCTGATCACTCGGCAGGCGCCGGAAAAGCCCTTGGCGATAGATCCGATACAAACCGCAAAGCCAGACCAGGAAAAGCACACTTGCGAGGGCCGCAAGGATCGGCGCCGCAGGCATGGACACGAAGAAGGGAATGAGCAAGCCGGCGGGGTAGAGGAGGCGGAAAATCCAGCCGTCATCAAGGGTGCGGCGCGTCCGGTCGGCATCGTCGGCACGCCAAGCCAGCGCCGCCTGGTCGTTCATGATCCACAGGCTGAGGACAAAGACGATGGTCCAGTGGCCTTGTTTGAGGTAGAGAATCACAAAAACCAAGTAGTTGATTTTGCAGGCCCAGCTGATCGCCGGACGCCATGATCCCCAGCGCATATAGGTGCCGCGTTTCCGCGCCCGCAGATAAGCCCAGGCGACGATCAGGAAACCGGGTCCCCACCAGGTGAAAAGCAACAGGCCAAGCCACTCGCGATGAAGCAGGGCGGCGACAAAACAAACGCTGTGCATCAGGATCAGGGGCAGGCCCGAACCTTCAATGAACAGGAGGCCGGGGGCGCGACCGAGTTTCTGCATCAGGATGCGGCCAAAGGTGGCGAGGGTGAAGAAGCTGATCCACAGCGCCAGCCAAGGCGCCGCCGCTTCCATCAAGGCGAGGCTGTGCTCAGGCATGGAGGGCCAGACCTTGCCCGGACATGGGCTTCACTTCGGCCAGATCATCGTAAAGCCGCCGGAAAAGCTGCGCTCCGAGGGCGAGACCGCGTTCGACATGGATGCGTCGCTCCGGCTCATCCCATGCGCTTTCGATGACCATGAAAAACTCCGCCGCGTGTTCTTCGTCGATGCGGGCGTGAAGCCGGTAATGACGCAGCTCCTGCGGCGCGATCCAGCCGCGTTCGACGACGGCGACGGCGATCAGGGTGCTGAGCTCGGCGAAGGCATATTCGATGAAGCCGAGGCAGGCCAGGCCGGTCTCCAGTTCATCGAAGCTGCAGCTACCACTCAAGGCCGCTTGGAAGGCGTGTAATGCCGGCGGCAAAGGCGGCAATTCCGCCGCCTCGACGCCGCCGAGACGAGTGAGGAAATCGCGAAAGCTGCTGATGTGAAAAGCCTCCTCGCGGAAGTCGCCGTGCTCCTCGACCAGATTGCGCAGCAGATCCAGCCGCTGCCGGGGATCCGGCAGCCGCGCCACCAAGGCCGCCATCGGCCGCGGAAAAAAGGCCACGGCATGGGCGAAATGGCGCTGCGATTCGAGAAAGACTTCGCGGCTCATCCCGCCCTGGATCAAGTCGCGGAAATAGGGCTGCCGCGGGAAGTCGCAGGCCTGCCGCAAAGCCTCGGCCGCAGCGAGGCAGCGGAGAGGTCGGCTACGGGAAGGATGGGGATTCATGGGAACGCTCCTGATTTAGATTTCGTTTTTTTGCTCCCTGGGAGCCCCGGCCTCCGTGCCGGGTTGGTTTCTCAAATCTCAGATGAACACAGCGGCTGATCCCAGCGCTCGTGACCATGGCCGAAAACCGCGTATTTCGCCGCCTCCGGCCAGGAGACAAGAAGATCGCAGGGGAGTAGCCGACGCGCCTCCGGACGCATCGCCAGAAAGAGGCCGCGAGCGGAAACCTGAGCGGCTCGAGCGGCGGCATGGCGGATCAGGGTGACGGCGTCCTCCGGCGCGTCGAATCCGAGATGGCCGAGGTGGAGACGGCGGATCTCTTTTCCCTCCGGATCAAAAAGGCGTTTCGCTGCCCAGGTGTCGAGCAGGCGGGCGCTGGCGCTGCGGCAGCGCAGGAGAAGCGGGGTTTGCGAGGCGCGCAAAAGCAGCGGCAAGGGCGACTCGTCGACACCATCGCTGAAGTGGCCGAAAGACGCCGGAACCAAGTCGATATTGGCATCCAAAAGTCGCGTCAAGGGCGGCAGGCCGAGTCGTCCGGTGTAGTCCGCCGGTGACGCGGAGCCATCCATGACAAAGGCGTGGCAAGGGACGACATTTTGTTCCTTCATCCAGCTCTTTGCGGCGGCCGCAAGGGCCAGCAAGATGCGCCCCCGTTGCGGGCCCGGCGCCGTCTTCAATTCCCCGAGATAGACCGAGCCCACATCCGGGTTCAAGCTCAGCGCCAGGCTGCCGCACAAACGCTCCTCGTGGCGGGCGAGGACAAACACACTGTCGCCGAGGCTCCGGAAGAAACGCGAGGGGTCAGGGCCGAGCTCGACCCGGAAACGCCCGGCCTGACCGAGGGAATGGGAAAACCCGGCGGCGAAGTCGGACAGTTCCCATGCGACATCGGCCGACAAGGGTCCGCGGTGCAGTTCAATCTTCATGAGCTACCCCCACAAGAATGTCGGGATAGAAGAAGCTGCGATCGCCGATCCGCGTCAGGCAGGCAGGGGCGGGCAACCAGGTCCAGCGCCGACTCAGCGCCGGAATCTCGAGGCGGGAATTCAGCAGACGCACCAGCAGCCGTCCGCCGGGCGCGAGGCAGTCCGCGGCCGCGTCGAGTACGGCCTCCGCCTCAAGCGGATCGAGCCAGTCGAGGATGTTGGAGATCTGGATGAGATCGAATACGCGCCCCTCTTTTTGCGCTTGCCGCAGGGCGTCGGACATCGTCGCCTGCTGCCAGGTGACGCGACAGCTCGGCTCTTGTTGCGGCAGCTCCAACCAAGGCGGCAGGACCTTGGTCTGAGACCCCAACAGCATCGAGTGCAGCCAGGGATTGGCGCTGCGTCCGGCGTCGGCGAGGGCGAGCTCGAGGCGTTGGAAGAAATGAGCGGCGAAAGACTGCCGCGCCTGCTGCGTCGCGGCGGGTCCGAAAAGGCGCATCAAGAGCGCGAGATCGAAGCAGGAATCACAGGCGCGCCGGAGGCTGTCCGCAAGCTGACCCGGTGCATATTCGCGCTGACCGCAAAGGATCGCCGCAAGCTCGCCCCGATGCGGCGCCAAGGCGTCCTGCAGAGCGACAAAGAGCTGTTCGTAGCGGCCGCAGAAATCCGGGCCGATGGCGCCGATGACTTCGATTGGACCGAGATCCGCTGGCGTCAGCCCGAGGGAGACCAGGTGATGACTCAGTCCGGCCAGACGCTGCGGCAGAACGTCCCAGCCGAGCAGGGCGCGGCGTTCCGCTGGCGGCGCGCGCAGCAATTCCAGCTTCAGTCGAGCCAGGGCGAGCTGCGCCGCTTGGGCGTCGACGAGGTGAATTTCCGCCGCCAGGGATTTCCCGGCCAAATACGCCGCGCTGCAGCCGCCGGAGGCGATCATCAGGACTCGCGGCCGGCGACCGATCAAGTGACGGAGCATTGCCTCTTCTTGGCGTGGATCCTCGCGGACCTGAGCGAAGAAGAGCGGCAGGGAGTGACTCGATGGGTGAAGGGAAATCATGGGGTGTTCCAAGTCGGGATTGTTAGTGTTCTCTGCTTTCAGCTTACACAATCCCGATCGACAAAGCGAATTAAAAAAGCGATGGCCAAAATTGATTTTATCAATGACCGGAAAAGAAAATTCCAGCGGAAGCAGCCGGAGCGCGGCAGTCCGCGTAGCGACTGCGGCCCTTCAATGTCC
>CAMCSH010000066.1 GCA_945877655.1 Lentisphaera araneosa HTCC2155 | reverse complement strand
GCGTTTGCGCAGCATCCTGCGCAAACGCAGCAAGCGCAAGGGCGTGTCACGCGGCAATGGTGCCGATCACAAGCGTTGGCCCAACGCATTCTTCCGGGACCTCGGGTTTTGGTCGCTTGCCGACGCCCACAGGTCTGAACTCCAGTCCCTTCGGGGGAACCGATGACCGGAGAGCCGTGTGCGGGAGATCCGCACGCACGGTTCGGAGGGAAGGGGGGCGCAAATCAATGCGCTCTCCTTACCCCTATCAATCACACCGTCGCTTCGCGACGAAAGATTCTAAAATCCGTGCTCGATCTGATTTGCATCGCCCCCCGTCATTTTTTCCTTGCCATCGCCTCGCCATCTTGTTGCCCGCCCTTCCCCCGATACCTTGGGAGATCACCAACCTCTCAGGAGATCGATCATGGATTCCGCCAGCCTTCACGCCCGCGCCAGCAAACTCGTTCCCGGCGGCGTCCACTCGCCCGTCCGTGCCTTCCGCGCCGTCGGCGGCAACCCCGTCTTCTTCAAGTCCGCCCAAGGCGGCACCCTGACCACCGTCGAAGGCCGCGAGATTGTTGACTTCGTCCTCTCCTGGGGGCCCTCGTTGCTCGGCCACTGCCACCCGGAAGTGGTCAAGGCCGTCCAGGAACAAGCTTCCACCGCCTTTTCCTTCGGCATGTGCTCGGAACTCGAAGTCGAACTCGCCGAGATGATCCACGCCAAGATCAAGGGCATGGAAATGCTGCGCTTCGTCAGCTCCGGCACCGAAGCCACCATGTCGGCCCTGCGCCTCGCCCGCGGCTTCACCGGACGCGACGGCATCATCAAGTTCGACGGCTGCTACCACGGCCACTCCGACGCCCTCCTGGTCAAGGCCGGCTCCGGCGTCGCCACCTTCGGCACCAGCAGCTCAGCCGGCGTTCCGGCTGACGTGGTGAAACACACCATCGTCGTCGACTTCAACGACCTGAAATCGGTCGAAGACGCCCTCAAACTCACCCCGATCGCCGCGATCATCGTCGAACCCGTCCCCGGCAATATGGGCCTGGTCATTCCCGATGCCGGCTTCCTGTTAGGTTTGCGCCGCCTCTGCGACCAATACGGCGCCCTGCTGATCTTCGACGAAGTGATGTGCGCCTTCCGCGTCTCCCCCACCACCGCGGCCGAGCTCTTCGGCGTCATGCCCGACCTCTTCTGCTTCGGCAAGGTGATCGGCGGCGGCCTGCCGGTCGGCGCCTTCGGCGGTCGCGCCGACGTCATGCAGCTGCTCGCTCCCCTCGGCCCGGTGTACCAGGCCGGCACTCTCTCCGGCAACCCCCTCGCCATGCGCGCCGGACTCGAAACCCTGCGCCTCTGGTTCAACGGCAAAGGCTTCGACAAGACCGAGAGCCTCGGCCGCGATCTCGATGCCCTGATGGCCCCGGTGGTCGCCGGACGCGGCGACGTCAAATGGATCCGCCTCGGCTCGATGTTCACCCTCTTCTTCCTGCCCGAGGGCGCGCCCCTGCCGAAGAACATGGAAGAGGTTCGCCGCTGCGACTTCGGCCGCTTCGGCCGCTTCTTCCAGTTCATGATGAAAAAAGGCTTCCTCATCCCGCCCGCCCAGTACGAAGCCAACTTCCTCTCCACCGCCCACACCCACGCGCAGCTCAAGGCCTACGCCGCTGCGACGGCGGAATTCCTGGCGATTGACAAATAATTATGGGAAACCCGATGCGTTTCGCCTTCCTCTCCCAAGGCAAGCTTTTTGTCTCGCGTCCCGGCGCTGCCCCCGCCTTGATCGAAAGCACCTTCGGTCAGGAATTGCGGGAAACGCATCAGCGGATTCAACAGAAAAACCAGTGGAAGCGCAACAGCTCGGGAGCGCAGTTCGCGGCTTGGGGCGGCGGCGCCAATTTTGATCCCGCCTCCGTCCCGGTCCAGATCAGCGGCATCACCGGCGGCGGCAAGGCCTCGTCCCTCGTCTACGCCTTGAATACCGATACCTTCGGCGGCCTGTTCTCCTACGATCTGGAGGAGAAGGCCGAGCTCCGGCTGTTTCACAAGAACGACTTCTCTCTCCATGAAGTCCATCGCCATCCGGTCGACCGCACCACCTATGTCTGCTGTCGCGAATATCGCGACGGCAGCGCCAGGATCGCCGTTTCCGAATCGGAAGGACGCCGTCTTTCCGATGTCACCGAAGGCGATTCACGCGACGAAAGCCCCGCTTGGATTCCCGGACGCGAGCGCAGCCTGCTCTTCCAATCTGCCGGCATGGGTCGCAATCAAAACGGCGATCTGGTCGGTCTCGGACCCTACTCGATCCAATCGCTCGACCTGGTCTCCGGACGGCACGAGACCTTGCTTGAGGACGATCGCATCGATTATCTCTCGCCCCGGATGGACGAAGCTGGCAATCTCTACTGCATTCGCCGCCCCTACGAAGATCCGACCCAGCGCCGCGCTTCTTTCAGCACCTTCATGCTCGACATCATCTGCTTCCCTTACCGCTTCCTCCGCGCCATTTTCTGCTTCTTCGACGTCTTCTCGAAACTCTTCACCGGCAAAGCCCTCGCCAACAGCCGTCAGGCGCCGGGCGGCACGCGCAATGCCGATCTCAAGCGCATGGTGCTCTACGGCCGCCTGCTCGACGTCGAAAAGGCGCAGCAGTCGAAACAAGGAGCGCCTGGAGAGCAGCCCCTGGTGCCCAAAACTTGGGAGCTCATCCGGCTCAGCCCGGACGGCAAAAAAGACGTCATCGACAGCGGCGTCATGTCCTTCGACCTGCTTCCCGGCGGGACTTTGCTGATCTGCAATGGATCGGCGATCAGCACCCTCAGCAAAGACGGCTCCCGCGAGGTGCTTCACCGCGACAAACTGATCACCAAAGTGGTGTCGCTGTAAGGCGATGTCTACCCGCAAAAAACTCTTCTTGTGGATCTCCGCCTTCCTCGGCGTCTGGCTTTTCGTCGCCGTCTTCATCCTCGGCCTGCCCTGGCGCTGGGCCTTTGAGCGTCGCGTCGCCGAGTTCAAGGCCCACGGCGAGCCGGTGTGCGCTGCCGATCTGGCGCCGAAGCCGGTGCCTCCAGAGGAAAACGGGGCGCCGCTGCTCGAGGCGATCTGGAGGGATATCGGCGCGTATCAGGCTTGGAAACACAGTGGCGCGCTCAATAGTCCCAATCTCACTTTTCTTGAGATGCAAGATCTCATCCAAACTGAATCCGCCCGGATCAAGGCGGGGCAAAACAGCCCTGCGCCGGAGCCGCAATCTCCAAGCTCATCCCATCTTAGTCGTGAGGAGTCCGACAAGCTCTCTGCCTGCAGATATGCGAAGCCGCAAGTGCATGATCTTTCGCAGCTTTTACGAGCTCAGCCAGATCTCATAGATCGTCTGGAAGCCGCCTTATCGAAACCGCATTTCCTCTTCAGCCTTGAGTACAAATTCCCGGCCATGGATATCCGAGAACCGCTGGGATGCAGCCGAGATACGGCCTGCCTCTTGGCCGATTTGAGCGCCTATTTTCTCGTGACTGATGATCGCGAGAAAGCTCGACGCTGTCGCTTGATGCTCTTGAGCTCTCCGCAAATACTGAACTCCAGTTATTCCTTCGAAGGCAGCAAGGCTCATGTTGCCATGACAGGGAACGTGGTTTCCCATCTGAACTTTTTATGCACGCACCTGACCGTTAAGGAGCTAGAGGAATTGCAGCAAGCCGCACAAAACATGAAGGCGTGGTCGACGAGTTGGCAGCAAATGCTTGCCAATCACCGCGTGTGGTTTATTGAAGTCATTCAAGCCTCACCCAAGTATTCCAGCTCTGAAAATGGGTTTATTCCAGGTCCTATCTATTTTTTACTTCATACCGGCTTCCGGTACTACGATGGCCTCGGGACTTTCAACGATTTTGACGACGCAATGTCAGATCCTGAATACACACTGAAGCGGGACTTCCACAGTTACATGGGGAAAGGATTGATCTCATTGGGATTTGGGATCCTACGAGAAAAAATGGCAGATCGAAGCCGCCAAGATCCGTCAGCTCCGCCTCGGCCTGGCTCTCGAACTGATCAAGCGCAAAACCGGTCGTTATCCGCTCGATCTCAGCGGCCTGGATCTCCCCAAAGAAGACGCTGATGGCAAGCCAATGAAATACGAAGTCTTCGGCGAGGGACGCGGCGCCTGCCTGGAGTTCGACAGCAAGGTGAATTCCACAACCGTTCACTTCGGCTTGGGCGAATTGCCGGAAAAACATCCTCTCGGGGAAGCGCCGAAATGAGCACTGGCGATGCCGATGGCTGGCGGCTCAACCCCAACGGGTTTTCGGCTCGCTCCGTGAGCTTGGGGAGCGCAAGCGGGATGAAACCCCGTTGGGGTACGAGGACATTGGCAGTCCCCAGGGTAGCGCCTCGTTCCTCGGCGCAACCCTGGGCTTTGAGATGCAACCCCTTCGGGGTAAAACAGAAGGTACCAAGCATAAATCCGGAGCTGGCGGAAAGCAAGGTTTGGGCGCGTTTTGCGCGCAGCGCCTTGGACTGCGGCGATTGTCGCCGCCTTGGTTCAGGAGCGGAGCGACCTTTGCAACCACAGAGAACGCGGCTCCGCCGCCATTTGAAGGCGGCAATCCTTGCCGCAGTCCAAGGCGCTGCGCGCAGGGCTCATCCGCGCAGGCGGTCGGGCTCGATGCTGTAGATGTGGGAGCAGAAGGCGCAGGAGATGCGCAGGGGCTTGCCTTCGGCCTTGATGGCGGCGACTTCTTCGGGCGGCAGGCTGGCGAGCATGTCGAGGGTTTTGCCCTCGCTGCAGCGACATTGGAAACGCGGCGCGACGGAGGGGAAGAGCTGGTAGCTGGTGCCGGGGCAGGTGCTCAGGATCAGGTGCAGCAGGCGCTCGAAAAGGGTGTCGGTGCTGACCCCCGTTTCATCGAGAATGGCCTGGGCTTCGGGACGGCGGAGGGCGTCGCGCAAGAGACCGAGCTTCTCGTGATCGCAGTCGGGCAGGGCTTGCAGGAGGATGCCGCGGCAGAGACTGACCGGGAAGTTGGGGTCGGGATTGAAACGCAGCGAGACGCAGATGTCGGTCTCGATCTGTTCCGACACCGAGTGGAAGTAGGCGAGGTCGTCGACCACTTCCAGCAGTTTGCCTGCACAACGGGAGGAACCGACTTGGCGTTCGTCGCGGCTGCGGACAATGCTGAGCTGGCCATCTTCGTCACCGTAGGCCTGGGCGATGGTTTCGACCTTGCCGACCAGCTCCTTGGCGCCGGTGTAGCCGCGGAGTTCGCCGTCGGCGCTGAAGTCGACGACGACGCGGCGGATCGGGCCTTGGTAGTTCCAGGTGATGCTGCAGCGTTCGCCTTCATCGAGGAGGGGAATTTCGAGGGCTCCGGCGGCGAGGCCACGGCACAGAATGTAGCCGCTGAGGGGGTCGCAGTTGTGCTTGATCAGGATGTCATTGCAGAGGGCGGTGACATCGGCGAAGGTGATCCGGACGCCGATCTCAGGGATCAGGCCGCGCATGAGGAAGTCTTGCATGGTTTGAACTGGGGGGTTGTAGGGGTTTTAGGGGATTCAAGCGGTGCTGACTCCGCGGCGCTTCGTGACGCGAGAAGAAGTGGCCTTACTCCCAGATCGGATCCGGGCTGGGAAGAGGCAGGGCGCGGGGCGGGCCTGGGGGGCGTGTGATGCCGAGGCCGAGGAGGGGGAAGAGGTTTTTCTCGGTGCTGGTGGTGAGGGAGAAGAGGGTGAAGCCGGGGCAGCCTTGGTTGCGGCTGGCTTCGATCTGGGAGATGACGCTGATCGGGTCGAGGCCGCGGCTGGAGGCGCCGATGCCGGGGTGGAGTTGGCACTGAGTGCCGGCGAGGATGTGCTGCTGGCGTGCGACGGTAGCGGCGAAGGCTTCGGTGCTGTCCATGTAGTTCATCGGGCAGAGGAAGTCGACCAGACCTTCCTTGGCCCAGCGCGGCCAGTCCTGGGCGATGGTGTCGCGCATGCCTTCGGGGTTGTCGAAGACCGCGGCGGAGAGCAAGACCTTGGGGGTCTTTTTGAGGCGATTGCGGACGTCGCGAACCAGTTCGGTGATCAGGTCGCGGCGCTGCTGGTTCCAGCGTTTGAGCAGCTCCGGATCGGCGGCGAGGGCCTTGCCGAGCTCGGGCCAGACCTTGCCCTCTTTGGCGGCGAAGGCGGCGCGGCAGGAGGGGCAGAAACAGGCGTCGGGGCCTTGATGGCGGATGTAGTCGAGCTGGATACCGTCGACCCCGGCGGCGGCGGCGGCTTCGGCGGTCTGGATGATGAAGCTGCGGTTGGCGTTCTGCGAGGGGCAGAGCCAGTCCGAGTCGACCCGACCGTCGCGGCGGACGAGGAGGCGTCCGGTGTCTTTCATGTGTTCGACGAAAGCGGCGTCTTTGCAGCGGCGGAGTTCGAAACAGGTGATCCAGCAATGGAGCTTGAGATTGTTCTTCTGGCAGGCGTCGCGGGCGGCGGCGAGCTGGTCGGTCTGGCGGGCTTCGGGACGGAGGAGCAGGCCGTTGGCCGGGAACCAGGCTTCGGGTCCGGCGGCAAGGTTGACGATGAGGTCGCTGAAGCCGCTGCGGCTGGCTTTGCTGGCGATTTGCGGCCAGCTGTTGCCGGCGAGTCCGGAGCCGTCGTGGATCCACAGGCCGCGGAATTCGCCGGGGACGGCTTTACGGCTGAGGCACCAGGCTTTTTCGAGGGCTTGGCGGCAGTCGGCGGCGGCGGAATGGGCCTGCAGGTAGCGTCCGGCGACGAGGTGGCTGCGGGCGCGTTTTTCGAGGAGGAGGGCGTTGTCGAGTGAGACGGCGGCTTCGGGTCCGGTGCAGAGCTTGGCGAGTTCGGCATTGGCGCTGCTGAGGTCGGCATAGCCCAGGCGTTGGCCGAGGGCGTCGAGGCGGCGCGAGGCGGCGCGGGCCTGAGCTTCGGGGGCGAAGCGGCTGATCAGGCCGAGAAGGAAGTCGGGGCCGCGTCCATCCTGGCCGAGGTAGATGTGAGTCATCCAGGCGCCGCCGGGGGAGACCAGCAGAGCGGGATGCTCGAGACTGGTGCCCTGCGGGTCGCACCACTTGGCGGCGACGATGGCGTCACCGGAGGCTTCACCGAGGGCGGCGAGGGAGGATTTCTGGGTGACGGCGCGGACATGGGTGGGTAGGGCCTCGGGCTCGAGACGGAAGCCGCCGATCCCCTGGGGCAGTTCCTTGGCGCGGAGCATGCCGGCGACTTTGAAGCCCTGGGCTTTGCCGAGCTCAAAGGGCAGCAGGTAGAAGGTCAAAACCTTGCCGCCATCGTTCTGGAACTTGAGGATCTGGTCGAGCACGGGCCGCGGCAGCTGTGGGTTGTAAGGGAGGATGAGGAGGCGATGGCGGCGGACATCGAGGCGGGCGATGTCGATGTCATCGAGGAGGAAGGGAGCGCTGGAGGCGTTGGTCAGGTCCTTGCAGATCAAGGCGGCGGAGCTGGCGGAGACGCGGGCTTCCTCGGCGGCGAGTGGCGCCTGGCCTGCGGCGAGGCCGGTGCTGCGCAGGACCGGGATGGCTTCTTCCGGGGCGAGGGGCAGGAGACCATGCACTTCGAAACTGCAATCGCGGGCTTCGCCGCGCCAGACGGCGATGCGGATCTTGCTGATCGAGCTCCAGCCGCTGACCTTGCCATCGAGGGTGGTGAAGGCTTTGTCGAGGTCGAGCGAGCTGACCTCGTCGCTGCTTTTCGGGCTCAGATCGATGCAGTACCAGCCGAGTTTGCTTTGGAAGTAGATCGAGATGTAGGCGGCGGGGCTGGCGTCGTGGCAGCGGAAATAGAGGCGCAGGCCGCGGGCTTCGGCGAGGTCGAGTTGACAGGGGAAATCCCACCACAGGCGTTTATCGGTCACCTTGGAGAAGGGGCAGTCGAGGGCGAGGGCGCCACCGGGCAGGGGTCTGGCGGCGGGGCCTTGTGGACTGTGCCGGATGGTTTCGGGCTCGGGCAGGGCCGCCCGGGACAGGGGGCTGAGGCAGAAGAGGAGGAGGAGAAAACACAGGAACCGGGTTGAAAGGTTAAAAGGTTGAAAGGCTAAGAAACAACGGGGTTGAAAGGTTGAAAGGTTGAAAGGCCTAGCTGCAATAGCAGGGGCGTTAGGATTGGAGTGACTTGCAAAGGTCGTTTGATGCTTCAATCGCATTTCCTTGCCGCCGCTTTGCTTGTTGTTAGTATTCATGAGCTCACCTTTCAACCTTTCAACCTTTCAACCTTTCAACCTTTCAACCTTGTTCACGCCTTTGTGAAAATCAACCTTGGACGCGGATGCGCGGGTCGATGAAGCCGTAGAGGATGTCGACGACGAGAACCATCAGAACCAGGAAGGCGCCGTAGAAGACAGTGGTGCCCATGATCACGGTGTAGTCCGACTGTTGCACTGAGCTGACGAAATACTTGCCGAGGCCGGGGATGTTGAAGATCTTCTCGATGACGAAGGAGCCGGTGGTGACGGCGGCGATCGAGGGACCGAGGACGGTGATCAGCGGCAGGACGGCGTTGCGCAACTGGTGCGAGAGGAAGATGCGCAGGGGCGGCAGACCCTTGGCGCGGGCGGTGCGGATGTAGTCGGAGTTGATCACTTCCAACATCGACGAGCGCATCAGGCGGGTCATGAAGGCCATGGTGCCGATGCCGAGCATCATCGAAGGGACGAGAAGGCTCGGCGTCATGCTCAAAAGGCTGCCGGATTGAGCGATGATCGGCAGCTGCCAATGGTAGGCTTCATTGATGTTGACCATGCTCATCTGGATCAGCGAGGCGAAGACGAAGCCGGGGACCGAGATGCCGAGGATGACCAACAACATGATCACGGTGTCGGGCCAGCGGTTGCGGTTGAGCGCGGTGAGAGCGCCCCAGAGGACCCCGCCGAGGGTGGCCCAGATCATCGCCATGATGCCAAGCCAGGCGGAGACCGGGAAGGTGTCTTTGATGATCGAGTTGACCGTAGTCTCCTTCTCGACGAAGGAGATGCCGAGGTCGCCGCGGCAGAGGTTTTTCAGATAGATGACATACTGCTCGCCGAGCGACTTGTCGAGGCCGTATTTCTCCTTGAGGTTGGCCATCGCGGCTTCGCTGATCTTCTTCTCGCTGCTGAGCGGGTTGCCGGGCGAGGCGTGCATGGCGAAGAAGGTGCCGGTGACGATGAAATACACCGTCACCAGACCAGCGAGGAGGCGCTTGATGATGTAGGCGCCGAGGGATTTTCCGGCGATCCATTTCCAGGCTGAGTTCATGAGGGGATTCCTTATTTGCCGGCTTCTTCGATCCAGGCGTGAATGAGACAGGGGTCGGCGCCGAGGCAGGTGCGGGTCATGCCTTTGAGCTGCTTGTGGGCGACATAGACGGTGGCGCGCTCGAAGATGGGGACGATGACGGCGTGGTCGCGGATGTGTTTCTGAGCTTGTTCGAAGAGCTGATTGCGGAGGATCGGGTCAGCGCAATTCTGGGCGTCGGCGATGATCTTGTCGTACTCCGGCGAGCTGTATTTGCCGCGATTGTTCTCGTTGCTCGAGGTCATCAGGTCGGCGTAAGTCATCGGGTCGTCGTAATCCGGGCCCCAGTTGGTCATGGCCATGTCGAAGCTACCTTCGGCCTGCTTTTTCAAGCGGTGTTTGAAGGTCTGGATGTCGAGGTTGATCTTCAGTCCGAGGTTCTTGGCGAGTATGTACTGCAGATATTCGCCTTGCGGCAGGGTGCGCGGATCGTCGGTGATGAGAAGGTCGACGCTGGGGAATTTTTCCAGCTTCAATTCGAGCCGGGCTTTTTCGAGGTATTCACGCGCCAGTTTGGCGTTGGGCTTGAGGACAGGCAGGGGGTGTTCTTCCGGCCAGCTGAGTTTTTTACCGGAGATGCAGTGGGGGATGATCGAATTGCCGAGGATGAATCCGGGGATGCCGATGACGCGGTTGACGATGTCGCTGGTGGGGATGGCGAGGGTGATCGCCTTGCGGAAATTGTCGTTGCGACCGAGCATGAGTTTGGTCGCGTCGTCGGGGCGTTCCTTGCGGTGATTGAACTCGATGTAAGAGAAGCCGCCGTCGGCATAGGTGGAGAGGGGCGTCCTGGTTTCCAAGGCCTTTTTCATCGTCTCGTCGGTCAGTGTGCAGGAGGCCAGTTGCTTGCTGCGGAAAAGGTCGAAGGCGGTGCGTTGGTCGCCGATGACTTTGATGACAATGGTGTTCAGGCGGATCTTGTCGCGGTTCCAGTAGTTGACATTTTTCTCCAGGGTCAAGCGGGTGCGCTTCTCCCATTTTGTGAGCTTGAAAGGGCCGTTGCTGAGGAGGTTTTCCGGCTCGCTGGCGTACTTCATCGTCTTGTAGCTGGTCTTGTCATCGTTGAGGACGACTTGCTGGGTGAAGAAGTCTTGGCGGCAAGGCATGTAGGAGACGAAGGTGGTGAGGTTGAGGAAGAAGGGGCAGGGCTTTTCGAGCTGCACTTCGAGGGTGTAGTCGTCGATCGCCTTGACGCCGAGCTCGTCGACCGAGAGCTTTTTCAGGTTGATTTTCTCGGCATTTTTCAGGTAATACATGATGAAGACATAGGGGTTGGACTTGACCGGCGAAACACCTTGCTGCCAGGCGAAGACGAAGTCGTGCGCGGTGACCGCTTTGCCGTCGCTCCATTTCGCGTCTTTGCGGAGGGTGAAGCGCAGTCCGAGATTGCCCGGCAGCCACACGTGTTTCTCGGCGACGCCGGGGCAGAGCTGTTGATTCTTGTCAATCCTCATCAAGCCTTCGAAGACGTGGCCTTGGACGAACTGGCCGGGACCGGTGACCTCGTTCATGGTGTCGAGCGAAGGCGGATCTTCGGAAATCATCATGGTAACCCGTTTCTCCTTGGCGTTGACGCATTCGTCTTCGGCGCTGGCGCTGAGGAGGAAGGAGAGCAGCAGGAGGAGAAAGAGGCGGGGCATGATCAGGATTCCTGGAGGATGGATTCGAGTTCGGCGATTTCTTTCGGGCAGGCGGCGCTGAGGATTTCATGGCCGTCGGCGGTGATCAAGATGTCGTCTTCGATGCGGACGCCGATACCGCGAAATGCGGCGGGGGCGAGGAGATCGTGCGACTGGACGTAGAGGCCCGGTTCGACCGTGATCACCATGCCAGCTTCGAGCGGGGCGTCGATCTTGGGGTCACGCGGCAGGCGGTAGACGTCGTGCACGTCGAGGCCGAGGTGGTGGCTGGTGCCGTGCGGGTAGAAGCGGCTGAGCTGCTTCTTCTCCATGATCTCGTCGACGCTGCCGCTGAGCAGACCGAGCTGGCGCAGGCCTTCGGCAAGGTCGCGGCTGGTGGCGATGTGCGCCTGGCGCATACCGATGCCGGGGCGGAGGCGGGCGATGGCGTCCTTCTGCACTTGCAGGCAGAGTGAGTAGAGCTCGCGGGCCGGACCGGTGAAGCGGCCGGAGACCGGCCAGGTGCGGGTGATGTCGGAGGCGTAGCCCTCGACTTCGCAGCCGGCGTCGATGAGGATGAGATCGCCGGGGGCGATGGGGGCGTTGTTGTCCTGATAGTGCAGGCAGCAGGCGTTGGCGCCGGTCGCGACGATGGCGTCGTAGGCCTGGTGGCGGGCACCGGCTTGCAGGCAGGAGAAGCAGTAGGCGGCTTCGATCTGATATTCGTGGGTGGCCTTGCGGCCGGCGCGCATGGCGGCGACGTGGGCGGCGGCGGAGATGGCTGCGGCGCGGCGCATGAAGCCGAGTTCGCGCGGCGATTTGAAGCGGCGGAGGCGGGCGACGGTGGCGGGGCGGAGGTCGGGCACCAGCCCTTTGGCCTGGGCGGCGACGGCGCTGTCGATGGCGGCCTTGAGCGGGTGATCGGCGGGAGGAGGAGTGTACATGACGCTGCGGCCCTGCAGGAGGCGCGGCAGCTCTTTGCCGAGATCATCGCTGTCGAAGGCGGCGTCGACGCCGAAGAATTCCTTGGCCCCGGCGGAGCCGAAGCGGAGGCCGTCCCAGAGTTCCCGTTCAGGATCCTTGGGCGGGACAAAAAGGATGGACTGGCGGGTGAGCGGGTCGATGACGAGGAGCGAATCGGGCTCGGGGAAGCCGCAGAGGTAGCGGAAATCCGATTCCTGGAAGAAGGGGAAAGAGGTGTCGACGTTGCGCAGGTGCACATAGGCCGAGGGGACGAGGAGGATGGCCTCGCCTGCCGCCTCTGACAAGGCGGCGCGGCGGCCGGCGAATTCCGCCAAAGCCGCCGCGTCGGGAATGGGGTGAGCCATTATCAGCCGAGGAAGGTCTTGTAGGCGGCTGCGTCCATCAGACCAGTCAGGTCGGCGGCGTTGACGCCGGAGAGCTTGCAGATCCAACCGGCGCCTTCGGCGTCTTCGTTGATCAATTCGGGCTTGGTGTCGAGCTCGGCGTTGCCTTCGCTGACGGTGCCGGCGACGGGGCAATAGATGTCGGAAGCGGCTTTGACCGATTCGACGACGGAGACGACGCCGGACTTGGCGACGACTTTGCCGGCGGCGGGGATTTCGACGAAGGTGATGTCGCCGAGTTCAGCGGCGGCGTGGACCGAAATGCCGATGGTGGCGACGCTGCCGTTGAGCTCGACCCATTCGTGGTCTTTGGTGAAGTACTTCATGATTTCTTCTCCTGTCTGGTGTTTCTGGTCATTGGAAAAAGTTCGGCGACGGCCGGGCCGTCAAGCGCTGGCTAAGGTAGATCCCTTATAACTTTCCGCCTCGGCAGGGGCGGCGGGAATTTGGCCCGAATTTGCCATCGCCACTGACGGCGACTTGTCAGGAATGACGAAGCGCCGCAGGCTCTTGTTTCAAGGGAGTTGGGGAGAGGTGAGAGAGGGAGTCACGGCGTCCGAACACGGGTGCGCCGGCATCTTGCCGGCCAGGAAATCAGGAGAGGAGGAAGCGGGAACCTAAGCTGCTTCAACCCGTCTGAGTGCCAATCTCCCCATACAAAAACCCGCGAGGCTCCGCCGATGAAATGGTCCCTTCCCCTCCCCCTTCTCGGCCTCTGCGCCGGCCTCGCCATGCAGACGCCGGCCTTCGCCGCCGAAGCGCCCACAGCTCCCGCCAAACCAGCGGCGCGGCCGACGCCTCCGACCCGGCCTTTTGACGCCCCCGGCAGCCCGGAATTCACCCGCCTTGATGGTGCCCGCGTGCCGCTCGACACCAATGGCAATTTCCTCGTCGGACCCGATTACGCCGCAGCGCCGGAGACCAAAGTCGACGCCAAAGTGCCGAAGGGCAAATGGACGCAGTTCAACCTCGCTTCGAAAGACTGCAAACGCTTCAATCCGGGCATCGCCCGCGACGCCTTTGGCACGGTCGATCCGGCGAACCCAAAAACCTTGATCGTCGCCACCCGCCCGATTGACTACCAGCGCTGCATCAGCGTCTACGTTCCGGCGCAATATGTCCCGGGCAGCGCCGCGCCTTTCATCGTCTGCCACGACGGCCCCGGCATGGGCAATCCAGACACCCGTCTGTCCACCATTCTCGACAATCTGATCTCCCAAAAACGGATCCCGGCGAGCCTCGCCATCCTCGTCGCCCATGGCGGCGGCGATGCCCAGGGTCATGAACGCGGCAAGGAGTACGACACCCTGTCCGGCCTCTACGCCGAATTCATCGAAGAAGAGGTGCTGCCCCTGGTCGAGAAAAATGCCGCTGTGAAGCTGACCAAGGACCCCGAAGGCCGCGCCTCCATGGGCTGCAGCTCCGGCGGCGCGGCGGCCCTGACCATGGCCTGGTCCCACCCCGAGCTCTACCACCGTGTCTTGACCACGTCCGGCACCTTTGTCAACCAGCAATGGCCCTTCAACCCCGAGACGCCCGACGGCGCTTGGAATTATCACGACAAGCTGATTCCCGGCAGCGAACGCAAGCCGTTGCGCATCTGGATGGCTGTCGGCGATCGCGATCTCCTCAATCCCAATGTCATGCGCGACGGCAAACATGACTGGGTCGAAGCGAACCACCGCATGGCGGCGGTGCTGAAAGCCAAGGGCTACCCCTACCAGTACCTCTACTGCCAGAACTCCGGCCACGGCCTCGGCAACGCCAACGCCCAGATCCTGCCGCAGGCCCTGGAATGGCTGTGGCAGGGCTATCCGCGCTGAGGCCCTGACAGAAGGCGAACTCGCTGGCCACAAAAGGCACAAAGAGCACAAAAGCCTGAAGGCAGTTTCGCCATGGAACGAGTTTCCTGCTCACTGCCGCTCGACCCCGAAGCGGGTCGGAGATTTTAGCCCGGGGTTGAGCCGCATCGGCGACACCCCGGGTCATGGTGAGTGATGATGCTGGACCCTGAAAGGGTCAAAGGACGCGCTGCAGGGCCCAACTCCCTCGTTCCCTCACTCCCAAGCCTGGAGATTAGAATCCCGAGTGATACAGCTCAATCCTGATTCAGACTCGTAACGGGACGCAGGGAGACGGCATCGGCGGTGGGGAAGTCGGTCAAGGGGTAATCGACCGGCTTTTTTGCCAGCCATTGCACAGCGCGGATGAAGATGCTGTGGAAGCCGGCGCAGCGCATATTCACCGGATCGAGCTCGTCGCGCCAGACGTGGCCGAAGGTGGAGTTGTAGACCCGTCCTTGACCGTAGAGAACGCTCCATTCGATCGGCCAATGTTCGCCAGTCTCGGGCTCTTCGGCCCAGGAATGAATGGTCAGATTTTCGGCCGGGCCGCGGGCATGGGTGTAGACCTCGATCAAAGGGGTTTTCCAGCTCTGCGGCATGCCGGCATGGATGGGGTCTTCGCTGCAGCGATGGATGACTCGGTCCTGGCGGGCGCCGTGGCTGGTGCCTTTGCCGCTGCCCGGCGGGATCCGCTCGAGGCTGCCGTCGGCACGCAGACGCAGGGCCCAGCCGTAGGAAGCCGGACGCCAGCCGAGGCCGATGATCCGGTTGTACTCTGGCCAGGACTGAAAAGCGTTGTTGGCCGAGTGCAGAATGAAGACCCCGCCGCCGTCGTGGACGAAGCGCTCAAACGCCGCTTGCGCCGGCGCTGGCCAAGCAGGGCCGGAATGATTGATGTCGTTACAGGTCTGCACCACCACATCGTAGCGGTCAAAAGCTGGGCACCAAGAGGCGTAGGCCGGAGTCGCGATCGGCGCCGTCTCGATGCTCACTTCCATCCGTCCCGAAGCGACAAGGATCGCCCGGGCATAAGCGCTGGTGCGCTGCCAATCGTGGTTGCCGAAACCGTCGACGATCAAGACCCGGATCGGCTTGGGTGTCGACGGCGTGCAACATGAGAAGAAAGAGCTGACGACGAGCATCAGGACAAGAAGTTGTTTTGGCATGGCGATCAACCGGCCGGCGGCGGCACATCTTTACGCACCACTTCGCCGGGAAGGGTGGAGCTCTTCGCAGCCATTTTGCGGCCGGGATAGAAGGAGGTGTTGATGCCGGTGTGAACGCCGTCGCCGATGATGACGCCGAGCTTGCGGCGACCGGTGTCGACCAGCTCGTTGTTGACCAATGAGCGGTGGTTGCCGCCGTCGTGGCGCAAGTTCGAGGTGATGGTGCCGGCGCCGAAGTTCACTTTGGCGCCGAGAATCGAATCGCCGAGGTAGGTCAGGTGTCCGACGCTGGTGCCGTTGAGGAGGATGGAGTTCTTGATTTCGACGGCGTTGCCGACGTGGCATTTGTCGCCGATGCTGGTGCTGCCGCGGAGGTAGCAGTTGGGGCCGATCTTGCAGCTTTCGCCGATGACGACATTGCCTTCGATGAAGACGCCGGGGAGGATGCGGCTGCCCTTGCCGAGATGGAGGCGGCCTTCGACCACGGCGAGCGGATGGACCTCGCCGTCGATGCGATCCTCGCTCAGATTGCCGATGATTTCCTCGTTGACGCGGAGCAGATCCCAGGGGAAGCGCACGGCGAAGCTGTCGCGGGTTTCAAAGGCGTCGCCTTGCAAGCAGCCGTCGTTCCACACCCAGGCGGCGATCAGCTCGCCTTTCGGGGAGACCAAGGCCTGCCTGCGGGTGAAGGCGGCCTTGAGATCGGCAAGGGAGATCCAGGCGCCTTCCTGGAGGAAAAAATCGGCGTCATGGGGCTGGGCGACTTCGCGGCTGCCGAGGCTAGCGAGGCGTTCATTCTGCCAATCACGGAGGCGGCGGTTGGCGACCGGGAAGTCGGCGAGGCTGCGAGTGCTGGTCAGCGGCTCGCAATGGAGATCAGTGGGGATGTAGAAGTGTTTCATCGTCGTCTTCCTGCGGTGAGGGGCTCGACAGGCGGATCACTT
>CAMCSH010000065.1 GCA_945877655.1 Lentisphaera araneosa HTCC2155 | reverse complement strand
GAGCTGGACCAGCTGCACTCACCAGGATGGCTACCAGCACCTGTCGTGGATGGGGCATCAAGCTGAGCTGGAGTCGAGCTCCGACTGCTGCTGTGATCATCAGCACTCTGTTCATGAGGATCTCCCGAGCCAATGCGAGCAGAGCAATTGTGTTGATGAGCTGATTTCCGGCGATGAATACACCGTCAACTCCAGCTCGCTCCAGCTCCATTCGCCGCTTTTTACCATTAGCCCACCACTCATCTTCCTCGTCGACGAGTCCGGCTTAAAAGAACATGCCTGCTTTTTAGGTTGCATCGATTCGCCGCCACACTTCCACCTCAGTCTTCTCTCGGGCGTTCAGCAGTTGATTTGAAAATCGTCTTGCCGTCCAAGGTCATCAGACCTTGGCTTCAACCCGTTTTTCAAACCTGCAGGAATCCCGCCTATGTTACGCCTCACCTTGCTACTTTCTGCCCTCTTTCTCGGCAGTTGCAAACCCAGTGTCATCCCAGCCAAAGAAAGTGCTCAGGCCGAGAAAAAAGCTGCGGCGCTGCCGCCAGGCACCGTCGAGCTCAGCCCCGCGGCCCTGAAAACCCTCGGCATCGAATTCGCCGCGGTCGAACGCCGCAGCCTTCATGAAGTGTTGGCGCTGCCTGGCCGCTTTGATCCCGCTCCCGGCGGCAGGATCGAGATCCGCGCGCCGAGCAGCGGCCATCTGCGCTGGCTGGTGAAACCCTTCAGCCAGGTCAAAAGCGGTGACAGCATCGCTGCCTTGCGTTCGCCGCAAGTCACTGCGCTGTTGAATGAGGAAATTGATATCCGGACACAGTCGCTGCAAGCCGAGGCCAAAGTCAAGCTCTGCACTGCCCTGCTCAACGAAGCCAAAGAGTTGCAAGCCCTGCGGCAGAAACGCCGGGCCGAACTCCGCCATCTCGGCGCCAGCTGGGTCGAAGAGATGAAACAAATCACCGAAGGCGAAATTGCCTTACCACGCCTCAGCACCGAGCTTGAAGGCGCCCGCGCCGAAGCCCAAAGCCTCGTGCTCCGAGTGAAGGCGGTGGAGAATGAAGTTCTCAGTCTCGCCGGTCGCCGTGAACGCATCCAGGAGGACGGCTCATTGATCCTCATGGCCCCCAGTGCCGGCCTGCTCAGCGGCACCGATACCGCCGGCAGCGCAGCAGCCAGCTGCGCCTGCCCCGATTGCGCAGGCGATGGCGTCGGCCTCTTCGTCAGCGAAGGCCAGAGTCTCGCCTTCATCAGCAACGAGCGTAAGTTGCAACTGCGGGTCAGCGCCCGTCCCGACCAAATCAGCGGCATCAACCTTGAGGCTCTAGGGGAAATTCAGTGCCACGACGGCCATTCCTTCCCCGGCAAGCTCCGCCTCGACCCCGCCGCTGATCCCCTCACCGGTGCCCGCAACCTGGTCTGTATCCCCGATCAAGCTCTGCCAGCCCATCTCATTCCCGGCAGCCCCGCCAAGCTGATCGTCAAAGGCCTCGCCTCGACCGAAGAAGTCCTCGCCATTCCCGACAGCGCCTTGGTGCGCGACGGCAATGAACTGGTCTTCTTTCGTCGCGATCCCGCCAGTCCCGCCCGGATCCGCCGCGTCGTCGCCGATCTTGGCTTGGCCGCCGCCGGCTTCGTCGAAATCAAATCCGGCATCCGCCCCGGCGATTTGATCGTCACCAAAGGAGCTTACGCAGTCAACCTCTCCGCCGCAGCCAACACCACCCAGGCGCCTCCGGGCTATCACTATCACGCCAATGGCGAACTCCACGCCGACGAAGCGGAAAAGGGGGGACATTGAGATGCTACAAGCCATCATTGCCTTCTCGATCCGGCGCGCCCCGATCGTCATCGCTCTTGCCCTGCTGCTGCTCGGCCTGTCGCTGATCCGCCTGCCGGATCACAAGGTCGACGTATTCCCGGACCTCAACGCGCCGCAGGTGATCATCCTCACCGAGGCCGGCGGCATGAATGCCCTTGCGGTCGAGCAGCGCATCTCGCGGCCGGTCGAGGCGGCCTGTTCGGCCCTGCCGGGGGTTCGCCGCGTCCGCTCCTCCTCCAGCCTGTCGCTGTCGCTCGTCTATGTCGAATTCGACTGGGGCCAGGACATCTACCGGGCGCGCCAAGTGGTTTCCGAAGCCTTGGCGACGGCGCGCGCCGAATTACCGGTGGAAGCACATGTCGAACTGGCGCCGATCGCCGGTCTGATCGGCGAGATCCAGATGCTGGCGCTGCTGCCCGCTGACGCCAAGGCCAATCCCGATCCACGGGCGATGCGAGGTTTTGCCGAATTCGAATTGCGCCGCCAGCTTCTCGCCGTCCCCGGGGTCGCCCAGGTGGTCGCCATCGGCGGCGAGCTGCCGGAATACCAGGTGCTGCCGCGGATGGCCGATTTGCGCCGCCTCGGGGTCAATCTCGATGAGCTCGCCACAGCCGCGGGTCTGGCGCAGTCGAACGCCCCCGCCGGTTACCTTCCCGATGTCCGCGGCGAAGAGTTGTCGATCACCCAGCATGCCCAGGTGAAATCGCCGGCCGATATCGGCGCTTCGGTGATCCGTTGGGACAAGGGCCTGCCGATCCGGGTCGCCGATGTCGCCGATGTCGTCTTGGGCGCCGCCCCGAGCCGGGGTGCCGCCGCCATCGGCTCGCAAGCGGCGGTGGTCCTGGCGGTGAAGAAGTCGCCCGGCACCAACACCCTTGCGGTCACTGCAGCCCTGGAAAAAACTCTCGAACAAGCGAAGTCCTCCCTGCCCGCCGGCACCCGCTTGGAAACCGGTCTTTTCCGCCAGGCCGACTTCATCAACGCTTCGCTCGACAACGTCCGCCATGTCCTGCGTGACGCGGTCATCCTGGTGGTCGCCATCCTCGTCCTCTTCCTGCTAGATCTGCGCACCACCCTGATCACCCTCACCGCCCTGCCGCTGTCGATCGCCTTCACGCTGCTGGTGATGGATTTCCTCGGCCTGTCGATCAACGTCATGACCCTCGGCGGCATCGCCATTGCCATCGGCGCCCTGGTCGACGACGCGATCATCGATGTCGAGAACATTCACCGACGACTAGGGGAGAACTCGAGCTTGCCGGAAGATCAGCGGCGACATCCCTGGAAAGTGGTCTTCGACGCCTCCAACGAAGTCCGTTCCTCGGTCTTCTTCGCTACCCTGATCATCTGCGTCGTCTTCGTGCCGCTGCTCTTTCTCTCCGGCCTGGAAGGACGCTTCTTCGTTCCCATGGGCCTGACCTACATCGTCGCCACCTTCGCCTCCCTGGTGGTCGCGGTCACGGTTGTCCCGGCCCTCGCCCGCTTGTGGATGACGCTGCCTCGCAAAGGCCATGAGGACGCAAACAAAAAGACCTTCCTGGTCCGCTGGCTGCTGGCTCTTTACGCTCCGACTTTGAGCTGGGCCTTGCGCTGGCGCAAGAGCGTCATCGGCGCCTCGCTGCTGGCGATGGTCGCCGCCATTCTTCTGGCCCGGAGCTTTGGCGCCAACTTCCTTCCTGCCTTCAACGAGGGCACCTTGATGGTCTTCGCCTACGCCCCGCCAGGCACCTCGCTGGCCGAGTCGCAACGTCTGGTCACCGGCCTCGGTCAACGTCTGGCCGAGATCGACGGCGTCAAGACTTGCGTCCGTCGCACCGGCCGATCGGAACGCGATGTCCATGCCCACGGCATCGACACCTCGGAGTTCATCCTCTCCCTCAAGCCCGGCACCGATCTGCGCAAGGCCAAGCATGATATCGACAGGGTCCTCGCCGATGCGCCGGGATTGCGCACCAACATCGGCGCCCCGATCGGCCACCAGCTGTCGGAAATCCTCTCCGGCGCCCGCGCCGACATCGCGGTCAACTTCTACGGCGAAGACCTGCCCTCGCTGCGTGCCGCGGTGAAGGAAGCCGAGAGCGCGATCAAGTCGGTTCCCGGCAGCCGTGACGTCCTCGGCGAACGCGAGTTGCTGCTCCGCTCAATCCGCATCGACTACAATGCCGAAGCCATCGCCAGCCGTCTCGGCATCCCGCGCGGACATGTCGCCGAACAAGTCCAAGCGGCCTTTGCCGGACAAGGTCTAACGGCAGTCGTCGACGGTCCCCGCACTTATCAGATGACTCTGCGTCTGCCGGAGGTGGAGCGTCAGAACATCGAGTCGATCCGCGCCCTGCCTCTCCATGGCGCCGAAGTCGACGGACGCCGTCTCGAGGCTCGTCTCGACGAGGTTGCCGAGGTGCAGCTTGATGCCGTGCCGATGGCGATCCAGCGCCAGAGCGGCCGTCGCAAGGCGGTGGTCTCTGTCAACGTCGCCGATGGCGCCAACCTCGAACACCTGGTCGCGGCAGTCCGCAAAGAAGTCGAGCCGATCGCGGCCAGGCACAAGCTCACGGTCGAGCTCGGCGGCCAGTTCGAGGCGCAGCAATCGGCCCGCCGCACCCTCTTGGTGATCGGCGCGGTCACCACCCTCGGCGTCCTGCTTCTGCTCGCCACAGCCTTGAATTCGCTGCCGGTAGCCCTAATCGTCATGGTCAACCTGCCGCTCGCCTTGATCGGCGGCGTCCTGGCGGTCTTCTGTGTCCAGGGACAGGGACTCTGGGGCAACCTAATGGGCCTGCTCGGTCAATCTGTCTACGAGGCGCCGGTGCTGTCGATCTCGTCGATGGTCGGTTTTGTCACGCTCTTCGGCATTGCGGTGCGCAATGGCATCCTTCTCGCCAACCACTACGCCACCCTCAACGCTGAAGGGCGCCCCTTCGAGGAAGTAGTGCGGCGCGGCTCCGCCGAACGCCTGGTGCCGATCCTGATGACCGCGATAACCGCCATCCTCGGCCTCATCCCCCTCGCTCTCCGCCTCGGTGAGCCCGGGGCCGAATTGCTCGCCCCCCTCGCCGTCGTCGTCATCGGCGGCCTGATCTCCTCCACCCTCCTCAACTGCTACATTGTCCCCGCCGCCTACCACTTGCTCTACGCGCGCCGGCCGCATGCAGTGCCGTCGCGTAAAGGGGGAGATGACCCCTTGTCTTGAATTCAAGATTCAAGAGAAGAGACATTGAGATCGAAAATTGAAGATTGCACAACCCCACAAACCCCAAGGATTCGCCATGAAGCTCCTCGCCCTCCCCGCCGCCCTCGCCCTGATCCTCAGCTCTTGCAAGGAAGAAGCCAAGCCCCAAGCTCCCACGCACGGCACTGCGGAACATCACGACGGTGACGGCCATGATCACGGCGTCAAGGCTCCCACCACCGCGGAACATCACGACGGTGACGGCCATGATCACGGCGGCCATGAAGAAGGCGTCGTTCTCGGCAGCGTCGATATCGGTGGCATCAAGATCGAAGTCGAAGGCCCGGCCAAGCTTCCCGCCAGTGGCTCTTTCCACGGCCATGTCAATGTCACGGCCGGCGCCACGGATGGCACGCTCCGCATCTGGGTCGGCGATGAGAAGGCCACTTATTCGGCCAAGACTTCCGGCAAACTCACGGCCGGTGAACAGCACCTCGACATTGAGCTGCCGTCGAAAGCCCAGCCCGGCGACGCCGTCTGGGTCGAAGTGGAAGTCGCCGGCAAGCCGGCACAGCGCGCATCCATCGGCGGCAAGCCGGCCGCAGCCGTCAGCGCCCCGGCCAGCACCAGCGCTGCGCCTGCCGCCAAACCGGCCGCTGCCGGCGATTGCAGCGACCCCGATTGCGACAGCTGCAAAGCCAAAGCGGCGGCGAAATAAGCCGCTGAAACGATCGGTTCGATCAGTCGGATCGGACCGATATTTGTCATCCAATCTCAAGCGAGAGTCCCCCATGAAACACCTGCCCCCCCTCGCTCTGCTTCTTCTCGCCTCTTGCGCCAGCTACGAAGCGCAGCCCCTGATCAGCCAGGATCTGCTGGCGGCGACGCAGAAACGCCAGGTCCCGCCGCTAGATGAGAAGGTCCTAATCTTCCGCGAGGCCGCCCGTTACGCCTCAATGCATGCCCCGGAATTGCGGCGGGCGCAAGCCGAATATGAAGCCGCGGCCAAACTTGCCGGAATCAAGACCCCTTGGCCTAATCCCGAACTGGAACTGGCCCCCTCGATCTCCCGAGGTAGCGGAACCGAGCACCTGGACCGCATCGGCGCCTTCGGCAGCCTGATGTTCACCATCCCTCTCAACGGTCGCCTCGGCCTGCAGGACGAAGTCAACGCCGCCAACGCCGAAGCGCTGCGGATCAAGGCCGTCGCGATTCAGCGCCGCGTCGCGCTCGAGCTGCGACGCCTCTGGCGCGAACACGCCCTTGCCCGCCAGACGGCGACCCTGAAACGCGAGCTCGCCGAATCCGCCGAGGAGGCCTTGATCACCGAGCGCCGCGCCAACGAAAAAGGCATCGGCTCGCGTCTCGACAGCGGTATCAAGGCGATCGAAGCCGGCGAACTCCGTCGCGCCGCCGCCACGGCCGAAATCGCCGCCGCCGAAACCGCCGGAGAACTGGCACTTTTGACCGGCTTGCCCCTCGCCGTTCTCGATCGCGCCACGCCGCCTTCGCCGCCGCCTGCCGATCTGCCGAAACGCGACCAATGGCCGAGCTTGATCGCCGCCAATAATCCCGAATTGGCGACCCTGCGGGCCGAATACGAAGTGGCAGAACGCCAGCTCCGCCTCGAAGTGGCCCTGCAATATCCCGACTTGCGGATCGGCACCAGTGTCGACGGCATGGCCGGCGAACACAAGACCGACTTCGGCCTCAGTCTCGGCATTGATCTGCCGCTTTTCGATCGCAATCAACAAGGTGTCGCGATCGCCGAAGCGAACCGGAACCGCCTCCGTCTCAACTACGAAACCCGCCTTGGCGAACTGCTCAGCGAGGCCGAAGCACAAGCCCGCTGCCTACGAGCTGCCCGCGCTGCGCTGGAAGCTGGACGCCAGAGCCTGCCCCAGGCAAAGACCAACCAGGAAGACGCAAGGGAAAACCGCGAGGCCGGCGTGATCGACGTGATGCGGCAACTTGAAGTCGAGCGCGGCTCCCGTCAGGCTCGCCTCGCCGTTCTTGCGGATGAACGCGAGCTCCTCTCTCGCCAGAACCGCCTGCAAGCCATTCTCGGTCTCGCGCTGATGGAAGACCGATAAAAATCCAACAGCCCGGAAAAAATTCCGGGCCCTCACTTCAAGCGGTGAGTCTGGGTATCTAGAGATCAGTGGCAGTGATGGCCGCCGCAGCAGGACGACAGGACAAATAGGGCGGCGAGAGCGGCGAGGAAAAGACCGGTTTTCATGGGGAAAGATCTCCTGGGTGGCTGGGGTTTTGCGGGAGAGGATGATTCCCCGTCCCTCTTCAAGGCTACATCTCAAGCCGATTCTGTCTGACTCCGAAATTCATTTGACTTCAGAGTCATATGCCTCGATAGATTGCCTTGCTGATGGCTAGCTATTCACGAATTTTCCATTTTTCGCTCACTCCGAGATCTGTTTTTCACGATCCGTGCCACTTCCTAGGAAAAACCCCGAGGTGGGGGGAGATGGGGGGCTCGGAAGTGAAGTGAATTCGGCTCTGAAATCCCGGCAAAATTGCCGGGATTTCAGCATAGATTCTGACCTAGTAAAAAATGACGGATGATACCCATGACTGAAGTTCCAAAATCCAAATCCTGCCAGGGCGCTTGCGCGCCTCCTGCCGCGCCCGTGCGTCCCCTCGAAGTCCCCGGCGGCAGCACCCTGAGTCGGCTGCGCATTGATCAGATGGATTGCCCGACCGAGGAGGGCTTGATCCGGACCAAGCTCGGCGGCATGGCTGAGATCAAGTCGATGGAGTTCAACCTGATGACGCGGGTGCTGAGCGTCGTCCACCAGGACGGTGCGCTTGACCGCGTTCAAGTGGCCATTCGCGACCTGGGAATGGAGCCGGAACTCATGACCGAAGTCTCGGCACCGGCCGCAACGCGGGAAGCCAGCAGGCCCTGGTGGCCGCTGGCGTTGGCGATCGTTGCCGCCCTGGCCGCCGAATTGCTGCACTGGTCCGGCCTGCCCGGATGGAGTTCGGCGCTGCTGGCCATCGCCGCCATCGCCTTTTGCGGCCTCGGCACTTATCAGAAGGGCTGGATCGCCCTGCGCCATGGCAATCTCAACATCAACGCCCTGATGAGCCTGGCGGTGACCGGGGCGGCCCTGCTCGGGCAATGGCCGGAAGCCGCGATGGTCATGGTGCTCTTCACCATCGCCGAGCTGATCGAAGCCAAGTCGATGGACCGAGCCCGCAAAGCCATCAGCGGACTGATGCAACTCTCCCCGGAACTGGCGACCGTCCGGCAAGAGGACGGTCGATGGGTGGAGCTGCCGGCTCAATCCGTGACTGTCGGCCAGACCCTGCGCGTCAGACCAGGGGAGCGCCTCGCTCTCGATGGAGTGGTGACAGCGGGTCAATCCAGCATCAACCAGGCGCCGATCACCGGCGAAAGCCTGCCGATCGACAAGGCGCCGGGCGACCGCGTCTTTGCCGGTACCATCAACCAGTCGGGCTCCTTGGAGTACCGGGCCACGGCGGAAGCCACGCATTCGACCTTGGCGCGGATCATTCACGCGGTGGAGGAGGCTCAAGGCGTCCGCGCTCCGACGCAGCGTTTCATCGATCGCTTCGCCCGAATCTACACCCCGGCGGTGTTCGCCTTGGCCCTGCTGATCGCCGTGCTGCCGCCTCTGCTTCTCGGTGGCACTTGGCAGGACTGGATCTATCGCGCCCTGGTGCTGATGGTCATCGCCTGTCCCTGCGCCTTGGTCATCTCGACCCCCGTCACCATCGTCAGCGGCCTGGCTGCCGCCGCGCGGGACGGCATTCTGATCAAAGGCGGCAACTTTCTCGAAGAAGGCCACAAACTCACTTGGCTGGCTTTCGACAAGACCGGCACCATCACCCATGGCAAGCCGGTCTTGACTGATGTCATCCAGCTGGAGACGCCGCCCGGAATCGACGCGATCCAGGTGGCTGGCAGCCTAGCGCAGAGGTCCGACCACCCGGTTTCTCACGCCGTTGCCGAGATCTGCAGGCAGAACGCCATCGCCTTCCTCGAAGTCGATGACTTCGCCGCAATCCCGGGACGGGGCGTGCGAGGCAGCATCGGCGGCGGGGCCTACCAGCTTGGCAATCACCGCCTCATCCATGAACTGCAAGTCTGCACTCCGGCTTTGGAAGCCCAGCTGGACGGCCTCGAAAGGCAAGGGAAAACAGTGATCCTGCTCACCGATGGGGTCCGCGTCCTCTTCCTCTTCGCCGTGGCCGACACCGTCAAACCCGGCAGCCGGGCAGCGATTCAGGCACTGCATGACCTGGGCGTCAAGACCGTCATGCTCACTGGCGACAACCAGCACACCGCCGCCGCCATTGCCGCCGAGGTCGGCATTGATGAAGCTCTGGGCGATCAACTCCCCGAGGACAAGCTGCGTGCGGTCGCCGATTATGCTCAGCGCGGCAAAGTCGGCATGGTTGGCGACGGCATCAACGACGCCCCGGCCCTAGCGCGTGCCGACATCGGTTTTGCCATGGGGGCTGCGGGCACGGACACCGCCATCGAAACTGCCGATGTGGCCTTGATGGATGACGATTTGAACAAGATCGCAAGCTTCATCCGCCTGTCGCGCCGGACCCGCCTGATCCTGCTGCAGAACATCATCGTGGCGCTCGGCATCAAGCTGGTCTTCCTGATCATCACCTTGACTGGCCAAGGCTCCATGTGGATGGCGGTTTTTGCCGACATGGGAGCAAGTCTGCTGGTCCTGGGCAACGCACTGCGGCTGTTGTGCCGTGACGGCAAGGCGCGCTGAAACAGACCTTCACCTTCAACCTCGACCAAGAGAGGCACTCATGCCATCGAAAACCCACTGGGAAAAGATCTATGCCAGCAAGCCGACGACGGCGGTCAGCTGGTTTCAGGAACACGCCCGCCACTCCTTGGACTTGATCGCCGCGACTGGCATCCCGCGAGATGGCGCCATCATCGATGTCGGTGGCGGCGCCTCGACCCTCGTTGACGACCTTCTGGCGGCCGGCTATTCGGCGCTCACCGTGTTGGATCTGTCGGCGGCGGCACTGACGGCGGCCCAAGCCCGGCTTGGCGTCAAAGCCGCCCAGGTGAACTGGCTCGAGTCGGACATCACCACCGCCGTCTTGCCGTGTTCCGCCTTCGATGTCTGGCACGACCGCGCCGTCTTCCACTTCCTCACTACCCCGGAAGAACGGCAAGCCTATGTCCAGACGGTGCTGCGCTCCGTCAAGCCGGGGGGCCATGTCATCGTCGCAACCTTTGCCGAAGACGGCCCCATTCAGTGCAGCGGTCTGCCGGTCCAGCGCTACAGCGCTGCCGAACTACACGCTGAGTTCGGCGCGCCCTTCACCCTCGTTCATCACGACAAGGAAGAGCATCACACCCCCTTCGGCACGGTCCAGCAATTCGTCTATTGCTACTGCCGCAAGTCTTAGCCTGGAGGGGGCCACGGCGCCCCGGCAGGGGAGGGTTCAAATGAGCTTGCTCAAGCCTTGCCAGCCGACATAGAGCCCAACCAGAAGGATCAAGCCGCCCGACAAGTACGGCGCCTTGCGCGCAAAAGCGCCAAAGCCGGTCCATCGCTTCGACAGGTGCTTGACGCTCAGCGCCGCCAGAATGCCGGAGGTGACCATGGTCAAGGCCAGACCCAGGCTGAAACACAGCACCAGGGTGGCTCCCAGAGCGATCTTCTTCAGTTGCAGGCAGAGCAGCAGCACGGTGATGGAGGCCGGGCACGGGATCAGACCGCCAGTCAGGCCGAACAGGATGATCTGGCCGGTCGTCACTTCCCGGTTCGCGAAGCGATGGCGGATGTCATTGGCATGGGCCAGCTCGTGCGGATCCTGATAGCCCGGCGCCGCCACATCCAGCCCTTCATAATCCTTGACTGCGTGATGGTGATGGCCCTCGACATATTCCACCTCGTAGGCGTGACTGTGATCGCCATGTCCCAGATGCAGGCGAGCGACAAACTCATGGGGCTCGGGAATCTCCTGCTCGGATTCGATAAAGCCGTCGCGCTGGGCGAAGCTGAAGGAATGACGGACGCCACCGGCCCGCTCGGTGTCGATTTTGATCTGATCAGCAGCCCAGACGGAGCCCTGATTGTCGTCGGCAAAGATCCGGAAGCGCGGCGGCACGCCGGCCTCGAAGATTTCCAGCCGGAGGACGCCGTGGCCAGTGTCGATCAGCTTGGTTTCATCGTGATGATGCTCGTGATCGTGATCATGCCCCGCCGCGGCGAGGCGCTGCTGTTTCCATGTCTGCCACATCATCCAAGCGGCAACGCCGACGATGAGCAGGCCAGAGGCCAATTGGAAGTAGGGTTCGTTGGCTTCCATGTCCCAAGTGCGGCCGAAATAGAGACCGAGCAAGGCGACGGCCCAGACCACAGCGGTGTGCGACACGGTCGCCGCCAGCCCAAGCAGGATCGCCTGCTTGACGGTGCCGCGCACAGCCACGATGAAGGCAGCCATCATGGTCTTGGAGTGTCCCGGCTCCAGGCCATGCAGGGCGCCGAGAAGAATGGCGCTGGGGATGAACAGCCAGGCGTTGCCGGCTCCCTGCTGCAGCAGGGTGGAGAAGTCAGTCATGGAGAAGGCCTCGGTTTACAGGTACTTGGTGATCTCTTTGAATTCGCGGATGGTCTCGGCATCCTTGGCGCCGCTGCGGACAGCGTGCTCAAGGCAATGATCAATGTGGTCTCGCACCAAGGTCTTTTTGGCGTTGCCGATGGCCCGCTCCACCGCCTGGAGCTGCTGGGCGATCTGCAGGCAGTCGCGCTCCTCTTCGATCATGGAGATGATGCTCTTGAGATGGCCATCGGCCCGCTTGAGCCGCTTGATGATGTCGGGATGTGAAGTGTGGGTGGACATGGCACTGACACTATATCCCCCGGGGGAGGATGCAAACACTCAATTTTCTCAATTCCAACTTGCGGAATCTGCACATTGGCATTACCCTTTGGCATGAAGAAAACGCCACATCTCTTGAGACTTCTGTCTTTGCTGCTCGCCTTTCAGGTGTTGGCGGCACAGGCCGGTGCGGGCTTGTCATTCTTCTATTGTCCGCACTGCGTCGCCTTGCGTTTTTCCCCGAATTGCCCTCAAGAATCCAAGTCCTGCTGTGCGACCGTCAAAGCTTGTTGCCACAAGACTGCTGGCAACGGGATTCAGGCTGAGCCCCAAAAATGCTGCGTTAAAATTCAGTTGCCGGTCACTGACGGGAGCCTGTGGCTCAGCAGTGACATGCCTCCGAGTCAGCAGCACTGGATAATCGGGCATCTCACCGCCGGGGCCGATTTTGTCTTGACTTCTCGCTTTACCCACAGCTTTTTTGGTGGCCCAGCCCCCCCTAGGCCTGATTACAACTCTTCCGGTCGCCGCGTACTGCTCCAGTCTTCGACTCTCCTGATCTGATGCGATAAGCCAACTCCGCACTTGCCCTGCGGAGCTTGAGCTCTTTAATCGCAACTTCCAGATCAGGATTTTTTATGTCCCGACTTCTCCAGCTTTTGCTTTTCTTTGCGGCTCTCGGCTCGTTTGCTGACGAAGCGTCGCCGCCTCGTGATCACGAATTGGTGATCGCCGAAGGGCAGGCCATCCTTGCCGGCAAACCCGCGGCTGTCCTCACCATCAACGGAGGGTTTCCCGGTCCAGTGCTGCACTTCCAGGAAGGCGAAAGGGTGCGCATCACCGTGCGAAACCACCTACCCAAGGATTCGACCTCGATCCACTGGCACGGCCTGCTCGTCCCCAATACCCAAGACGGCGTACCGGAGCTGACGACGCCGCTGATCCCCGCCGGCGGTAGCCATGTCTTCAACTTCACCCTGAAGCAGGCCGGCACCTACTGGTACCACTCGCACACCGCGCTGCAGGAGCAGGACGGCGTCTACGGTGCCATCGTCATCGAACCCAAGGTTCCCGAGCTCAAGCCGCCTGACCGCGACTATGTGGTGATGATGTCCGACTGGACTCGCGAATCCGGAGCCGAAGTGATGCGCACCCTGATGCGCGGCGACGACTGGTACCTGATCAAGAAAGATGCCATGCCCTCGCTCTGGGGCGCCTGGCGTCAGCAAGCCCTTCCCGACTACTTCGAGCGCGAAAAGCAGCGCATGCCGCCGATGGACCTCTCCGATGTCGCTTACGATGCTTTCCTGATCAATGGCAAGCCGCGCCAGCAACTCGCCGCCAAGCCCGGCGAACGGGTCCGCCTGCGTCTGATCAACGCCTCATCGGCGACTTATTTCTTCGTCGACAGCGCCACCGGGCCGCTCACCTTGACCGCCGCTGACGGCCAGCCCATCCGGCCGGTCGCGGTGCCGCGTCTTTTCCATGCCATCGCCGAGACCTACGATGTCGAAGTGAGAATCCCTCCCGGCCTGGCGCGCAGCTGGGTTGTCCGCGCCACCGCCGTCGACGGCTCGGGCTCGACGGAAGTAATCCTCGGCGACGGCCCGCGCCAGGAACTGCCTGCCGTCGCCAAGCCCGATCTCTACCGCATGGGGGCGATGCTCGACGCCGCCTTGGCGGACACCTCGACGCCGCTCACTGACGGCAGTCCCGGCGGTCGCGCCCTCGCGCCCTACCCATTGTTGCGGGCGGCGCAAAGCACGGCCCTGCCGCCAGGTACGCCGGTGCGCGAGATCACCCTGCGCCTTAGCGGCGACATGACCCGCTATGTCTGGAGCTTCAACGGCAAGACACTGGCCGAAGACGGTACCATCCCGGTGAAGAAGGGCGAGGTGTTGCGTCTGGTGCTGATCAACGACACCATGATGCACCATCCCCTACACCTGCACGGTCACTTCTTCCGCCTGCTCAACGGCCAGGGCGACTTCGCCCCGCTCAAGCACACCCTCGACTTGCCGCCGATGGGCAAACGGAGCGTTGAATTCCTCGCCAACGAAGAAGGTGACTGGTTCTTCCATTGCCACATTCTGTACCACATGATGATGGGCATGGCTCGTGTTTTCTCCACTCGCGACGCTCCGCTCAGTGCTCCCCGCAAGGTCAACTATGGCGAGGCCGACGACGACCCCTGGTACTCTGTCGGCAACCTCACCCTCGCCAGCAACGAGGAACGCGGCGAAGTGATGGCGATGGACTCGAAGCAGCGCCTCAGCCTGATGTGGGAGAGCTCCTGGCAGGCCCGGGAGGATCTGATGGCCGAGTTCACCTGGGCCCGCTACCTCGGCGCCAATGACGCCTTTCTTGCCGGCTTCCGTCATGAACGCATGATGATGGAAATGGAGAGCATGGAGATGGACGAGGAGCGCAGCCAGACTCGAGCCTTCCTCGGTCTCGAACACCGCTTCCCCTACCTCATCCGTTGCCGCCTCACTCTTGACAATGAAGCGGCGGCTCGCCTCGAATTGAGCAAGAGTTTCCAGCTCACCCAGCGCCTCAGTCTCGAAGCCAAAGGCGAGTACGACACCGAGATGGATTTCTCACACGAGGAAGCCCTCGTCTGGCGCCTCTCCAAGCCGCTGTCACTACGCCTCGGCTATCACTCCGAACGCCATTTCGGCATCGGCCTTACCTACACCTTTTGAGCCCCCCCCCGAAAAACAAACCCAAGGAGACCCCCATGAAACCCGCCCGTTCCGCATTCATCACTCTCGCCGTCAGCGCTTTGGCCGGGATCGCCGCCGGCTGCGGCGGCCAGCACGCGCCGCACACCCCGCACTCAGAAAAAGCCGTCATGTGCGACAAATGCCAGACCACCTGGGTCAATGTCTCAACCACGACTGGGAAAATGCATTCCTACCACCGTGAGAAAGTCATGGTCTGCCCAGACTGTACCAGCGCCGCCGAAAACTTCTTCAAAACCGGCAAGTTTGAACATACTTGTAGCCATTGCCAAGGCTCCATGACCTGCGTCGACCCCGACCCTCAATAACCCTAGGGAAACATCATGAAGCTCCTCCTGCAACTGGCCCTAGCTGCCACCCTTCTCAGCCTCAGCGCCTGCGTTAGCAGCAGCATCAAGCCCTACACGCTCAAATCCTGTGTCGTCTCCGACAACGAACTCGGTTCGATGGGCGATCCCGTCACCAAGGTCTACGGCGACCAGGAGATCACTTTCTGCTGCAAGCCCTGCATCAAGAAATTCGAGAAGGACCCGGAGAAGTACCTCAAGAAACTGCGCGAAAAAACCAACCAGTAAACTAAGCCCAAGGAGATGCTTAGATTTCAAACACAGGAGACGCCTTCATGAAGCTGTTACTCATCTTGCTCATCTTTGGCAGTCTAGCGGCCTGCAATAGCTCCGCTTCCGGCAGTTCCCCGCGCTCATCCGGGAAATGCCCCTGCTGCAAAATCATCTGAACGCTCAATTCAAATTCAAAACCTAGGAGATTCTGCCATGAAACTCGCCATCCTCCCCTTGGCCTTTGCGCTCATCATCACCTCCGCTTGCCATGAATCTTCGGCGACGGCTTCCGCCGAACACGCTGAGCATGCGGACCACGATCACCAAAAAGCTGCGGCCACTGACAAAGCCCCTGCCACTCCGTCTCCGGCCGTTGCTGCTACTGGCGTCAAGCCCTACCCGCTCGATACCTGCCTCGTTTCCGGCGAAAAGCTCGGCGAGATGGGCGATCCTGTCGTCATCAACTACCAGGGACAGGAGATCAAATTCTGCTGCAAATCCTGCGTCCCGAAATTCAACAAGAACCCCGATAAATATCTGGGGAAACTGAGCGGCAAGTAAGACGATCGGCTCTCGATTCGGCTCGGATTTCGAGCCGAATCGATGACTGCCATTAATCTCGAACCATCTGGAGGATTATCATGTTCACCAGCTTATGGAATGCCTACGGTCCCTTTCATGTCATCTTCTTGCACTTGCCAATCGGATTAGTCGCAGGAATCGCCATGATTGAAGCTTGGTCATTGATCTCAGAGCGCGGCCAAGCCGCCCGCGTCGCCCTGCCCGCCCTCTACCTCTTTGCCGCTGGTGCTGCGCTGCTGACGGTACTCGCCGGGCTCAGCCTTGCCGGCCAGGGGCAGCCGGAATCGCCGCAAACCCTTTTCTGGCATCGCAATTTCGGCCTCGTCACACTGCTATTCATCATCAGCGGCACCGTGCTTTGCTGGCGCCAGGCACCACGATGGGCACAACTTGGGAATCTCGCCGCCCTTCTCCTTGTGATCGGCGTCACGGGACATCTCGGCGGCAGCCTCACCCACGGCGACGATTTCCTCACCCGCCGTCTGCCC